>NZ_JBEXQJ010000062.1:0-29242 GCF_040612515.1 Streptomyces sp. NPDC006372 | reverse complement strand
GCGGGGGGTGGGGGGGTTTGGGGGGGGGGGGGTTGGCGCCCTGTCCCCCGCGCCCCTTGAGGGGCGCGGGGAACTGGCCTGTCACAGCGCCTGGGCCGCAGGCTTCACCATTCCTCGCACCGTGCGCGACTTCACGAAGTCGCCCATGGCCGTCATCTCCCACTCGCCGGAGAACTGGCGGATCAGCTTGGCCATCATCACGCCCGTCTGCGGCTCGGCGCTGGTGAGGTCGAAGCGGACCAGTTCCTCGCCCGTCATGCCGTCCAGGAGGCGGCAGTACGCCTTGGCGACCTCGGTGAACTTCTGGCCGGAGAAGGAGTTGACCGTGAAGACCAAACCCGTGACCTCCTGGGGGAGACGGCCGAGGTCGACGGTGATGACCTCGTCGTCCCCGCCGCCCTCGCCGGTGAGGTTGTCGCCGGAGTGCCGGATCGCGCCGCCGACGATCTGGAGCTTGCCGAAGTAGCAGCTGTCGATGTGGTTGCGCTGCGGCCCGTAGGCGATGACCGAGGCGTCCAGGTCGATGTCCTTGCCGCGGTACGCGGGCTCCCAGCCGAGGCCCATCCGGATCTGGGAGAGCAGGGGGCGCCCGCCCTTGATCAGGGAGACGGTCTGGTTCTTCTGGAGGCTGACGCGGCCCTTGTCGAGGTTGATCTTCCCGGCGCCGGGCGCGGGCGGCGGAGGCGTGGCCGGGGCCGCGGGCGCGGCGGGCGCGGAGACGGGCGGGGCCGGGGCGGCCGTCGGCGGCTGGGGCGGGGTCATCGGCTGGGCGGGGGCCGCCGGCTGGGCCGGGGCGGCCGGCTCCTCCACCGTGACTCCGAAGTCCGTGGCGATGCCCGCGAGGCCGTTGGCGTATCCCTGGCCGACGGCGCGGGCCTTCCACTGTCCGTTGCGCCGGTAGATCTCGACGATCACCAGGGCCGTCTCGGCGCCGAGCTGCGGCGGCGTGAACGTGGCGAGGACGGAGCCGTCGTCCGCGCCGCGGATCGTGGCCGTCGGTTCGATGCCCTGGAAGGTCTGGCCCGCGGCGTCCGGGCTCGCCGTCACGACGATCTTCTCGATGCCCGGGGGCACGGCCGTCGTGTCCACCGTGATCGCGTCGGGCGAGGTGCCGCCGCCGGAGCGGTACGTCACGCCCGGGCCCGACGGCTGGTTGTAGAAGATGAAGTCGTCGTCGGAGCGCACCTTGCCGTCGGCGGTGAGCAGCAGGCCCGATACGTCGAGCCGCACGGGAGCGGCGACGTCCACCGTCACGCGGGCGGCGGACAGGGGGATGTTCGAGCCAGGGGTCATAGCTGTCATGCCCCGTGAACGAGCGAGGCGGTTTTACCGTTCCCTTACCATGCGCCCAATCGGGTCAGCGCCGGTTGCGGGGGTGATCGCGCGCCGTGCGTTCGTTGCCCCGCTTGTAGTTGCCGGTCCAGCGGGCCATGACGAGCTGGGGGTCAAAGGCCTCGACCTCGGCCAGGAACCGCGCGGCCCGGGCGCCGTTCAGGGTGGTGGCGGGGCGGCCGTGGTGGGTGATGAGGACGGTTCCGCCGGCGTGCTGCTCGTAGCTGAATCCATGAGGGCGCGGCATGCCGTGAGCGTAGAGGGCCGGGGCGGACTGCCCCAGCGATTTTCGCCCTCCCCGATTGACAGCCGTTCGGCTATCAATCCGTCGGAGATCGGCATCGGGCGGAGGTTCCCCCCGGCGGCCCGGCTGCACAAGACTGGCGGAGAAGGATCTTGCGCAACCGCTGTGACGCGGGGGACGCGGGGAACACGTGGGGTGCGGTGAGAGGGGGCCGCACCCCACGTGTGTTTCCCCGCCTCCGGCTCCCTACGGCACCACCACGATCTTCCGGCCGACCCCGGCCGCGAACTGCTCCAGGGCCTGCGGGTAGCGCTCCAGCGGAATGCGGTCGCTGATGAAGACGTCCGGGTCCAGGACGCCGTTCGCGAAGAGCTCCGCCGCCCGTTCGAAGCTGTGCAGTACCGCCATCGAGCCCGTGATGGTGATCTCCTGGTTGTAGATGCGGTACGGGTCGATCGTCACGCGTGTCGCGTAGTCGGCCACACCGAACTGCAGGAACGTTCCCGCCTTCGCCACCCGGTCCAGACCGTCCTGGATCGCCGCCGCGTTGCCGGTGGCGTCGACGACCAGGTCCCAGCCCTGCGGGCGGTCCAGTTCGTCCGGGTTTGCGGCGGCCGCCGAGACGCCGAGGCGCTGGGCGGTCTCCAGGCGGGCCGGGTTCACGTCGACGACGTCCACGCTCGCCGCGCCCGTGCGCTTGGCCAGCTCCAGCATCATCAGGCCCATGGTGCCCGAGCCGTAGATCAGGACGTGGGCGCCGAGGCGGGATCGGAGCACGTCGTAGCCGCGTACCGCGCAGGACAGCGGCTCCACCAGCGCCGCGTCCTCGGTGCGGACGTGCTCGGGGAGTTTCACGCAGTTCGCCACCGGGGCGACCGCGTACTGTGCCGCGCCGCCGGCCGTCGTGACGCCGATCGCCGCCCAGCGTTCGCAGAGGTTGTTGTGGCCGGTGCGGCAGTAGCGGCACTCGTAGCAGTAGAGGGACGGGTCCACCGCGACCCGGTCGCCCACCGACACCTCTGTGACCTGGGCACCCACCCCGACCACCTCGCCGGCGAACTCGTGCCCGGGCACGATCGGCAGCTTCGGGGCGAACTCGCCCTGGAGGATGTGCAGGTCGGTGCCGCACAGCCCGCAGGCCGCGACCTCCACGACGACCTGCCGCGGCCCTGGCGTCGGGTCCGGGACCTCGGCGACGACGGCCTTGCCCACGGACTCGATGACGGCGGCCTTCATTTCACGGCTCCCAACGACAGGCCCTGGACCAGCTTGTCCTGGGCGGCGAACCCCGCGGCGAGCACCGGCAGGGAGATGACGAGCGACGCGGCGCACACCTTCGCCAGGAACAGGCCCTGGCTGGTGATGAAGCCGGTCAGGAAGACGGGGGCGGTCTCGGCGACGACGCCGGTCAGCACCCGTGCGAAGAGCAGTTCGTTCCAGCTGAAGATGAAGCAGATCAGGGCGGTCGCCGCGATGCCGGGCAGTGCCATCGGGGCGACCACGCGAGTGAGGACCGTCGGCAGTCTGGCCCCGTCGACCCGCGCCGCCTCGATCACCGCGACAGGGATCTCGGCGAGGAACGACTGCATCATCCACACCGCGATCGGCAGGTTCATGGAGGTGTAGAGGATGACCAGCAGCCAGATGTTGTCGAGCATCCCGGCGTTCTTGGCGAAGAGGTAGATCGGGAGCAGGCCCGCCACGACCGGCAGCATCTTCGTCGACAGGAAGAAGAACAGGACATCGGTCCACTTGCGGACGCGGTTGATCGACAGCGCGTAGGCCGCCGGCAGGGCCAGGGCGAGGACGAGCAGCGTCGACGCCACGGACGCGACCGTCGAGTTGATCAGGGCAGGCCATGGGCTGGCGCCGCCGCCCGCGCCGAAGAACTCGCGGTAGCCGTCCAGGGTCAGGGCCGCCGCGAAGGACGGCGGGTTGGTCGCCGCGTCGGCTTCCGAGTGGAAGGACGTCAGGGCCATCCACGCGATGGGCAGGAAGAACGCGATGCCGAGCAGCCAGGCCAGCAGGCCCAGGCCCGCACCCTTGCCACGGACCCGGCGGACACGCGGTGCGGTCGTGCTCATGCGCGGGACACCTCCTCACGGAACAGGGACGACACGACGCGCAGGGCGAAGGTCGCGATCACGATCGAGCCGATGACGACCAGGACGCCGGCGGCCGAGGCGAGGCCGTTCTCGTGGGCCTGGTAGAAGCTCTGGTAGACGGTGTAGGGGAGGTTGGCGGTGCCCAGGCCGCCGGACGTGATCGTGAAGACCGCGTCGAAGTTCTGGACGATGTAGATCGAGCCCAGCAGAGCGCCCAGTTCGAGGTAGCGGCGCAGATGCGGGAGCGTCAGATGGACGAAGATCTGCCAGTCGCTCGCGCCGTCGACCCGGGCCGCCTCGATCTGCTCCTGGTCACGGCTCTGCAGCCCGGCGAGCAGGATCAGCATCATGAACGGCGTCCACTGCCAGACGAGCGAGGCCTCGACCGCGAGCAGGGGGGTCTTGGAGATCCAGTCCGGCTGTGGGCCGCCCACATAGTGCAACAACCCATTGAGAAGACCGTATTCAGGGTTGTAGAGCACATGCTTCCAGAGCAGTGCCGCCGCCACCGGCACCACCAGGAACGGGGCGATCAGCAGAGTGCGGACGAAGCCGCGGCCCCGGAACCTCCGGTCCAGCAACAGGGCGAGGACGAGTCCCAGCACCAGGCTGGCCAGGACCACCGCGACCGTCAGCAGCACGGTCGTCCACACCGAGTGGCGCAGGTCCGCGTCGGTGAGGACCTCCTGGTAGTTGTCGAGGCCGGTGAAGTGACGGGCGTCGGGATAGAGGGAGTTCCAGTCGAAGAAGGAGATCACCAGCGTGGCCACGAAGGGCAGCTGGGTGACGACGATCATGAAGATCAGGGCGGGGAGCAGCGGGGCCCGGGTCGCCCAGGCGCGCAGCCGGGCGGAGGGTGGGCGTGTCGCGGGCGCGGGGGTCGTGGCCACGGGGGCCGTCGTCATCGCTGTCATCGTCCCTCGTACTCCTCGGAGATCTTCTCGGCGAGCGCCTGTGACTTCTTCAGGGCCGACTCGACGGACTGGCGTCCGGCGATGGCCGCGCTGATCTCCTGGGAGACCTTGGTGCCGAGGTCGGTGAACTCGGGGATGCCGACGAACTGGATGCCGGGCGCGGGCCGGGGCTGCACGCCGGGGTCGTTCGGCCGGGCCTTCTCGATGGCCTCCTTGGTCATCTCCTGGAAGGCGGCGGCCTCCTTGCGGTAGTCGGCGTTGGTGTAGGTCGACGCCCGCTTGCCGGCCGGCACGTTCGACCAGCCGATCTGGTTGCCGACCAGTTCCTCGTAGCCCTTGCCGGACGCCCAGGAGACGAACTTCCAGGCCTTGTCGGTGTTGCGGGAGGCGTTCTGGATGCCCCAGGCCCAGGTGTAGAGCCAGCCGGAGGAGCCGGTCTTCTCGACGGGGGCGGGGGCGTAGCCGACCTTGCCCTTGACCGGGGAGTTCGCCGCCTCCAGGGATCCGGCCGCGGAAGTGGCGTCGTACCACATGGCGACCTTGCCCTGGGTCATGTTGTTCAGGCACTCGGCGAAGCCGGACTGGGCGGCGCCGGACTCGCCGTGTTCGCGTACCAGGTCGACATAGAACTTCGTCGCCTTCTCGAAAGCCGGGGAGTCGAGCCGCGCCTTCCAGTTCTTGTCGAACCAGGTGCCGCCGAAGGTGTTCACGACGGTGGTCAGGGGGGCCATCACCTCGCCCCAGCCGGGCAGGCCGCGCAGGCAGATGCCCTTCATGCCCGGTTCGGCGCCGTCCGCCCGCGCCGCGAGGTCCGCCACCTGCTGCCAGGTGGGGTGCGCGGGCATCGTCAGCCCCTTCTTCTCGAACACGTCCTTGCGGTACATCAGGAACGAGGACTCGCCGTAGAAGGGCTGGCCGTAGAGCTTGCCGTCGTCCCCGGAGAGGGACTGGCGCATCGGCTTCAGGACGTCCTGCTCGTCGTACGCCGGGTCCTTGGCGACGTACGAGTTCATCTCGTGCAGCCAGCCGTTGCGGGCGTAGATCGGTATCTCGTAGTTGGACAGCGTGGCGACGTCGTACTGGCCGGCCTGGTTGGCGAAGTCCTGGCTGATCTTGTCGCGGACGTCGTTCTCGGGCAGGACGGTGAAGTTGACCTTGATGCCCGTCTCCTTGGTGAAGTGGGCACGGGTCAGCTTCTGCAGCTCGACCATCTGGGGGTTGTTGACCATCAGGACGTTGATGGCGTCGCCGCCGGATCCGGCCCCGCCCGCGCCGACCCAGCAGCCGGAGAGCAGCGGGGCGAGCAGCGTCCCTGCGGCGGCCATGGCGAGCGTGGCTCGCGGTGGCCGTCGTCGGCTCTGGGTTCGCATGGATCGCTCCTGGATGTATGGGGAGATAAGGGGCATGGCAGGGCGTGGCTGCGCCCTGGGGAATGGGGGGTGGGTGCGTCAGACGCGGATGACCTGCGGTCCGAGCAGTGAGTAGCGATGGGCCTCGGCCGTCGGCAGCAGGGTGCTCGTCACGATCGTCTCCAGCGCGCCGACCTCGGCGAACCGGCAGAAGCTGACGGCTCCGAACTTGGTGTGCACGCCCGCGAACACCGTGCGGCGGGCGGCCCGGATCGCCTGGGTCTTGACCTCGCTGACGGCCGGGTCGGGGGTGGTGAGGCCGTGTTCGCGGGAGATGCCGTTGGCGCCGATGAACGCCAGGTCGACGACGAACCCGGCCAGCATCTTGGTCGTCCAGTGGTCGACGGTGGCGAGGGTGCCGGAGCGGACGCGGCCGCCCAGCAGCAGGACGGACACGGTGTCGGTCTCGGCCAGCGCGCCCGCGACCGGCAGGGACGCGGTGACCACGGTCAGCGGCCGGTCCCGGGGGAGTGCTTCGGCGATGAGCTGTGGGGTGAAGCCCTCGTCGACGAAGACGGTCTCGGCGTCGCCGAGCAGTTCGGCGGCGGCGGTGGCGATGCGCCGCTTCTCGGGGACGTGGCTGGTGGCGCGGAAGGCGAGCGTCGTCTCGAACCCGGCGCTCTCCACGGGGTAGGCGCCGCCATGGGTGCGGCGGAGCAGGCCGTGGTCCTCCAGGACGCGCAGGTCCCTTCGTACGGTCTCCTTGGCCACATCCAGCTCGGTGGCGAGGGCGGTGACGTCGACCGAGCCGTCCCGCCGTGCGGCCAGCACGATCTCGCGCCGGCGTTCTTCCGCGGTCCTGTGCATCGTCGTCACCCGCCTTCCTGCTGTGCTGCCCGTTCGGGCCCTCGGACGGGCCTTGGGGGAAGTTCTACAGCGGGTGTTCCGCGGTGGCCAGGTCTGTTGCGGGCGTGATCCTGCCCGTGTGTGCCCGTTCGGTCGTGCGGGTGTGCGGAGTGCCGCGGGGAGGCCGGGGCCGTCCGCGGGTGCGTTGTGGCTGGTGGCGCAGTTCCCCGCGCCCCTGGCGGCGCTGCCCGACTGTTTCCGGGCCGTGCCCGAATGCCCGAGCGGGCGGGCCCGTTCTCTGCCCGCCCGCCCGGGCGCCACGACTCTGATCCGGTCAGTACGGCCAGATCGGCGGGTCCGTCACGAACTGGCCGCCCAGGTAGGCGTGCGCCTCGTTCCCCGGCTCCAGCTCGCCCTGCTCGGCGATGAGCTTCCCG
This sequence comes from Streptomyces sp. NPDC006372, assembly GCF_040612515.1. Lineage (NCBI taxonomy): Bacteria > Bacillati > Actinomycetota > Actinomycetes > Kitasatosporales > Streptomycetaceae > Streptomyces > Streptomyces sp. NPDC006372. Next base: position 22,015 of record NZ_JBEXQJ010000062.1, on the reverse strand, counting down.
GCGAACGGCTCGGAGTCGTCCTGCGGCTCGTAGCCGAGTGCCCGGGCCGAGGTCAGGTCCCACCAGAGCCGGGTGTTGGCGGAGGAGCCGTGGACGACGGTGTGGCCGACGTGCTCGGCGGTCAGGGCCGCGTGGAAGAGGCGGGCGCCGTCGGCGGGGCTCATCCACACGGAGAGCATGCGGACACTGGTCGGCTCGGGGAAGCAGGAGCCGATCCGCACCGAGACCGTCTCCAGGCCGTGCTTGTCCCAGTAGAGCTGGGCGAGGTCCTCGCCGAAGCACTTGGACAGGCCGTAGAAGGTGTCCGGGCGGCGCGGGGTGTCGATCGGGATGAGCGCTCCCGGATCGTGAGGGGCGTCGCCCTCGGGGCGCGGGGTGTAGCCGACGGCGTGGTTGGAGGAGGCGAAGACGATCCGGCCGACGCCCTCCTCGCGGGCGGCCTCGTAGAGGTGGTACGTGCCCTCGATGTTCGCCTTGACGATCTTCTCGAAGGGGGCTTCCAGGGAGATGCCCGCGAGGTGGATGATCGCGTCGACGCCCCGGACCGCCTCGCGCAGGGCGTCCCGGTCGGCGAGGTCGGCGACGATCGCGCCCGGCTCGCCCTCGACGGGGCGCATGTCGAGCAGGCGCAGCTCGTAGCCGTAGTCCGGGAGCCGGTCCCGCATGAGGGTGCCGAGGCCGCCGGCGGCGCCGGTGAGCAGAACGGTGCGGGGAGCGGGCATCCTCGGTTCTCCTTGAATCGGCCATTGTGCACATGAGCGCACGGCATTCATATGCGTGGACACGCTATGAAGGCGAGGCGGAGCGCGTCAAGTGTGTCGCGGAAGTGGCGAATCCGCAGGTGTGTCGCGGGTTCGCGCGCTTGACCGGCGGCGAGGCGGCGCCTTAGCGTGGGGTCGTTCAGAAATATAGACGGCAATCATGAATATGGAACCGGGAGAGCTCGTGACGTCAGCCCCTCTCGCCGCCCGACTCAACATCCCCAGCGGACCGCTGTTCTTCCCGGTCACCGCCTACGGTCCCGACGGCTCCGTGGACCTCGACACCTACCGCACGCACGTACGACGCGGGGTCGAGGCCGGGGCCGCCGCCGTGTTCGCCTGCTGCGGCACCGGCGAGTTCCACGCGCTCACGCCCGAGGAGTTCGAGAGCTGCGTGCGGGCGGCCGTCGAGGCGGCCGAAGGGCGCGTGCCGGTCGTCGCGGGCGCCGGGTACGGCACCGCGCTCGCCGTGCGCTACGCCCGCCTCGCCGAGGCCGCCGGGGCGGACGGGCTGCTCGCCATGCCGCCCTACCTCGTCGTCGCCGGGCAGGAGGGGCTGCTGCGGCACTACCGGGAGGTGGCCGCCGCGACCTCCCTGCCCGTCGTCGTCTACCAGCGCGACAACGCTGTCTTCACCCCGGAGACCGTCGTCGAACTGGCCCGCACGGACGGAATCATCGGCCTCAAGGACGGGCTCGGCGACCTCGATCTGATGCAGCGGATCGTCAGCGCCGTACGCTCCGAGGTCCCGGGCGACTTCCTCTACTTCAACGGCCTGCCGACCGCCGAACAGACCCAGCTCGCCTACCGCGCCCTCGGCGTCACGCTCTACTCCTCCGCCGTGTTCTGCTTCGCGCCCGAGCTCGCCCTCGCCTTCCACCAGGCCCTCAGGACCGGCGACGAGCCGACCGTCGAGAAGCTGCTGGACGGCTTCTTCCGCCCCTTCGTCGAACTGCGCGCCCAGGGCCGCGGCTACGCCGTCGCCCTCGTCAAGGCCGGTGTACGGCTGCGCGGGCTCGACGTGGGCGAGGTGCGGCCGCCGCTGCACGAGCCGACCGGGGATCATGTCAAGCAGCTCGCCGAACTGATCGAACGCGGTTACGCGCTGCTGGAGGAGGCCAAGTGAAGGCGTCGGCATTCGTCTACCCCTGGGACGTCAACGGGGACCCGGGGGCGCCCGCGCGGATCGCCGCTCTCGGCGTGGAACAGGTGACGCTCGCCGCCGCCTACCACTCCACCCGCGCGCTCACGCCCCGCCACCCGCGCCACCGCATCGTCACCGCCGAGCACGCCGCCGTGCTGTACCCGGCGGGCGACCGCTGGGACGGGCGGGAGCTGCGCCCCTACCCGGCCGGCGGCTGGGCCCCCGGGGACGCCTTCGGCGAGGCCGCCGCCGCGCTCACCGAAGCCGGTCTGGAGGTGCACACCTGGGTCGTCCTCGCGCACAACTCCCGGCTGGGCGCCGAGCACCCCGGCACCTCGGTCGTCAACGCCTACGGCGACCGCTACCCGTGGGCGCCGTGCATCGCCCAGCCGGCCACGCGCGCGTACCTGATCGACCTGGCGGCGGAGGCGGCCGTCCGGCCCGGGGCGCGCGGCACCGAGCTGGAGTCCCTCGGCTGGTACGGCCTGGAACACCTGCACGCCCACGACAAGACCGGCGGCGTCGGCCTCGGGGACGCCGGGCAGTACCTGATGGCGCTCTGCTTCTGCACGTCCTGCCGGGAGGGCTACGGCCGGCACGGCCTGGACGCCGACGAGCTGGCGGCCGCCGTACGGACCGCGCTGGAGCCGGTGTGGCAGGGCGCGCCCTCGGACGGGGGCTGGCCGGGTATCGAGAAGCTCCTCGGCGAGACGCTCGCGAACACCACGCGCGCGTACCGCGAGGCAACCGCCCGCACGCTCCAGGAGGAGGCCGTCGCGGCGGTCCGGGCCGCCGCCCCCGGCGACTTCCAGGTGCTGCTGCACGCGGACCCGGTGTCCTACCACGTCGGCGCCAACCCCGGCGTCGACCCGGCGCACATCCTGTCCGTGGCGGACGGTGTGGTCGTGCCCTGCGCGGGCGGCACCGGCACGCTGACGCCGTTCGCGCGGCAGGGCAAGGAGGGCGCCGTCATCGCCGCCAACTTCCCCGTCGTCTCCGGCATGGGCGGCAACCCCGGCACCCTCGCCGCCGACGCGGCCGAGGCACAGCGGCTCGGCGCCACGGAACTGCGGCTGTACCACGCCGGGCTGGCGTCCGACGACGACTTGGAGACGGTCCGCTCGGCGCTGGCCGGGCGCTGAGGTGGCGGGCCGCCTTCGCCGGGCGGAGGCGGTCCGGGCTCTTGCAGGGTGCTGATGTGGCGGGGTGTGGTGTCACTGGTCGGGGGCGCTCGGCTTCCGTCGGGTGCTGGGGCAGTGGGGCGCCTGCCCGAGCAGCCCGGCCGGCCGCCGCTCGGCGGGTCGGGGATGTTTCGGCCCTCGGGGGCCGATGCGACGGGGCGCCCTCACCGGTCGAAGGCCGCCCCGGCCCTCGACGGGCGCTGAAACAGCGGGGCCGCCGTCACCAGCAGGGCCGCGCCCAGGGCCACCAGAACCAGCCGGTGGCTCACCAGCTCGACCAGCGCCGCCCCGGCGGCCAGCCCGAGCACGTTCGGCGTGTACACCAGGGTGTGGGCCGTGGCGGTGACCCGCCCCAGCAGCGGGCCCGGTGTCTCGCGCTGCACCGAGGTCAGCGTGGCGATCAGCACCGCGGGCAGGCCCGCGCCGATCGCCGCGCTGCACACCAGCGCGGGCAGGTCGGACGGCACCGCCCGCAGGGCCACCGCGACGGCCAGCAGCGCGATGCCGTACGCCGCGAAGCGTCGCGCGCCCAGCCGCCGCAGGGCGGGGCCGGACAGCAGACCGGCCACCACCGACCCGGCACCCTGAACGGCGTACAGCACACCGGCGTACGCGGGGGAGTGCCCGAGGTCGTCGACCACGGCGTAGACCAGCGCCCCGTTCAGGCCGGCGAACAGCATGGTGGCGCCGCCCGCCACGACCAGGGGACGCAAGCCCGGGTGCCCCCACAGGTGACGGGCGCCCTCGGCCGTCTGTTCCCGGCGGTTGCCCGAGGGCGGCGCGGGCGTCTCCTCCTGTACGCGCAGCAGTGCGTACAGCCCCGTGGCCAGCACGAACGTAGCCGCGTCCAGCATGGCGACCCTCGCACCGCCGTACGCGGCGTAGAGGCCCGCGCCCGCCAGCGGGGCCAGGAGCTTCATGCCCTCGGTGGCCGTCATCCGCAGGCCGTTGAAGTCGCCCAGCAGCTCCGGGCCGACGGCGGTCGCGACGAGCGCCGACTCGGCCGCGTCATGGACGACGCCCGCCGCGCCGTACACGAACAGCACCGCGTACAGCAGCCACAGCTCGCCCGGCGCGTCGACACCCACGAGGGTGAGCAGGAGGGCGGCGAGGAGCACGTTCACGCCGATCAGCACCGGCTTGCGGCGCCGGCGGTCCGCGACGGTGCCCAGCAGTGGACCTGCCAGGGCCGGCAGCCACATGGCGAGCATGCACAGCGCGGCCAGGCCGTCCGAGCCGGTGAGGTCCTTCACCCACACGCCGGACGCCAGCCACAGGGCAGAGGTGCCGAAGCCGGAGACCACCACCGCGGCGAGGCAGAGGCCCGCTTCGCGGTCGTGCAGTACGGGCAGGAGAGGCCAGGTCGTCTTGGTCGTCATGCCTGGCCATCGTGGGACTAAGGATGGCGCCGAGGGATCGGGAGAGTGCCTTAGTTCCCGTCGGGATGATCAGTCCGATCAGTCCCACTGTATGGCGAGCATCTCCCCGAGCTTGCCGAGGCCCTGAACCCAGCCCTCCTCGTGGAGGGCCCGCCGCCGCTCAGTGGCGAAGTCGCCCTGGTCGAGGGTGAGATGAGACTGTCTGACGTCGGTGTCGTACAGCGACAGCGTCACCACCGTCTCCCGGTCGTCGGGATCGGGATCCTCCCAGCGGAAGGTGTACGACAGGCCTACCGGGGGATGGACGTCGATGTACTCGCCCACCAGGTAGAACAGCTCGCCTTCCGGGGGCTGCATCGCGATCCGGTAGGCGCCGCCGGGGCGGAGGTCGATCTCCACACTCGGGGTGCTGAACCCGTCAGGGCCCCACCAGCGGGCCACTTCCTTGGGGTCGGTCAGCTCCCGGAACACGCGCACGGGCTCATCCGCCAGCTCGCACTCCAGATGCAGTCTCAGCCCGACGTCCTGTGTCATCGCGCACCACCCGTCACTGAAGATGCCTGAAATAACCCCTATGTTCATTTTAGGTCGGCCGACCATGGGCCACGATTCCGGCGACGCGATGAGTTCCGGGGCCGGAGCCGGTCTACCACCCAGGAACGGAACCACGAGGAGCAGCCGATGACCGACACGACCCCTACCCTCGACCTCGGACCGCAGGCGGCGGTCGTGGCGCACTTGGCCGAAGGCGTCACCGACGAACAGCTGGCGGCCCCGACGCCTTGCCCGAAGTACGCGGTGCGCAACGTGCTGGCCCACCTGGCCGGGCTGGCCATCGCCTTCCGCGACGCCGGCCGTAAGGACCTGGGCGTCACCACCGACACCCGTCCGGGCTCCACCGTGCCCGAGCTCGGGCACGGCTGGCGCGAGGAGTTGCCCAAGGCGCTCGGCGAGATGGCCGAGGCCTGGCGGGATCCGGCCGCCTGGACCGGCATGACCCGCGCCGGAAGCGTGGACCTCCCCGGCGAGATCGCGGGTCTGGTCGCCATCGACGAGCTGGTGATCCACGGCTGGGACCTGGCCCGGGCGACCGGCCAGTCCTACGCCCCCGACCCCGCCGCGCTCCAGGCCTGCCACGACTTCCTCGCGGCAGCGGCCGACGACCCCGGCCGCGGCGAGATCTTCGGCCCCGTCGTGGACGTCGGGGCGGACGCCGCGCTGCTGGACCGGGCGGTGGGGCTGAGCGGGCGGCAGCCGGGGTGGACGCCCAGGTTGTAGAAAGCGATTGCTACTTCCTTGGCCGAAAGCATTGACGAACCCCGCGCGCCCTCCTACCGTCATCGCGTCGTACTTCGTACGTCATATATGAGACGCGATACGCGAGATCCGAGAGGCGCGCATGACCTCTGTGCCCACGCCGATCCCCTCCCGCACGCAGTACGTGCTGGAGGGGATCAAACACCGCATCCTCACCGGGCAGTTGACGCCGGGCCAGGCCCTGGTCGAGACCGAGCTGGCCGCGCAGTTCGGGGTGTCGAAGACCCCCGTGCGCGAGGCGCTCAAGACCCTCGCCGGTACCGGACTGGTCGTGATGAGCCAGTACAAGGGCGTCACGGTGCGCATGGTGGACGCGGACATGGCGCGCGAGGTCTACGACGTGCGGCTGCTGCTGGAACCCGAGGCACTGAAGCGCGCGGTCCAGCGCGGTGCCTCCCTGGACGCCGCCCGTTCCGCGCTGACCAGGGCCGACGAGGCCACCGACACCGCCGAACGCTCCCTCGCCAACCGGGAGTTCCACCGCGCCCTGTACCTGCCGTGCGGCAACCCGCTGCTCGGCCGGATGCTCGACGAGGTCCGCGACCAGGCCGCCCTGGTCTCCGCCGTCGCCTGGGCCGCCTCGCCCTCCTGGGAGCGGGAGGCCGGCGAGCACCGCGAGATCCTCCGGCTCGCCCTCGACGGCGACGCCGACGGCGCGGCCCGCGCCCTCCACTCCCACATCGCGTCCTTCGTGCGGCGCGCGTTCCCCGAGGCAGGACTGGAACAGGAAGGTCAGGAATGAGCAGCGTGGCGTTCGAGACCCAGCGGGCGGCCCTGGCCGACGTGGTGGCGATCCCGGTGACCCCGTTCGCCGAGGACGGCTCCGTCGAACAGGACACCTACCGGGCCCTGCTGCGCCGTCTGCTCGACGGCGGCATCACGACCCTCACTCCCAACGGGAACACCGGCGAGTTCTACGCCCTGACCCCCGAAGAGCGCCGGCTCGTCACCGAGCTGACCATCGACGAGACCGGGGACCGGGCCGCCGTCCTGGTCGGGGTCGGGCACGATGTCCCGACCGCCGTCGCCTCCGCCCGGCACGCCCGCGAGCTCGGCGCCCAGATGGTGATGGTCCACCAGCCCGTCCACCCCTACGTCTCGCAGGCCGGCTGGGTCGACTACCACCGCGCCGTCGCCGAGGCCGTGCCCGAGTTGGGCGTCGTCCCGTACATCCGCAACCCGCAGCTCACCGGGGCCCGGCTCGCCGAACTCGCCGACCACTGCCCGAACGTCATCGGCGTGAAGTACGCCGTGCCGGACGCCGCCAGGTTCGCGGCCTTCGCCCGGGACGCGGGCCTCGAACGGTTCGTATGGGTGGCGGGGCTCGCCGAGCCGTACGCCCCCTCCTACTTCTCCGCGGGCGCCACCGGCTTCACCTCCGGGCTGGTCAACGTCGCCCCGGCCGTCTCCCTGAACATGATCGAGGCGCTGCGCTCCGGCGACTACCCGGCCGCCATGAAGGTCTGGGAGCAGATCCGCCGCTTCGAGGAACTGCGCGCGGACAGCGGCTCCGCCAACAACGTCACCGTCGTCAAGGAGGCCCTCGCCTCCCTCGGACTGTGCCGCCGCGAGGTCCGCCCGCCGAGCAGGCCGCTGCCGGAGAGCGAGCGGGCCGAGGTCGCCGCCATCGCCGCCGGGTGGTCGATATGACCGGCCCGAAGCGTCCCGAGGACCTCAGGAGCCACCAGTGGTACGGCGTCGAGGGCCAGCTGCGCACCTGGTCGCACAACGCCCGTATGCGCCAGCTCGGTTACGAGGCCGAGGAGTACCGGGGCCGCCCGGTGATCGCCGTCCTGAACACCTGGTCCGACATCAACCCCTGCCATGTCCATCTGCGCGAGCGCGCCGAGGCGGTCAAGCGGGGAGTGTGGCAGGCCGGCGGCTTCCCGTTGGAGTTCCCGGTCGCCACGCTCTCCGAGACGTACCAGAAGCCGACCCCGATGCTCTACCGCAACCTGCTCGCGATGGAGACGGAGGAGCTGCTGCGGTCGTATCCGATCGACGCGGCGGTGCTGCTCGGAGGCTGCGACAAGTCGACGCCGGCGCTGCTCATGGGCGCGGCCTCGGCCGATGTGCCGTCGATCTTCGTCCCCGCCGGGCCGATGCTCCCGGGGCACTGGCGCGGCGAGACCCTCGGGTCCGGCACCGACATGTGGAAGTACTGGGACGAGCACCGCGCGGGCAATCTGACCGACTGTGAACTGCGGGATCTGCAGGGCGGGCTGGCGCGATCTCCCGGTCACTGCATGACCATGGGGACCGCGTCGACGATGACCGCGGCAGCGGAAGCCCTCGGCATGACGCTGCCGGGCGCCTCCTCGATCCCGGCCGTCGACTCCGGGCACGAGCGGATGGCCGCCGCCTCCGGGCGCCGCGCCGTGGACCTCGCCTGGACCGCGCTCAAGCCGTCCCGGATTCTCACCCGCGAGGCCTTCGAGGACGCCGTCACCACGGTGCTCGGGCTCGGCGGCTCCACCAACGCCGTCATCCACCTGATCGCGCTGGCAGGGCGCTGCCAGGTCGAACTCACCCTCGACGACTTCGACCGCATCGCCCGCACCGTACCGGTGCTCGCCAATGTCCGGCCCGGCGGACAGACGTACCTCATGGAGGACTTCTACTTCGCCGGTGGTCTGCCCGCCTTCCACTCCCGTATCACCGACCTGCTGCACCTGGACCGGCCCACCGTCAACGGAACCCTGGGGGAGCAGATCGAGAGCGCCGTCGTCCACAACGACGACGTCATCCGGACCCGGGACAACCCGGTCGCGCAGGAGGGCGGGGTCGCCGTGCTGCGCGGCAACCTCTGCCCGGACGGTGCCGTCATCAAGCACATCGCCGCCGAGCGGCACCTGCTCAAGCACACCGGTCCGGCCGTCGTCTTCGACGACTACAAGACCATGCAGCGCACCATCAACGACCCCTCGCTCGGCATCACTCCCGAGCATGTGCTCGTGCTGCGGGGCGCCGGTCCGAAGGGCGGTCCGGGCATGCCCGAGTACGGGATGCTGCCGCTGCCCGACTACCTGCTGAAGCAGGGCGTCCGTGACATGGTCCGGATCTCCGACGCCCGGATGAGCGGCACCAGTTACGGCGCGTGCGTGTTGCACGTCGCCCCCGAGTCGTACATCGGCGGACCGCTCGCCCTGGTCCGCACCGGGGACTCCGTCACCCTCGACGTCGAAGCGCGCTCGCTCCATCTGCACGTCGACGACGAGGAGTTGGAGCGCCGCCGGGCGGAGTGGACGCCACCGCCCACCCGTTACGAGCGCGGCTACGGCGCCCTGTACAACGACCAGATCACCCAGGCCGACACCGGCTGCGACTTCGAGTTCTTGGCAAGGCCCGGCAAGGCCCCGGATCCCTACGCCGGTTGACCGGTCCCACCCAGGGGTGCGGGGAACTGCGCGACAAGCCCCACCGGACCCGCACCCGCCGCACTACAGCAAGAGGCGCCCCGTACCGCGAACAGGGGCCGACCTCCGCATACCGAGAAAGCGCTTCCTGCACCACGCGAGCAAGCCGCACCGAGACGTACCCAGATCGGAGACCCTGTCATGGCCCAAGCCGCAGCCGTGGCGAAACCGCCCGCGCCACCCCGGCGGCGCCGTGCCTCCGCCACACCGCGCAGGCTCCCGTACCTGCTGATCGCGCCGGCCGCCCTGCTCATGCTGGGCTTCATCGCCTACCCGGTCATCAGCGTCTTCTACTACAGCCTGCAGAACTACAACCCCACCAAGCCGTGGCGGAACGGCTACGCGGGCTTCGACAACTTCGTCCACGCCTTCACGAAGGACCCCGTCTTCTGGGACACGCTGGTCTTCAGCGCCAAGTGGGTCTTCGTCGAGGTCGGCCTCCAGCTGCTGTTCGGTCTCGCGCTGGCGCTCATCGTCAACCAGACCTTCGTGGGCCGGGGCCTGGGCCGTGCCGTGGTCTTCTCCCCGTGGGCCGTCTCCGGCGTGCTGACCTCCGCGATCTGGGTGCTGCTCTACAACTCCCAGACGGGCATCACCCGTTACCTCGCCGACATGGGCATCGGCTCCTACGGCACGAGCTGGCTGTCGGACACCTCCACGGTGTTCCCGGCGGCGGTCGTGGCCGACCTGTGGCGCGGGGTGCCGTTCTTCGCGATCCTCATCCTCGCCGACCTCCAGTCCGTCTCCAAGGACCTGTACGAGGCCGCCGAGGTCGACGGGGCCAGCCGCCTCAAGCAGTTCTGGCACATCACGCTGCCCCACCTGAAGGACGCCATCATCCTGTCGACACTGCTGCGGGCCGTCTGGGAGTTCAACAACGTCGACCTGCTCTACACCCTCACCGGCGGCGGCCCCGCGGGCGAGACGACCACCCTGCCGCTGTACATCGCCAACACGTCCGTCGACGCCCACAACTTCGGCTACGCGTCGGCCCTGACCACCGTGGCGTTCGTGATCCTGCTCTTCTGCTCGATGGTCTACCTGCGGCTGAGCAAGTTCGGAGGCGAGAACAAGTGAGCGTCAAGGAAGCCACCAAGGCGGCGCCCGCTCCCGTGCGCGTCACCCCCGAACCGCCCCGGCCCGCCAAGAAGAACCGCGCCTGGGACGAGGCCCCGCGCTGGCAGATCTACCTGCCCCTGGGCATCTACCTGCTCTTCACCCTCATCCCCTTCTACTGGATCCTGCTCTTCTCGCTGCGCCCGGCCGGCTCGACCTCGCTCGTGCCCTGGCCGATCACCTTCGAGCACTTCGAGAAGGTGTGGACGGAGCGCAGCTTCGGCACCTACTTCGCCAACAGCGTCCTCGTCGGCGTCGCCACCCTGCTCATGACGACGCTGGTCGCGCTGGCCGGCGGCTACGCCCTCGCCCGGTTCGACTTCAAGATCAAGCGCGGGTTCATGCTGGCGCTGCTGTGCTCCCAGTTCGTACCGGGCGCGCTGCTGCTGGTGCCGCTGTTCGAGATCTTCGCCGAGCTCAAGATGATCAACTCGCTCGGCAGTGTCATCCTCGCCGAGACAGTCTTCCAGCTGCCGCTGTCGATGATCCTGATCAGCAACTTCATCAAGAACGTGCCGTACTCCCTCGAGGAGGCGGCCTGGGTCGACGGCTGCAACCGCATGACGGCCTTCCGGATCGTGGTGCTGCCGCTGCTGCGGCCCGGCCTGATCGCCGTCGGCTCGTTCGCCTTCGTCCACTCCTGGAACCACTTCCTGTTCGCCCTGATGTTCCTGAACAACCAGGACAAGCAGACGATCCCCGTCGGCCTCAACTCCCTGATGAGCGCCGACAGCGTCGACCTGGGCGCGCTCGCCGCGGGCGGCATCATCGCGGCCGTGCCGGTCGTGATCGTGTTCGCCTTCATCCAGAAGTGGCTGATCACCGGCTTCAGCGCGGGGGCGGTGAAGGGATGAGACCGCTTCAGGTGGCACTGGCGGGCCTGATGCTGGGGGTCCTGAGCATCCCCGCCCAGGCCGAGACCCGCGACATCGGCCGCGACACCCTCCCGGCGAACGACGGCTGGGCCGCGTACGGCCCGGGCACCACCGGCGGTGCCGCCGCCGACGACGCCCACGTCTTCACCGTCACCGACCGCGCCGGACTGGTCCGCGCCCTCGACGGCGGCAGCGACACCCCGAAGACCATCAGGATTGCCGGGACCATCGACGCCAACACCGACGACGACGGCGACCCTCTGGACTGCTCCGACTACGCCACCGGCGGCTACGGACTGAAGAAGTACCTCGCCGCGTACGACCCCCGCACCTGGGGCGCCGCCAAACCCAGCGGCCCCCAGGAGGAGGCGCGCCAGGCCTCCGCCGCCCGGCAGGCCGAGCGGATCGTGCTGCCCGTCGGCTCGAACACCACGATCGTCGGACTCGGCGACTCGGCCGTCCTGAAGGGCGCGAGCCTCCAGGTGAGGAACGCGGACAACGTGATCATCCGCAACCTCGACGTGCGCGACGCCTACGACTGCTTCCCCGTCTGGCAGCCCAACACCGGCGGCCTCGGCGACTGGAAGACGGCCTACGACAACATCTGGCTGACCGGAGCCACCCATGTGTGGGTGGACCACGTGACCCTGAGCGACAAGGGCCACCCCGACGCGAAGGAACCCACCTACTTCGCCCGCAACTACCTGCGCCACGACGGCCTGCTGGACATCACAGGCGGTTCCGACCTGGTGACGGTCTCCTGGAGCCGGTTCGCCGGACACGACAAGGCGATGCTCATCGGCAACAGCGACACGGCGACGAGCGACCGGGGCAAGCTGCGGGTCACCCTGCACCACAACGCGTTCGAGTCGGTCGTCCAGCGTGCCCCTCGGGTCCGCTTCGGCCAGGTGCACGTCTACGACAACCGTTACGAGATCGCCGGCGACGACTACCGCTACTCCCTCGGCGTCTCCACCGAGTCGAGGATCTACGCCGAGAACAACGCCTTCCACGCCCCCGGCCACGTGGAGGTCGCCGACCTGGTCAAGAGCTGGAACGGCAGCGCCCTGCACCAGAGCGGCACGCTCTTCAACGGCTTCCCGGTCGACCTGCTCGCCATCCACAACGCCTACAACTCGGGCAGCGAGCGCGATCTGACCGGCGACGTCGGCTGGACCCCCGCCCTGCACGGACGGATCGACAGCGCCGCGACGGCCGACCGGGCGGTGGCCCGCGGCGCGGGGGCGGGGAGGATCCGGTGACCGGTCGCATCATCGACGCCATGAGCGCACCCCTGAGCACCCCCCTGCCCGTCGTCCTCGCCGGCGCCCGCGGGCACGGCCGCTGGCACGTCGAGAACATCCGCCGCCTGCAGAAGAAGGGCATCGTGCGGCTGGCCGGCGTCTGCGAGCTGACGCCGCTGACCGAGGAGGAGCTCGGCGACCTGGGCACCCCCGAGCAGTCCGCCGACTTCGGCGCCCTGCTGGACTCCACCGGCGCCCGGATCGCCGTCATCTGCACCCCCATCCCGACCCACACCGACCTCGCGCTCACGGCGGCCGAGCGGGGCGTGCACCTCCTGCTGGAGAAGCCGCCCGCCCCCTCCTACGCCGAGTTTCGCCGGATGGCCGACGGGGTCGCCGCGGCCGGTGTCGTCTGCCAGATCGGCTTCCAGTCGCTGGGGTCGCACGCCCTGGCGGCCATCCGCGAGCTGATCGACCAGGGCGCGATCGGCCGGCTGGTCGGGCTCGGCGGGGCCGGTGCCTGGGTGCGGGACGAGGACTACTTCCGGCGGGCGCCCTGGGCGGGCAAGCGGCGGCTGAACGGCGTGGACGTGATCGACGGGGCGCTGACCAACCCGCTCGCCCACGCTGTCGCCACCGCCCTCGCCCTGGGCGGCAGCACCCGGGCCGAGGACGTCACCGGCATCGAGACTGAACTGCTGCGGGCCAACGCCATCGAGTCCGACGACACCTCCTGCGTCCGGATCACCACCGCGCAGGGCCACCCGGTCACCGTCGCCGCGACCCTGTGCGCCGAGGAGGCGGACGAGCCGTACGTCCTGGTGCACGGCAGCACCGGCCGGATCACCTTCTGGTACAAGCAGGACCGCGTGCTGCTCCAGCGCGCGGGCCACGGCCCGGAGGAGTCCGACCACGGCCGCACCGACCTGCTGGAGAACCTCGTCGCTCACCTCACCACCGGCGCGGACCTGCTGGTCCCGCCGGACGAAACCGGTGCCTTCATGAAGGTCGTCGAGGCCATCCGTACGTCCCCCGACCCGGCACCGCTGCCGGACAGCGCCTGGCACCGGATCCCCGACGAGAACCGCCGGGTCGTGCCCGGCATCGACGGCCTCGTCGCGGCCGCCGCCGACACCCTCTCCCTCTACTCCGAGCTCGGCGCCCCCTGGGCCCATCTGTCCGACGAGGTGAGCACCCGATGACCAGCAACGACACCGCGGTCCTGCGCGTCGCGGGCCGGCCGGTCGGCCGGTACGTCACCCGGCCCGAGCTGCCGGCCCGGCTCTCCCCGCGCCCCTACCTGCACCCCGTCACCACCCTGACCGGTACGGCGGTCACCGAGCTGAGCCCCGCCGACCACGCACACCACCTCGGCGTCGGTGTCGCCGTTCCCGACGTCGAGGGGTACAACTTCTGGGGCGGGCGCACCTACGTCCGCGACCAGGGCCCGACCGAACTCGACAACCACGGCTCCCAGCGGCACGTCGCGTTCCAGCTGCGCGACCCGGACGGCTTCGTGGAGGAGCTGCGCTGGGTGGCCGCGAGCGGTGAGCTGCTGCGTGAGCGCCGTACCGTCGCGGCCACCGAACTCACCGACCAGGCCTGGGCGCTGGACCTCACCTTCTCCCTCACCAACGTCACCAGGATCCCGTTGTCGATCGGCAGCCCCGCGACCAACGGGCGCCCGGGAGCGGCCTACGGCGGCTTCTTCTGGCGGGCCCGGAAGGAGTCCGCCCCGCCGGAGGTGTTCACGGCCGGGGAAGAGGGCGAGGAGCGGATCCACGGCCGCCCCGCCGACTGGCTCGCTCTCCGGGGCGGCACCTGGACGCTGGTCTTCGCCGGCGCCACCGAACAGACCCGCCGCGACCCGTGGTTCGTGCGCACCGGGGAGTACCCGGGGGTCGGCTCCTCACTGGCGTACGACGAGCGACTGACGGTCCCGCCCGGCGAGACCGTCGTGCGCCGGGTCGTCACCGTCGTCGCCGACGGCCGTCTCGAGCGGGACGCCGCGGCCGCCCTCGTCCGCAAGGCGGTGAGCCCGTGACCGCCCGGACCTACCGCAACCCGATCCTCGACGCGGACTGGTCCGACCCGGACGTCGTCCGGGTCGGCGACGACTTCTACCTGACCGCCTCCAGCTTCGGCCGCACCCCCGGCCTGCCGCTGCTGCACTCCCGGGACCTGGTGCACTGGACCCTGGTCGGCCACGCACTGGAACGGCTCGAACCGGCCGAACAGTTCGCGAAGCCCCGCCACGACTGCGGTGTCTGGGCCCCGTCCCTCCGGTATCACGACGAACGCTTCTGGATCTTCTGGGGCGACCCCGACCAGGGCATCTTCCAGGTCAACGCCCCGCAGATCAGGGGCCCGTGGACCCGTCCGCACCTGCTGAAGCCCGGCAAGGGCCTGATCGACCCCTGCCCACTGTGGGACGAGGAGACCGGCGAGGCGTATCTGGTCCACGCCTGGGCCAAGTCCCGCTCGGGCGTCAAGAACCGCCTCACCGGCCACCGCATGCACCCCGACGGCACCGAACTCCTCGACGAGGGCAAGGTGATCGTCGACGGCGACCGCATCCCCGGCTGGTTCACCCTGGAAGGGCCCAAGCTCTACCGGCACGACGGCTGGTTCTGGATCCTCGCTCCCGCCGGCGGCGTGGAGACCGGCTGGCAGGGCGCCTTCCGCTCCCGCGGCTTCTTCGGGCCGTACGAGGAGCGGATCGTCCTGGAGCAGAAGGACACCGACGTCAACGGCCCCCACCAGGGCGGCTGGGTGCGCACCCCGTCCGGCGAGGACTGGTTCCTGCACTTCCAGCAGCGCGGCGCCTACGGCCGGGTCGTGCACCTGCAGCCGATGCGCTGGGACCCGGACGGCTGGCCGGTGCTCGGGGACGACGGCGCCCCCGTCGCCGTACACGAGCGGCCCGCGCTGCCGCCGCAGCCGCCGGCGGCGCCCGCCACCGACGACGACTTCCCCGGCGGTCGCTACGGACGCCAGTGGCAGTGGACCGCCAACCCGGGCGACGGCTGGGCCACCCAGCACTCGGGGGACGGGCTGCGGCTGACCTGCGTCCGCTCGGCCGACGCGCACGACCTGCGCAAGTTGCCGAACGTGCTCACCCAGCGGCTGCCCGGCACGCCCTGCAGGGTCGAGGTGGAGCTGCGGCTCGACAGCGACGAGCCCGGGGCCCGGGCCGGACTCGCGGTCCTCGGGGACGCGTTCGGCTGGATCGGCCTCCAGCGGGGCACGGACGGGACCGTGCACCTCGTTCACCGGTTCGCCGAGGGTGTCGCGGACGCCGAGCGTGACGCCGCACACCCCCGGCTCGCCACCGAGGGGCGGGCCCGGCTGCGGATCGACATCGGCGCGGGTGCACGCTGCCGCTTCTCGGCCGACACCGGCGACGGCTTCCGCCCGTCGGGACCGGTCTTCACCGCCACCCCGTGGCGCTGGGTCGGCGCCCTGCTCGGCCTGGTCGCCCTCGCGCCCGCCGGTCAGGGACACGCCGGCGCGGCGACCTTCACCCAGTTCCGGATCAGCGCCTCGTCACGCACCTGAAGCCGTACGCCTGTTGGGAGCCGCAATGACGCACCTCCGTAGCAAGCGCTTTTCGAGACCCGGGCACGGCAAGGTCGTGACCGCCGTGCTAGGTCTCGTCGCCGCGCTGGGACTCGGGGCCATCGGGGAGGCCCAGGCAGCCCCGCCCGCGCGGACCGCGCCCGCCCCGGACCGCTGGACCGACCGCCCGCACGGCTTCGCCTCCCTCGCCGGCGGCACCACCGGCGGGTCCGGCGGCAAGATCGTCACCGTCACCGACCAGGCCGCGCTGGCGAAGTACGCGGCGGCCGAGGAGCCCTACGTCATCCGCGTCAAGGGCTCCGTGGAGATGGACCCGTTCGGCACGGAGATACCCGTCGCCTCCGACAAGACCATCATCGGCGTGAGCGACACCGCCGAGATCGTCCACGGCGGCTTCACCCTCGACCCCGGTACGCACAACGTCGTCATCCGCAACCTCACCATCCGCGACACGGCCATCGAGGGCAACTGGGACTGCAAGGACACCGACTTCGACGGGATCCGGCTGGACACCGCGCACCACGTCTGGATCGACCACATCCGGTTCTCGCGCATCTGCGACGGCCAGCTCGACATCCGCAAGGACAGCGAGTACGTCACCGTCTCCTACAACCAGTTCACGAACAACAACAAGACGTTCGGCATCGGCTGGACGCCCAACGTCAGGACGCAGATCACCGTCGACCACAACTGGTTCCGCGGCACCAAGCAGCGCAACCCGTCCGCCGACAACTGCGCCTACGCGCACCTCTACAACAACTACCTGTCCGCTCAGCTGTCCGACGGCGACCCCGTGTGGACGTACGGCAACTGGTCGCGCGGCCGGACCAGGATGGTCATCGAGAACAGCTACTACGACGGCGTCCAGCACCCCTACCAGGCCGATGCGACGGCCGAGCTGGTGCAGCGCGGGTCGATCCTGCGGAAGACCACGGGCCGGCACGACGCGTGGGGCGCCGCGTTCGACCCGCGCGAGTTCTACGCCTACCGGCTCGACCCGGCCGCCGCCGTGCCCGCGCTGGTGAAGCGGTTCTCCGGACCGCAGAAGCGCATCGGCGGCCCGGTCGTGCTGCACGTCCCGGGCGCGTACCCGACCGTGCAGTCCGCCGTGGACGCGGTGCCCGACGGCAACGACACCCCCGTGGAGATCGCCGTCGCGCCGGGCACGTACCGCGAGAAGGTGTACATCCCCGCGAGCAAGCCGAACGTCCTGCTGCGGGGCACCGGCCGCGACCGCTCCGACACCGTCATCGTCCACGACACGCCCGCCGAGTACGGGGGTTCGACCGGGAGCGCCACCGTACGCATCGCCGCGAACGACGTGATCGCACGCAACCTCACCTTCAGCAACGACTTCGACGAGGCCGCGGTCGAGCTGAAGGGCGAGCAGGCGCTGGCGATGAAGACGACCGGCGACCGGATCGTCTTCGAGGACACCGCGTTCCTGGGCAACCAGGACACCCTGATGACCGACAGCCCCAAGCTGACCACCGTCAGCCGGGTCTACGTCCGCGACTCCTACATCGAGGGCGACGTCGACTTCGTCTACGGCCGGGCCACCACCGTGATCGACCGGTCGGTCATCCGGGCGCTCAGCCGGGGCTCGGACACCAACAACGGTTACATCACCGCCGCCTCGACCTGGACCGGCAACCCGTACGGGTTCCTCGTCACCAGGTCGAAGGTGGTGAGCGACGCGCCCGCCGGCTCCTTCCACCTGGGACGGCCCTGGCACCCCGGTGGTGAGCCCGAGGCCGTCGCCCAGGTGCTGATCCGGGACACCGAGCTGCCTGCCGCGGTCAAGTCCGCGCCGTGGACCGACATGAGCGGGTTCTCGTGGAAGGACGCCCGGTTCGCCGAGTACCGCAACCACGGTCCGGGGGCGGGTGTGACCGCGGACCGGCCGCAGATGAGCGACGCCGACGCGCGGACCCACACCGTCGCGCACTACCTCAAGGGCACGGACGGCTGGGCTCCGTACGCCCGCCACCACTGACTCCCCCCACCGTCACAGCCAGTTGGATCCAGAAGAAGAGAGCCGACCAATGAAGATCAGCATTCGCAGAAGCAGGCGCGCCGCCACGGCCGTCGCCCTGGGGGCCGCGCTCGCCCTGACCGCCACCGCCTGCGGTGACGACGGCAGCGGCGCCGGTGGCGACAAGGGGTCCGAGGGGAGCGGCAAGGGGAAGATCGTCTTCTGGGACAACAACGGCGGTGTCCGCACCGAGATCTGGAAGGAGATCATCGCCGACTTCGAGAAGGCCAACCCCGACATCAAGGTCGAGTACGTCGGGATCGCCGCCACCGAGTACCAGTCCAAGGTCGACACCGCCCTCCAGGGCGGCGGCCTGCCGGACGTCGGCGGTGTGGGCTCGGCGATGCTCGCGGGATTCGCAGCGCAGGGCGCGCTGGAACCGCTGGACGAGCGGCTCGCGAAGTCCTCGCTCGACGGCAAGCTCAACAAGGACATGGTCGAGTCGCTGAAGGCGGCCGGCGGCGGCGACGACAAGCTGTACTCGATCCCGACCTCCGCCAACAACGGTGTGCTGTACTACCGCACCGACCTGTTCAAGAAGGCGGGCCTCGATGAGCCGACGACGTGGGAGCGGTTCTACGCGGCGGCGGACAAGCTCACGAACAAGGGCAAGAACGAGTTCGGGTACACCATCCGTGGTGGCTCGGGGTCCATCGCGCAGGCGCTGGACGCCATGTACGGGCAGTCCGGGATCACCTCGTTCTGGGACCCCAGTGGTGAGAAGACCACGGTGAACGACCCCAAGAACGTGGCCGCGCTGGAGAAGTACGTGGGCCTGTACAAGAAGGTCACGCCCGCCGCCGACCTCAACAACGACTTCACGAAGATGGTCGCGCAGTGGGATTCCGGAACGATCGGGATGCTGAACCACAATCTCGGCTCGTACCAGGACCATGTGAAGGCGCTCGGGGTCGACAAGTTCCGGGGTATTCCGCAGCCGACCGGGCCCGGCGGGAAGCGGGTCCAGGTCTCCAACCCGGTGGACGGGCTGGGGCTGTTCAAGAGCGGCAAGAACAAGGAAGCCGCGTGGAAGTTCATCGAGTTCGCCACGTCCAAGGCGGAGAACTCGAAGTTCAACGAGAGCGCGGGGCAGGTGCCGGCGAACACGGACGCGGCGGGGGACGCGTGGATTTCGAAGGCCGAGCCGACGAAGCTGGCCGCTGACGCGTTGTCCGATGGGTCGACGACGATCGTGCAGCTGCCGTACTACCTGCCGGACTGGAACACCATTTCCAAGGCCGACAATGAACCGAACTTCCAGAAGGTGCTGCTCGGGAAGATGAGTGCGAAGGAATTTCTGGACACGTTGGCCGAGCAGCTGAACACCGCGCAGGAGGAGTGGGAGCAGCAGAACGGGTAGTTCTGGTTGCTGGGTTTCGTCGTGGGGCGGCCTGTGGTGTGCAGGGTGCGGGCCGTCCCTGGTTTGTCGCGCAGTTCCCCGCGCCCCTGAGAAGAAAAATCCCCTTGCTGGAAGGAACTCCGCATGTCCTTGAGTCGAAGACAGGTCGCCGTCGCCGCTGTCGCCGCCGTGCCTCTCGCCTTCTCCGCGACCGGTACCGCACAAGCCACCGGTCGCCGGAATCGCACCCTCTATATCGCCGGTGACTCCACCGCCGCCCAGAAATACGCCGACGCCGCGCCCGAGACCGGATGGGGCATGGCCCTTCCCTTCTTTCTCCGGGACGGACTGGCGGTCGCCAACCATGCCGTCAACGGGCGGAGTTCCAAGAGCTTCGTCGACGAGGGCCGTCTCGATGTGATTCTCTCCGCGATCAAGCCTGGGGACTTCCTGCTCGTCCAGTTCGCCCACAACGACGAGAAGGCGGAGGACCCCACCCGGTACACCGAGCCCTGGTCGACGTATCAGCAGTATCTGCGCAGGTACCTCGACGGGGCCCGGGCGCGTGGGGCGCGCCCGGTGCTGGCGACGTCCGTGGAGCGGCGCCGGTTCGATGCCGCCGGTAAGGCCCTGCCGACGCACGGCGAGTATCCGGCGGCCATGCGGGCGCTGGCCGCGCGGGAGCGGGTCGCGCTGCTCGACATCCAGGCCCTGTCGCTCGCCCTGTGGCAGCGGCTCGGGGTCGAGGAGACGAAGAAGTACTTCAACTGGACCGCGGACGAGCAGGACAACACGCACTTCAATCCGCCGGGCGCGATCGCCGTGGCCCGGCTGGTGGCCCAGGAGCTGCTCAAAGCCCGGGTGCTCGGGCCGCGCGATGTGCGCCGGCTGGATGCGGCGATTCCGGAGTCCTGGATCACCTGGCCCGAAGCCGCCGCGTAACACCCCCGACGATGAAGGAAGAGAGCCGCACCATGAACGTTCGCAAGTGTCATGATCATGCCATGCAGCGGAGAGTCGCTGTCGTGGTCGGGTGTGCCGCGCTCGTGCTGTCCCTGAGCGGTACCGGCGCGCAGGCCCAGCCCCGGGACGTGGCCCGCCAGACCCTCGGGGCCGGCGACGGGTGGGGCGCGTACGGCACCGGCACCACCGGCGGTGCCGCCGCCGACGCCGCGCACGTCTACACCGTCACCTCCTGGGAGCAGTTCAAGGCCGCGCTGAAGGACGGCGGGTCCGCGCCCAGGATCATCAAGGTGAAGGGGATGATCGACGCGGTCTCCCAGGGGTGCGAGGCGTTCGAGGCCGAGGGGTACGACTTCCAGAAGTACCTCGCCGCCTACGACCCGGCCGTCTGGGGGCACGACAAGCCGGTCAGCGGTGAGCAGGAGGAGCTGAGGGCCGCGTCCGCCGCCCAGCAGGACAAGACCATCAAGGCGAACGTGCCCGCCAACACCACCATCATCGGGGTGGGGAAGGGCTCGGGGATCCTCGGCGGCAGCCTCCAGATCAAGGGCGTCGACAACGTCATCGTCCGCAACCTCACCGTCGAGGCCCCGATCGACTGCTTCCCGCAGTGGGATCCGGCCGACGACAACAAGACCGGTGCCTGGAACAGTGAGTACGACGGCGTCGTGGTCTACGGCTCCACCCATGTGTGGGTCGACCACAACACACTGACCGACGGCAGGTACCCCGACAGCGCGTTGCCGTCCTACTTCGGCAAGATCTACCAGCAGCACGACGGGCTGCTCGACGTCGTGCGCGGCTCGGACTACGTGACCGTGTCCTGGAACTCGTTCGACGACCACGACAAGACCATGCTGATCGGCAACAGCGACAGCGCCACCGCCGACGACACGGGCAAGCTGAAGGTCACCCTGCACCACAACCGCTTCGAGGGCATCGTCGAGCGGGCTCCCCGGGTGCGGTTCGGCCAGGTCGACTCCTACAACAACCACTTCGTGGTCACCAAGGGCCAGAAGTGGGGCTACGTCTACGGCGTCGGCAAGGAGTCCCGGCTGGTCGCCGAGCACAACGCGTTCACGCTGGCGCGGGGCATCAGCCCGGCGAAGATCCTCAAGAAGTGGAACGAGGCGCCGGTCACCGCGAACGCCAACCTCGTCAACGGCAAGGCCGTCGACCTGATCGCCGTGCACAACGCGGAGATCCCGGAGGAGACGCTCCAGTCGGGCGCCGGCTGGACGCCCACCCTGCGGGCGCATGTCGACCCGGCGAAGGCCGTCCCGGGACTCGTCGACGCCCGCGCGGGCGCCGGCCGCGTGTGCTGATCTGACGCGCCCCTCCCGAACCGGCCGGGGCGGCCCGCATCGCATCCCTGCCCCGGGGTGCGCCCGCCCCGGCCCCTCCCCACCGGCACCATCCGCACCGCGAAGGAGCAGCCGCATGCTCGCGCAGCCCCATCGTTCCTCCCTCTCCCGCCGGGGGTTCCTCGTCACGGGCGCCGCGGCGGGCGCCGCCCTCGGCCTCCCCTCCGGCCCTGCGCGGGCGGCCACCCGCCCGGGACCGTTCGGCCGGTTCGGGTCGCCCGCCGGTCGACCCACACCGTTCGACCATCGCAACTTCACATCGGAAGCGAGATTTCACCACCGTGACTGCTCTCACTCTCAGC
>NZ_JBEXQJ010000061.1:0-29676 GCF_040612515.1 Streptomyces sp. NPDC006372 | reverse complement strand
GCCCGGCCGGCCCCCGCCGGGGTACGGCCGGGGTCCGGACCCCGGCCGGGCACCGCCGGCGTGTCAGATGGTCAGCAGGTCGTCCACCGAGCCCCGTCCGGCCAGCTCGGCCGTGGCCACGGCGCCTTCCTTCGCCGCCGCGTAACGGCCGCTGGTCAGCGCCCACTCGTAGTTGCCGTTGATCCAGTGCTGGATCGCCTCCACCCCCAGCCGCACCCCGTTCCGCTCCTCCTCGTCGAGCCGGAGCTCGTCGCACATCCCCGGAACCTGCTCCTGGAGTTCGAGGTACTCGTCGAGACGGGCGATCGTCATCCGGTACGCCTCGTCGATGGCGTCCTGCCACGAGCAGCCCCGCTCCCGGCGCAGCACCGCGATCAGGTTGTGGCCGTCGCCTCGGCGCTTCTCCCGTTCGAAGGAGTGGATGTCGTTCATGAACCCGATGGTGTCCGCGGCCAGGTCACGCATCCGCTCCATCACCGGATGCGCCATCGCCTGAGCGGGTACCTCGAAGCCGCGGCTGCGTTCGCCCGCGTCGATGCTGTGGTGGATGCCGACCGTACGGCGGCGGAACTCGGTGAACTCGTCGAGCCCCAGCGTTCCCTCCAGTCCCCGGGCGGCCAGGTCGACCTCCTCGCAGTGCGCCTCCAGGAACCGCCCCCAGGAGGCCGCGAAGCGCGTCTTCCATGTCAAGGACATGCCATTCGAAAGGTGTTTCCACACCTCCGCCCAGGCGAGGGTGATCGGGCACACCACACGGGGAGGAGTTCCGGCCGGCCGCAGGGGAGTGACGATCAGCTCCCGTGCGACCTCGGCTATCCGGTCGGCGCGATCGGGCCGGCCGGCATCGAACTGGTCGTCGAAGAGGAAGGCCAGCGAGAACCAGTTCATCAGGGTGACCATGTCGTCCGCCGACGCGTGCGGGTAGGTGCGGGCGGCGGCCTGGGGCAGGTCCCAGGACTTGTACTCCTCGAAACCGTCCCGGCTGTGGACCAGGCGCATCTCCCACACCCAGCGCAGATGGCGTGCCCGGGCGTACTCCAGATGCTCGCTGACGGGGGTGTCGAAGGGGAGGTCGAACCGGACGTCCTGAGGCATGTGCTTCCTTTCGGGAGACGGACCGCAGAGCCCCCCCGCCCCTGCGAACGAACGGCGTCAGAACCGCCCGCACACTCGAACTCGGCTTCGCAGTCCGAACCTTGAACCGAGAAGCGGTACGAGACTGCCCAAGGCGCGAATCAGCCATTCCGTAACACTGCCGTGATCTCCGTTACTGCCGAAAGCGCTTGAGCTGCGTATACTTCCTCCTCCCTCACCCGGCATCGGCCCGTCCGCCAGGCCTCCGCCGTCCCGGAACGTCACACTGGAGCACGTCCGCTGACGACGCTTCAGGAGGTTCACCGACGATGACGTCCGCGCCCGTACGCAGCGCTGAGCAGCGCAAGAAAGACACCCTGCACCGCCTGGACCACGACGTGGACGCCTGGGTCGCCACGGCCGACGGCGCGTCGGGGACGCCGTACCTCGTTCCGCTCTCCTTCCTCTGGAACGGCACTTATCTGTTGTTCGCCACCCCGGCGTCGAGTCCCACCGGGCGGAATCTGGCCGCGAGCGGCCGGGCCCGCATCGGAATCGGGCCGACCCGTGACGTCGTCCTCGTCGAGGGCACGGTCGAGACCGTCCAGCCGGGCGAGCTGACCGAGCAGGACGCCGAACTCTTCGCCGCCAAGACCGGGTTCGACCCCCGCCGGCTGTCCACGCCGTACCTCTACTTCCGCGTCGTACCGCGCCGGGTGCAGGAGGCCTGGCGGGAGGCCGACGAACTGGACGGCCGCGAACTCATGCGCGACGGAAGGTGGTTGACGGCCGACTGAATTCGCCGGGCCGGGATATCCGCAAAGTACAGGGCCGCGGGGCACCACCGCCCCGCGGCCGGGATCCTGCGGAGGAGACATGGCCCTGGTGAATGCGGGTGTTCTGGTGCTCGACTGTGCCGAGCCCGAGAAGCTCGCCGTGTTCTACAAGGAACTGCTGGAAGGGGAGGAGGCGGACGCGACCGCCAACCGGGTGGAGATCAGGACCGCCGACGGCTTCCGCATCGCACTGCGCCGGGACGTCAACGCCACTCCGCCCAGCTGGCCCCGCCCCGAGAACTCGCTCCAGGCGCATCTGGAGTTCGTGGTGGACGACCTCGACGCGGTGGAACGCCGGGTCGTCAGCCTCGGCGGACGACCCCTGGAGGCGAAGGACGCCTCGGGCCCCTGGGAGGAGCGCGGCTACGCCGACCCGGCCGGTCACTCCTTCACGCTGCGCCGCACCCCACCCACCGCGCCCAAGCAGGGCTGACGGCGACGGCGGCCCGGTTGCCGGACGTGCTCCTATGATCTCCGTATGGGCAACGAGAGCAGCCTGGACGCCGTCGACCGGGACATTTTGTTTCATCTGCGTCAGGACGGCCGACTGTCGAACGTCGAGCTGGCCAAGCGGGTGGGCCTGACGCCGCCTCCCTGTCTGCGCCGGGTCAAGCGCCTGGAGGAGGCCGGCGTCATCACCGGCTACCGGGCTCTCGTCGACCCCGGAGCGCTGGGCCGCGAGCTCGAAGTGCTCATCGACGTCGAGATCTACGCCCAGGACCGCAGGACGGTCGAGGAGTTCGAGACCACGGTGGCCTCCTACGAGGAGGTCATCGAGTTCCGGCGGATGTACGGGCGCCCCGACTACTTTCTCCGCGTCGCCGTGGCCGACCACACCGCCTACGAGGCCTTCCTGACCGGAAAGCTCAGCGGACTGCCCGCCGTCCTGCGTCTCGAGTCCCATCTCACCATGAAGACGATCAAGGTGAGCTGAGCGGGCGCCCGTGCCCCCGGGGCCCGCCCCGCCGCACCGGCCGGGCGGGCCCCGGCGCGTCGTCAGTCGCGGCCGCCCTTCTCGCCGGCCGGCCACGTACCGGTCGAACGTTCGATGGCCTTGGCGCCCGCACGGTCCACGGCGCTGCGCACCACGGCGAAGATGGCGCCCTGGACCGCGGCGGCCAGCAGGATCTCTCCCCAGCCGCGGTCCTGGTCCAGGGCGTCGGGGGCGTCCTCCTCGTGCCGGATCGCCATCCATGTCTTGCGGAAGGCGAGCCCGGCCAGCCAGCCGCTCGACCAGCCCAGCACGAACCCGAGGGGCTGGTAGGCGAGGGGCAGTTTCTTCTTCTTGGCCACGTGGATCTCCTAGGTCGATGAGAGGGGTGCCTCGCGGTGGTCAGGGGGTGCCCGCGGCCTGGATCCGCTCCTCGGGGCGGACCGGCCCGGGTGGGGTGCCGTCGCCGAACGGCCGGCCGCCCAGCTCCTCGCGGTGGTGCGGGGCGAGCCAGCCGGACAGGTCCGGTCCCAGGGGCACGACGCGGGTCGGGTTGATGCCCGTGTGCACCTGGTAGTAGTGCCGCTTGATGTGGTCGAAGTCGACCGTGTCACCGAAGCCGGGCGTCTGGTACAGGTCACGGACGTACCCCCACAGCACCCGGTTCTCCGCCAGCTTCCAGCGGTTGCACTTGAAGTGGCCGTGGTAGACGGCGTCGAAGCGGACCAGCGTGGTGAACAGCCGGATGTCCGCCTCGGTGATGGTGTCGCCGACGAGGTACCGCTGCCGTTCCAGCCGCCCCGCGACCAGCTCGAGCCGCCGGAACACGCCCGCGCAGGCGGCCTCGTACTCCTCCTGCTCGGTGGCGAAACCGGCCCGGTACACGCCGTTGTTGACGTCCTCGTAGACGTCCGCCATCACCTCGTCGATCTCGTCGCGGTGCTCGCGCGGGTACAGGTCGGGCGCCCCGTCCCGGTGCAGGGCCGTCCACTCGGTCGCGAGATCGAGCGTCAGCTGCTGGTAGTCGTTGGTGACCAGCTTCCCGCTGGGCACGTCCACGACCGCCGGGACACTGACACCGCCCGGACAGTCCTTCTCCCGCCGGTCGTAGGCCTCCGCCAGATAGCGGATCCCGAGGACCGGGTCGCGGCCGTCCTCGTCCAGCGTGAAGCGCCAGCTGCGGTCGTCCTGGATCGGGTCGGCGACGGCCAGGGACAGCGCGTCCTCCAGGCCGAGCAGCCGCCGGGAGACCAGCGACCGGCTCGCCCACGGGCAGGCGCGGCTGACGACCAGACGGTAGCGGCCGGCCTCCACCGGCCAGCCGTCCCGGCCGTCCGCCGTGATCCGGTCCGTGAAATGCGCCTTGGACCGCTTGAACGCCCTCCTTCCGTAGGCACTGTTGCCGTCGTCGCCGTCGTCGCGGCTCATGGGGGTGACCTCCTTGCCGTACGTGTGCCCTGGTGAACGCGTTCCCCGTTTTCCGCGGACGGCACGGTGTGAGCACCGCCGACCGGGGCAATCGGCGGAGGTGACTGAAGAAGGATCTGATCGCAGGACACGCGTCACCGTGCTGGTGGCCCTCGCAGCCAACCTGGTGATCGCGGTCGCCAAGGCCGTCGGTGGATTGCTCGCGGGTTCACCCGCACTGCTGTCTGAGGCTGCCCACTCGGTGGCCGACAGCCTGAACGAGGTGTTCCTGCTGGCCGCCCTGCGCCGCAGCCGCCGCCCCGCCGACCGGCGCCATCCCTTCGGCTACGGCAAGGAGCGGTTCTTCTGGTCGCTCCTCGCGGCCGTCGGGATCTTCGTCATGGGCGGCTGTTTCTCCTTCTTCCAGGGCTTCGAAGCCCTGGCCAACGGAGCGGAGGAGGAACTGAGCGGCTATGTGGCCGGCCTGATCGTGCTCGGCATCGCCCTCCTCGCGGAGGGCGCGTCTCTGCTGCGCGCGCTGTACCAGGTGCGCCGGCAGGGCGGCAGGGCCGGACTGCGGGACCCCGCGCTGCGCACGGTCGTCGCCGAGGACGGCACGGCGGTGCTCGGCGTCACGCTGGCCATGGTGGGCATGGCGCTGCACATGGTCACCGGCCAGGTGGTGTGGGAGGCGGCAGCGTCCCTCGCGATCGGCGGGCTGCTGGTCTACGTCGCCTACCGGCTGGGCCGTGACGCGCGTGACCAGCTGATCGGTGAGGCCGCCGACCCGGAGGCGAGCGGGCGGATCCGGTCGCTGCTGCGGGCACAGCCCGAGATCGACAGCGTGGAGGCTCTCTTCACGATGAAGACGGGGCTCGACACGGCCCTCGTGGCGGCCCGGGTGGACCTGGTGCCGGGCCTGGACAGCGAGCGGGTCGAGGAGGTCGCCGTCCGCATCAAGCGCTCCATCGCCCACACGGTCCCCGAGGCCGACCAGATCTTCCTCGACGTCACCGACCGCCCCGCGCGCGAGACAGCAGAAAGCCCCGCCGCGACGGGGGAACGCGGCGGGGCCTGACCTTCGCGTGCCCCGCCGCCGGAGGTTCATGCACCCCCGAGGAAAAAACTTCCCAGGCGCCCCGGCCACTGCCCCGGAACTTGGCACACCGGCCTCTCGGACACCGGCCTGCGGCTGCCGGGGAGCCCACCGTCGGGGGAGGCCAGGGGGCGATCAGCCGGGGTCCGGCCGACGTAACGCCCCGAATAGTCACCCGCCCTCGGTCGGCTCCAGCACGAACACCGGGATCTCCCGGTCCGTCTTCTTCTGGTAGTCGGCGTAGGCCGGATACGCCGCGACGGCGCGTTCCCACCACTCCGTCTTCTCCTGGCCCGTGATCTCACGGGCGGTCATGTCCTGCTTGACCGGGCCGTCCTGGAGCTCCACGTGCGGGTCGGCCTTGAGGTTGAAGTACCAGACGGGATGCTGCGGTGCACCGCCGAGGGAGGCGACCACGGCGTAACGCCCCTCGTGTTCCACCCGCATCACCGGTGTCTTGCGCAGCTTGCCGCTCTTGGCGCCGCGCGAGGTCAGCACCACCACCGGCATCTTCGAGCCCTGGAGGGTCGTCCCCTCCGTACCGCCGGAGCTCTCGTACAGCTCCACCTGCCTGCGCACCCACTGCGTCGGGCTGGGCTCGTACTCACCCTCGAGAGGCATGGCATCCGTCCCATCGTCGTGTCCGTCGTGTCCAGAACTGACTGGCACATCCTTCAACACCCGTACCCCCGGTAATCATCCGGCGGCGCACCTTCACCCCGGTGCCACCGCCATCCGCACGGCCAGCACCGTCATCACCCCGCTCGCCACCAGTGCCGTCGCCAGCCGTCCCCCGCGACCGGTCAGCGCCCGGCCCAGCAGCGCACCGCTCCCGGCGAGCAGGACCTGCCAGCTCGCGGACGCGGCGAACGCGGCCACGACGAACACACCCTGTTCCAGGGCACCGGCCGGGCCCGTGGCCCGGGTGCCGAGCACCAGCGCGGCGAAGTAGATCACGGTGGTGGGGTTGAGCAGCGTGATGCCGAGCAGCCCCAGGCAGGCCCGGCCGGGACCCGGGGGAGCGGTGGACGTGCGTGTGGCGAGCCGGTGGCCGCGGTACTCGCGCACCGCGCCGGCGGCGCCCCACGCCGCCGGCCCGAGCAGCACCAGCACACAGACCCAGCGCAGCGGTCCGAGCACCGGCCGCAGCGCACCGGCCAGGGCCGTCCCCCCGAGCGTGGCCGCGAGGGCGTACAGCCCGTCGGCGGTGGCGACGCCCAGCGCCGCACAGACACCGGTGCGAAGGGACGTACGGGCGGTGAGGGAGACGAGGTACGTCCCGACCGCGCCGACCGGGACGGCGATGCCGTACCCGGCGAGCAGCCCCGCGACGAGCGCGGCCGTCATGCGCGCGGCGGCGTCGGCCCTCCACGGCGGCCGGACTGCTGCTGTCGGCGCGCTGCGGAAGCGGCGGCGGACAGCGGCAGGAGACCATCGAACGTAGGCATGGCTGGATCCTGGGGGCCGCCCCGCCGTACCGGCAACCGGTTTTAGACCCCTGCCGGCCCGCCCGCCCCGCGACGCCGCCCGCCCCTCCCGGGAGAACGGCCGCTCACCCCCGCCGTTCGAACTGGCAGACGGCGCTCCTCGGCCAACCTGCACGCCACCACCAATGTGGCCGAACTTCCCGTCGTCCCTTAGATGCCTGGGGCATCTAATGAAGATCGGCACGAAGCACACTTCGTCTGCGAGGTCTTCATGACGGACACGACCGCACCCGTCGCCTTCCCCCAGAGCCGGACCTGCCCCTACCACCCGCCCGCCGCCTACGAGCCGCTGCGCACCGAGCGCCCCCTGACACGCATCTCCCTCTTCGACGGCCGCGAGGTCTGGCTGGTCAGCGGGCACGCCACGGCCCGCGCACTGCTCGCCGACCCGCGCCTGTCGTCCAACCGCGACCGGCCCGGCTTCCCTTCCCCCACCGCCAGATTCGCCGGGATCCGCAACCGCAGGACGGCCCTGCTGGGTGTCGACGACCCCGATCACCGCGCCCAGCGGCGGATGGTCGTCGGGGACTTCACCCTCAAGCGAGCCGTCGAACTCCGTCCGCGCATCCAGCAGATCGTGGACGAACGGCTCGACGCGATGATCGCCCAGGGCCCGCCCGCCGACCTGGTGAGCGCCTTCGCGCTGCCCGTGCCGTCCATGGTGATCTGCGCCCTGCTCGGCGTCCCCTACACCGACCACGACTTCTTCGAGACCCAGTCGCGGCGGTTGCTGCGCGGCCCGGAGACCGCCGACGTGATGGACGCCCGGGACCGGCTGGAGGAGTACTTCGGCGAACTGATCGATCGCAAGCGCACGGACCCGGGCACCGGCCTGCTGGACGACCTGGTCCAGCGGCAGCTGAGCGACGGCACGCTGGACCGTGAGGGCCTGATCGCCATGGCGCTCATCCTGCTGGTCGCGGGCCACGAGACGACCGCCAACATGATCTCGCTCGGCACCTTCACCCTGCTCCAGCACCCCGAGCGGCTCGCCGAGCTGCGCGCCGACCCGGAACTGATGCCGGCCGCGGTCGAGGAACTGATGCGGATGCTGTCGATCGCGGACGGCCTGCTCCGCCTCGCCGTCGAGGACATCGAGGTGGCCGGGACGACGATCCGCAAGGGCGACGGCGTGGTGTTCGCGACGTCCGTCATCAACCGCGACGAGACGGTCTACCCCGACCCGGACACGCTCGACTTCAACCGCTCCGCCCGGCACCACGTCGCGTTCGGCTTCGGCATCCACCAGTGCCTCGGGCAGAACCTCGCCCGCGCGGAGATGGAGATCGCCCTGCACACCCTCTTCGACCGGCTGCCCACCCTGCGCCTGGCGGCCCCGGCCGAGGAGATTCCCTTCAAGCCGGGCGACACGATCCAGGGGATGCTGGAACTCCCCGTGACTTGGTAAGAGGCTTCCTCCCATGGATATCGACATCGACAAGGACGTATGCATCGGCGCGGGGCAGTGCGCCCTGACCGCGCCGGACGTGTTCACCCAGGACGACGACGGCATCAGCGCCCTGCTGCCGGGCAGGGAGGACGGCGGCGGCAGCCCGCTGGTGCGGGAGGCGGCCCGTGCCTGCCCGGTGAGCGCCATCACCGTGTCGGAGACCGTGAGCTGACGCGATCTCACGTCCGGCGGGCCCGGAGGAGTCGCTAGGGTTTCCGGGATGACCGAACAGGCCGCCCGGAAACCCTTCCTCTACGTCGTCGTCTGCGCCGCCGGCATCGCCGCGGACGTCAGCAAACTGATCACCGCCGCGCAGGAGCGGGACTGGGAGGTCGGCGTCCTCGCGACGCCCGTCGCCATGAACGGCTTCTTCGACACCGCGGCGATCGAAGCCCAGACGGGCCGCCCGATCCGGTCGGCTTGGCGCACCCCGGGCGAGCCGCGCCCGTTCCCGGCGCCCGACGCCGTGGTTCTCGCGCCCGCGACCTTCAACACCGTCAACAAGTGGGCGGCCGGGATCGCCGACACCCTCGCCCTGGGCACCCTCTGCGAGGCCGCGGGCCTCGGCGTGCCGGTCGCCGTCCTGGCCTGTGTGGCCGACGCCCTGGCCGCCCACCCCGCCTACCGGGACAGCCTCGAACGGCTGCGGGGCATGGGCGTGCGGTTCGGGGAGCCGTACACCGGAGAGCCGGGAGCGGACGGCGGACGCCCGGAGTTCGGCTGGGAACGGGCACTGGACCTGCTCGAACGCGACTGACGCCCGGTCGGTCCCGGCCTGCCGTCGAGTGCGCACGAGCACGTACGCTCCCTTTGGCAACCCTCCCGAAGGCAGGAGCAGCGACGATGCAGTACGTGAAGCTCGGTTCGACGGGCCTGGACGTCTCGCGGATCTGTCTGGGGTGCATGACCTACGGCCTGCCGGACCGGGGCCGGCACGAGTGGACCCTCGACGAGCAGGCCTCACGGCCGCTGATCCGCCAGGCGGTCGAGGCGGGGATCAACTTCTTCGACACGGCGAACGTCTACTCCGACGGCACCAGCGAGGAGATCGTCGGCCGGGCCCTGCGCGACTTCGCCCGCCGCGACGACATCGTGCTCGCGACGAAGGTGCACGGCCGGATGCGGCCCGGGCCGAACGGCGGCGGGCTCTCCCGCAAGGCGATCATGACCGAGCTCGACCAGAGCCTCACCCGCCTCGGCACCGACTACGTCGACCTGTACCAGATCCACCGCTTCGACCCGCACACCCCGGTCGAGGAGACGATGGAGGCCCTGCACGACGTCGTCAAGGCGGGCAAGGTCCGCTACATCGGGGCGAGTTCGATGTACGCGTGGCAGTTCTCCAAGGCCCAGTACACCGCGCGGCTCAACGGCTGGACGCGCTTCGTGTCGATGCAGAACCACTACAACCTCCTCTACCGCGAGGAGGAGCGCGAGATGCTGCCCCTGTGCGCGGACCAGGGCGTCGGCGTACTGCCCTGGAGCCCCCTCGCGCGCGGCCGTCTCACCCGTGATTGGGGCACCACGACCGAGCGCAGCGCCACCGACACCTTCGGCAGCAACCTGTACCAGGAGGGCGACCGCACCATCGTCGAGGCGGTCACCCGCATCGCCACCGACCGTGACGTACCCCGCGCCCAGGTGGCCCTGGCCTGGCTGCTCCACCAGAGCACGGTGACCGCACCCGTCGTCGGAGCGTCGAAGCCCCGGCATCTGGAGGACGCGGTGGCAGCTGTGGAACTCCAGCTCAGCGACAAGGAACTGGAGGAACTGGAGAGCCCTTACACGGCACACCCTGTCGCGGGTCACTGAATCGCCCCGCAGACAACAGATCAATGGGGCCCGTGCGGCGCGAACTCCGTCCCGCAGGGCCCCGCCCCCTCGCTCTCCGGCAGGGACACCCGCGCCCCGCTCATCGTCAACGTCCGGTAGAACCGCCCGATCCGCTCGGCCGACCGTCCCACGTAGTGCCCGATGAACGACCGCCGGAACCGGTCGCCCGAACGGTTCGGCTGCGACCCGTGCACCAGGCTGCCGTTGAAGAACAGGACGTCCCCCGGCTCCATGTCCACCGGCACCGGAGCCAGACCCGGCGGCGGGGGAACGTACTCCCGGGCGAAGGACACTCCCGCGTCCGCCTCCTCCGGACAGAACACGTCCATCCGGTGCGTGCCCGGCACGACTTCCAGGCCGCCGTTCTCCCGGTCGATCACGTCGCAGGCCAGCCACGCCGCCACGCAGGTGCCCGGCTCCACCCGCAGGTAGAAGTTGTCCTGGTGCAACGCCTGGCCCCGGGCCCCCGGCGGCTTGAAGTAGAACATGCTCTGCGCGGCCAGGGCCTCTTCCCCGAGGAGCGCCTCCAGAATCGTACGCAGCCGGGCGTCCAGCAGGACGTCGCGGGCGAGGTCGCTGATCTCGTGCGGATGCATCACCCGCGGCCACACGTGCAGCGGATCGGCGTCCGGGCCGGACGCCCGTGGCTCGAAGTGCCCCGGGACCCGGCCGCCCGCGTGCAGGGCCGCGAACTCGCCGCACAGCCGCTCGGTCTCGTCGGTCCCGAAGAGTCCGCGGACGACCGTGAAACCGTCCTCCTCGAACCCCTCCCGGTACCGGCGGAGCGCCGTGGGGTCCATGATGGGAGCGCCGGCGGCGCCGTTGCCCGTGACTGTCATCAGCGCACTCCTCGGTCAGGTGTGGTCCCGGTACGCCACGCTAGGCCGTCGAGTGGTCGAGGGGGATGCCCGTGCGTGCTGACGGATTGCCCGGCACTGCCGGACCCGAGGACGTCGGGGCCCCCGCCCCGCCACCCGGCCTGGTGGTGGCCGGCCACTTCGACCAGCCCCTCGGCTATGTCGTCAACCGGCCTCACGGATCGGCGAGTTGGCTCTTCACCTGGACCGTCTCGGGCCGGGGAAGGCTGTGGCAGGGCGGGGCGGAGACCTCGGCCGGCGCGGGCCGTCTGGTGGTGCTCGCCCCGGGCGTACCGCACGGCTACGCGACCCGGCCCGGCGACCGGCACTGGCGGTTCTGGTGGGCGCACTGCCAGGCCCGCCCGTCGTGGGCGGCGTGGCTGCGGCCGTACCACGTCGGCGACGGGATGTATGAGGTCACGTCCGCCCCGGCCGGAGTGCACGACCGCGTCGAGACGGCGTTCCGGCGGATGCATGCCGACGCCCGCCGGCCCGGGGCCGGAGCACCGCCCGACACGGCGCCCCCGGACGGGCACATCGCCGTCGCGCACGGCAGCGCGGCCCGCGAACTGGCCCTGTGCGCGCTGGAGGAGGTGGTCCTGCTCACCACCGCCGGTGCCCGTCCCGCGGCGCCCCGCCCCGGCCTGGACCCACGGATCCGCCGGGCCCAGGAGCTGATCGACGCCGACCCGGGCGCCCCGCACACCGTCCGCTCGCTCGCCGAGGGAGTGGCCCTGTCGCCGTCCCGCTTCGCCCACCTGTTCAGCCGGCAACTCGGCCAGTCGCCCATGCGCGCCCTGCGCGAGGCACGGCTGCGTCACGCCGCCCGGCTGCTGGAGGGCACCGACCTGGCCGTGGAACGGGTGGCCGCGGCCTCGGGTTTCGCCAGCCCCTTCCACTTCAACCGCGTCTTCCGCGAGCGCTACGGCACAGCGCCGGGCGCGTACCGGACCGCCGTGCAGGACAATGGTTTCCAGGTCGTGTCGAGAACGGGTGAAAACGTACCGCCAAAACCAATTGCACGGGTCGACGGGGACGACGGAAATCCCTTTCCGCTCACTGATTGACATTCTGTCAAAAAGGGTCGGCGACGTACGCAAAGCACGAAACCGCAAGATCTCTTGTTCCCTGTCGCTGACCTGTGCAAAGGTGTGCCCTGTCGGCGTGCGGACGACACGCCTTTCTTTCGTGTGCGCGAGGCCCCGTGCCGGCATACCCCTTGGTATGGACTTTATTCCCCATGTCCTTGAGAGGAATGCAGCCGTGAATGACCCAGGCCGGTCGAATTCTCAGGCTTCGGCCCGCGGGTTCGGCTCGACGGACGAGCAACTGAGCGCCGAGCTCAGGAAGTGGACGGGGGCGACCCCCGCGCTTCACCCCGTCGGCGAACTGCTGGACCGGCACTGGGAGGCGGCCTTCGCCTACGCCCGGCTGTGCACCGACGGCCCGCGTTCCGCCGGGATCCTCACGACCGCCGCGTTCACCCGGATCTTCGGCGAGACCCTGCGCCAGAACGGCCCGACCTCCGCCTGGCGGCCTCATCTGCTGGTCACCGTACGGCGCATCACCGCCGAGTGGGCCACGGACCACAGACGCGAGATGCTCCACCCGGATCTGCTGTCCGGAGCCGGCGAAGGGGAGCGGGTGGCCGCCCGGCTGCGGCCGCAACAGCACCGGCGCCTGCTGTCCGGGGCCTTCCGGCGGCTGCCCCAGTCCGCCCGCTGCCTGCTGTGGCACATCGAGGTCGAGGCCGAACCGCTCATCGAGCCCGCCGGGTTGCTCGGCCTGGACGAGGAGGGCGCGCGCGTCGAACTGGACCGGGCCCGTGACCGGCTGCGCGAGGAGTGCCTCCAACTGCACCGCGAACTCGCCCCCGACGAGGAGTGCCGTCGCTATCTGCGCCTGCTCGACGTGACGTACCGGCGTGGCGGCCGCGACATCGACCCCGATCTACGCGCGCATATCGAGGGCTGCGGGCACTGCGGCGCCGCCGCGGACCAGCTCGACCGGTTCAACCACGGGCTCGGTGCCGCCCTGGCGGAGGCGGTGCTGGGCTGGGGCGGGTGGGAGTACGCCGAGAGCCGGGAGCGCGGCGCCGGACAGACCACCGACGAGGAGGAGCCCCAGGCAGGGGCTGCCGGGCTGCCGGCGGGCACGGGCGCTGACGCCTTCACCGCCCCGGCCGGTGCGTCGCGTGCGGACTTCCCGGACCCCGTCGCCCTCGCGGGCATGGTCGGGGAATCATTCACCGACCCCGTCGGCACGGACGTCACGCCGGCCGTCTCCACGACCGGAGAGGAAGCGCGGTCCCAGGCCCCGGTGGACGCCGACGACGGCTTCCCGGCCCCGCCCGACGCCCCGCCCGCTCAGCAGGGGCGCGCTCCCGGCCGACGGGCGGCGGGTCCCCGCACAGCGGCCCGCAGATCCGCCCAGAAGGCGGCCCGCCGCGCCGCCCGGCGCAATCTCGCCGTGGGCATCCTGACCGTCAGCGGACTGGTCGTCCTCCCGCTCGTCCTGTGGTCCATCAGCAACTCGGGCGAGAGCACCTCACCGGGCGGCACGGGCCGGCCGTCCGGGGCGCCCGGCTCCGACGCGGGTGCGCCGAGCCGCGACCCGTCCTGGGTCGGGGCGGGCGAAGCCGAGAAGGGTGCCCTGCGCGGCCGGCTGCACAACCTCGCCTCGGGCCTGTGCGTCGGCCTCGTGGGCAAGAAGGCCGTCGACGACGCGGAGGCCGAGCTCACCCCGTGCTCCTCGACCCCCGCCCAGCAGTGGACGTACGAGACCGACGGGCTGCTGCGCAACGGTGCCGCCCCCGGTCTGTGCCTGGACTCGAGTCTCGGCTACTCGGTGCGACTGGCCCCCTGCACGGGCGCGTCCCGGCCGGACACGGAGAACGTCCGCTACGACTTCACCCTCCAGGGTGCCCTGGTGCCCCGCTCGAACCAGGACCTCGCCCTGGCCCCGGCCGCGACCGACGGCTCGGGAGCCCTGGTCCTCAAGGCCCGCGCCGACAGCGAGGCCCAGCGCTGGGTCATCGACACGTCCAAGGCCGACCTCCAGATGGAGGTCGTCAACTGGGAAGCCGCCGTCCCGGCCCCACGCCCGACGCCGACCCTCACCCCTCCCCCCACGAAGACGCCCTCGCCGACCCCGACACCGACCCCGTCCGCGCCCCCCTCGGCCTCTCCCGACCCGACTCCGACCAGCGCCGACCCCACCGACTCGGCCTGCTACCGCTACGGCTACCCCTGCGACGGCGACGGCCGGTACGGCTACCCCGGCTACGGTTATCCGGGCTACGGCTATGGCTATCCGGGCTACGGCGGCGGCTACGGGTACGGCGGAGGCGGCCGTCGCTGACCGGGCACGCCCTCGGCGCCGCCGGCCCCGGACGGCTCTCAGCCCCCGAGGACGCGCAGCGACAGCCACAGCGCCACCACGGCCGGCACCAGCGCCGCCGGTACGGCGAGCAGCCCCAGCCGGGTGAACTCCGCGAGTCCGACCCGGTGTCCGTGCTGCTGCACGATCCGCCGCCACAGCAGCGTCGCCAGCGATCCGGCGTAGGTCAGGTTGGGGCCGATGTTCACGCCGAGCAGCACCGCGAGCACGGCGCCGGGGCCGGCCCCGGCGGTCAGCGGCAGCAGCACGAGCACGGCGGGCAGGTTGTTGATGAGGTTCGCCAGGACGGCGGCCAGGGCGGCCACGCCCAGCAGCGTGAGCAGGCCCGTGCCGTCGGGCAGGACCCGGTGCAGCGCGTCGGCGAGTCCGTGGTCGACCACCGCACGCACGACGACGCCGAGCGCGAGCACGAACGCCAGGAAGGCCGGCGCCGCGGACCGCACCACGGTCAGGGGGGTGGCCCGGCGCCGCAGCAGCGCCCGCCC
Organism: Streptomyces sp. NPDC006372; assembly: GCF_040612515.1. NCBI lineage: Bacteria > Bacillati > Actinomycetota > Actinomycetes > Kitasatosporales > Streptomycetaceae > Streptomyces > Streptomyces sp. NPDC006372. The sequence continues at coordinate 14,821 of NZ_JBEXQJ010000061.1, read as the reverse complement.
GGCCAGTACCAGCGCTCCGGCCAGCGCGGCCCACGCCGGTGCGATCCCGAGGGCGGAGGCCACGACGAACCCCGCGAGTGTGCAGGCCACGGTGACCAGGGCGAACAGTGGCAGCTCGGGAGGCGGTGACGGGGCGGGGGAGGGGAGCGGAGCGGTCAGCTCCGCGTCGAAGAAGCGCCGGAACACCAGGTACTCGGCGCCGATCGCGACCAGCCAGGGCAGCGTCATCAGGGCCGCGAACCGGGTGAAGCTCAGCCCGCTCGCCGCGAACGCCAGCAGGTTGGTGAGGTTGGAGACCGGCAGCAGCAGCGAGGCGGTGTTCGAAAGATGGGCACAGGCGTAGAGGTGCGGACGGGCCGCGACACCCATCCGGGTGGCCGTGGCGAGGACCACCGGGGTCAGCAGGACGACCGTGGCGTCCAGGCTGAGCACGGCAGTGATGAGAGAGGCCAGCGCGAACACCGCCGTCAGCAGCCGCCCGGGACGCCCGGCGGCCCAGCGGGCCATCCACGCCCCGCAGGCCGTGAACAGTCCCTCGACGTCACAGAAGTGCGCGAGCACCAGGACCGCGGCGAGGAAACCGACCACCGGCCCCAGTCGCTGGATCTCCTGCCACGCGTGGTCGGGGGAGATCACGCCGACGGCGACGGCCAGCCCGGCGGCCGGGACCGCCAGCACGGCCTCGGGCAGCCCCCGGGGCCGGGCGACGGCCCAGACGAGCACGGCGACCAGCAGCGTCACGGACAGGACTTCGGCGAGCGGGGTGTTCAGGGCGGGGTCCTCCGGGGCGTGTCAGGTCGTGCCCGCCCATGAAACCAGGCGCCGGTAAGAGCGCCGTCACGGCCCTGTGGCCAGGGCGGTCGTCAGGGCCCGCTGCCCGCCGCGAGCACCGTGAGGAACACCGCTCCGAAGCGTCCGGTCAGAGCTCGTCGAGCAGCTCCAGCTCCGCCCAGATCGTCTTGCCCTCGGCGGTGTGTCTGCTGCCCCAGCGCTGGGTGAGCTGGGCGACCAGGAGCAGACCGCGGCCGCCCTCGTCCCAGGTCTTGGCCCGGCGCAGGTGCGGCGCCGTGTGGTTGGTGTCGGACACCTCACAGATCAGCGTGGACGCGGCGTGGATCAGCCGCAGCCGTATGGGCGCGGCACCGTAGCGGATGGCGTTGGTGACCAGCTCGCTCACCACCAGCTCGGCGGTGAACGTGGCCTCGGTCAGCCCCCACTGGTCGAGCTGGTCGACGACCTGCTTGCGGATGGGCGCCACCAGCGCCGGATCGGCGGGGATGTCCCAGGTCGCGACCTGGGACGCGGGCAGTCCACGGGTGCGGGCCAGCAGCAGGGCCACGTCGTCGGCGGAGCCGGTCGGCGGGAGCAGGGTGTGCAGCACGCGATCGCAGATCTCGTCCAGGGAGTCGGAAGGGGCCGACAGGGCCTCGCGGAGCATCCGCTGGCTCGCGTCGACGTCCCGCTCGCGGCTCGCGAGCAGCCCGTCCGTGTGGAACGACAGGACGCTGCCCTCCCGCAGTTCCACCTCCGCCGCTTCGAACGGCAGCCCCCCGACACCCAGCGGGGGACCGGAGGGCAGGTCGAGCTGCCGTGCCGGGCCGTCCGGCGGGACCAGCAGGGGCAGCGGATGCCCGGCCCGGGCCAGGGTGCAGCGCCGCGACACCGGGTCGTACACCGCGTACAGGCAGGTGGCACCCACCTCCCCGGTGCCGGCGTCGACCCCGGACTCCTGGGACAGCCGGACGACCAGGTCGTCGAGGTGGGTGAGCAGTTCGTCGGGGGCCAGGTCGATGTCGGCGAGGGTGCGGACGGCGGTGCGCAGCCGGCCCATGGTGGCCGAGGCCTGGATGCCGTGGCCGACGACGTCTCCGACGACCATGGCGACCCGCATCCCGGACAGCGGGATCACGTCGAACCAGTCACCGCCCACGCCGGAGCGGGTGGCGGGCAGATAGCGGGAGGCCGCCTCCACCGCGGCGGTGCGCGGGAGGCTGCGCGGCAGCAGGCTGCGCTGGAGGGTGAGGGTCGTCTCGCGCTCGCGGGAGTAACGGCGGGCGTTGTCGATGCAGACCGCGGCCCGGGCCGTGACCTCCTCGGCCAGCATCACGTCGTCCTCGGTGAAGTCCTCGGGGCGCCGGAAGCGGGTGAAGACCGCGACCCCGAGCGTTGTGCCCCTGGCCTGGAGCGGCACGGACATCGTGCTGTGTATGCCGTACTCGCGGACGCGCCGGAAGCGGACCGGGTCCCAGGCGAGCCACCGCTCGAGGTCGCCGTCCCGCCCTGAGGCCACGATGGAGTGGCCGAGGATCAGCGAGGCGGCCTGCGGGGAGTTCTCGGGGTAGACGTCCACCTGCCCCGGCTTGGCCACGGCTTGGGGACTGTCCGAGTTGACGGACTGGTGGGCGGCCCGGCGCAGACTCACCGGCGCGGTCGGCGGGCCGGCGGACTCGCCGCCGTGCTCCCGGGCGTCGAGCAGGTCGACGCTGACGAAGTCGGCGAGGGCCGGGACGCACACGTCCGCCAGTTCCTGAGCCGTACGGGTGACGTCGAGGGTGGTGCCGATGCGCACGCTCGCCTCGTTGACCAGGTGCAGTCGCTCCCGGGACCGGTACTGGTCGCTGAAGTCGTGGGCGGTCACGCACACGCCCCGCACCTGCCCGGAGTCGTCGGTGAGCGGTGCGATCCGGGCCAGCCAGGCGTGTGCGCCCCGGGTCTCGCCGCTGGCCTTCATGTAGGCCTGCATGTCCTGCCGCCGGCCGGTGCGCAGCACCCGGAGCAGGTTCTCCTCGAACTGCCTGTTCTGCGGCCGGCTGCCGATCTCGGTGGGGGTCAGGCCCCGCAGGCGCTCGGCGGGCAGTCCGAGGAGGTCGGCCATGGCCTCGTTGACACCGCGCAGCCGCAGCCGGTCGTCGAAGATCATGGTGGCGCAGGGTGACTGCGTCAGCGACGCCCGCACCAGCGGGTCGTCCGGCAGTTCCTGATCAGCCGCCTCCGGCGGCGACACGGCGACCCACTCGACGATCTCCGCCCCGTCCGGCGGTCTGCGGTGGGCGAGCACCCACGCGGAGACCGTGTGGCCGTCGCGGTGGCGCAAGGTGAGCTCGCCGCTCCAGCGGCCGTGCTCCGGCACGGGCGGCGGAACCGCACCGTCGGCCAGCAACTCGGTCGCCGGGCGGCCCACGACCTCGTGCGCCGTGTGACCCAGCAGACGGCGCGCGCCCTCGCTCCACTCGGTGAGCGTCCCGTCGGCGCCGATGACGGCACGGGCGGCCACGCCCTCGTCGAACGGCTCGTCCGGACTCATCGTCGCCACTCCATACGGACACTCACAGTGATCAGGGAGGCCACCAGAGTTCCAGCCTAGTCCGTAGGCGCCCGGCGCGAACCGGTAACCCCGGCGTCACCCGGCACCGGACGGTCAAGGTACGGAACCGGCCGATGTGACGCCCGGGCCAGAAGGACGCTGCCGCACCCTTGACGGGCCTGTGTGACACCTCGACAGAATCTGTTTGTTCGCGATCAGTTGTGAGTACTTCTGGGCCTTAATGAGGGAGAGCCGTCATGTCGGTCACTCGCAGATCGGTCTTGCTCGCGTCCGCGGCAGCGCCCACGGTGGGAGCGCTGGCGGCCGCGCCGCAGACGTGGGCCGCAGAGGAAGCGCGCGCTGCGCCCGGCCGCCGCACCCTCGCGCTGCGCGACGGCTGGCGCTTCGCGCTGGTCAATCCGGGCGGGATCACCGACCCGACCGGCGCGTATGCCGACGCGGCGCGTCCCGGGTACGACGACTCCCGGTGGCGTGAGGTCGCCGTCCCGCACGACTGGAGCATCGAGCAGGCCCCCACCACCGAGCACGGCACCACCAGCGGCACCGGATTCCTCCCCGGCGGCCTCGGCTGGTACCGCCTGGCCTTCACCCTGCCGCCCGACCTCGCCGGCAAGCGGATCTCGGTCGAGTTCGACGGCGTCTACATGGACTCCCACGTCTACTGCAACGGTGAGGAGGCCGGCCGCCACCCCTACGGCTACACCGGCTTCGCCTTCGACCTGACCGACCTGGTGCACACCGACGGCACCACACCGAACGTGATCGCGGTCAAGGTCCAGAACCGGCTCCCCAGCAGCCGCTGGTACTCGGGCAGCGGCATCTACCGCGAGGCCCGCCTGGTGATCACCGAGCCGGTGCACGTGGCCCGCTGGGGCACCCGCGTCACCACGCCCGAGATCTCCGCCGAGCGGGCCGCCGTACGCGTGGAGACGTCGGTCGTCGACGCCTCGGGCACCGGCGCCGACGTCGAGATCGTCTCCCGGATCGTCGACCCGAAGGGCCGTACGGTCGCCCGCACCTCCTCCACGGTCGCCGTCACCGGCGAGACGACCGAGACCCATGAACTGGTCGTCCGGCGCCCCGAGCTGTGGGACATCGAGGCCCCGCACCGCTACAGCCTGCACACCGAACTGCGCGTCGGCGGCAGGACCACCGACACCCACCGGACGGTCTTCGGCTTCCGTACCTTCCGCTTCGACCCCGACGAGGGCTTTTTCCTCAACGGCGTCCACCACAAGCTGAAGGGCGTCGACCTCCACCACGACCTCGGCGCACTCGGTGCCGCCGTCAGCAAGGACGCCGTTCGCCGGCAGATGCGCATCATGCGGTCGATGGGCGTCAACGCCTTCCGCACCTCCCACAACCCGCCCTCGCCGGAGATGATCGAGGTCTGCGAGGAACTCGGGATCGTCATGCTCGTGGAGGCCTTCGACTGCTGGAAAAGCCCCAAGACGCGGTACGACTACGGCCGCTTCTTCGACGAGTGGGCGGACAAGGACGTCGCGGAGATGGTCCTGGCCGCCCGCAACTCGCCCGCCGTCCTGCTGTGGTCGATCGGCAACGAGATCTCCGAGTTCACCTCCACGGCCGGTCTCGCCATGGCCGATCGGCTCATCGCCGCCGTCAGGGCCCACGACGACACCCGCCCGGTCGTGATCGGCTCCCACCGGCACCGCAGCGTGCCCGCCCCGGGCTCCCCGGCCGACCTGATCCTCGCCAAGATCGACGGTCTCGGCCTCAACTACAACACCGCCAAGTCGGTGGACGCGCTGCACGCCCGCTACCCGAAACTGTTCCTGTTCGAGTCGGAGTCCTCCTCGGAGACCTCGAGCCGCGGCGCGTACCAGGAGCCGGAGCACCTCAACACCGGCGAGAACCACACGCCGGGCAAGCGCGCGACCTCCTCCTACGACAACAACCTCGCCTCCTGGACCATGAGCGGCGAGTACGGCCACAAGAAGGACCGGGACCGCAAGTGGTTCGCCGGGCAGTTCCTGTGGTCGGGCATCGACTACATCGGGGAGCCCACGCCGTACGACGTCTTCCCGGTGAAGGCGTCCTTCTTCGGAGCGGTCGACACCGCGGGTTTCCCGAAGGACATGTACTACCTCTTCCGGAGCCAGTGGACCGGCGAGCCGATGGTCCACCTGCTGCCGATGACCTGGAACCACACCGAGGGCGACACGGTCGAGGTCTGGGCCTACGCCAACGTCGACACCGTCGAGCTGTTCCTCAACGGGAAGTCCCTGGGCGTACGGCGGTTCGACACCAAGAAGACCGTCGACGGCCGCACGTACCTGGAGACGACCGAGGCGACCGGCGACGACAAGACCTTCACCGACGGCCCCTACCCCGGCAGCTACACCAGCCCGAACGGCAGCGCGGGCAAGCTCCATCTGACCTGGAAGGTGCCCTTCGAGCCGGGCGAGCTGAAGGCCGTCGCGCGGCGGGGCGGCAGGGTCGTCGCCACCGATGTGCTGCGCACCGCCGGCGCCCCGCACGCGATCCGGCTGACCCCGGACCGCGAGTCCCTCGCCGCCGACGGGCGTTCGCTGGTCTTCGTGACCGCCGAGGTGGTCGACCGGCGCGGGGTCGTGGTGCCCGACGCGGAACACCTGCTCTCCTTCGAGGTGGCGGGCGGCTCCCTCGCCGGGCTCGACAACGGCCGCCAGGAGAGCGCCGAGCGCTACCAGGCGAGCACCCGCACCGCCTTCCACGGCAAGGCCCTCGCCATCGTCCGGTCCGGCACGAAGGCGGGCGTGGTGAAGGTGACCGCCCGCGCCGACGGCCTGCGCACCGGCACGGCGACCGTACGGGCCACCAGGGCGGGGGACCGGGCCGCGACGGCTACGCCCGTCTTCGCGCCGGAGCAGCCGGCACCCGTCGACCACCCGCACGCGGACGCCAGTTACTCCGGCCGCCCGGACTCGCTGCCCGCCGCCATGCTCGACGGCGACCCGGCAACCGGCTGGTCCAACGGCTTCCTCAAGCAGGCCACGGCCCTGCTGCCGGCCTTCGACGGCGCCCGTGCCGAGGACTGGGTCTCGGTCGACCACGGGCGCACCCGCGGCTTCGACCGGGCCGACGTCTCCTTCACCGTGGACGGGACGCACAGCCTGCCTGCGGCGATCGAGGTGGCGGTGTGGGACGGCCGGGAGTGGCGGGCCGTGCGGGACACCGCGATCGACTGGGCCACCGCCTCCGACACCCCGACGGTGATCACCTTCAGGGCCGTCCGCGGCTCCCGGATCCGGCTCACGATGACGAGCCGCCACCCCGACGAGGCGAGGGGCGCGCTCCGCATCAGCCGGCTGGAGCTGCCGGCCGTCTGAACCCGCTCCGCGCGACGGTCCGGACGGGCGGCGGACAGCCAGTCCCGTCCGGACCGTTGACGCCGTGTCACATCAGCCACAACCATGGCCCGCGTACGCATCTGGGAGCGCTCCCATGTCCAGCGCCATCCGCCCCTCCCCAGAGGAGCCCAGACGTGAAACGACGCAGAACCGCCCTGCTGTCCCTGACGGCCCTCCTCGCGACCGCGCTCACCGCGCTGCCCTCCGCACCGGCCGGGGCCGAAGAGGTCGAGCAGGTCAGGAACGGCACCTTCGACACCACCACCGACCCCTGGTGGGCGACCAGCAACGTCACCATGGGACTGTCCGACGGCCGGCTCTGCGCCGACGTCCCGGGCGGCACCACCAACCGCTGGGACGCCTCCGTCGGGCAGAACGACATCACCTTGGTGAAGGGGGAGTCGTACCGCTTCTCCTTCCACGCGACCGGGACACCCGCCGGGCACGTGGTGCGGGCGATCGTGGGCCTGTCGGTGTCGCCGTACGACACCTACTACGAGGTGACCCCGCAGCTCAGCGTCTCCGGGGACACCTACTCCTACACCTTCACCTCGCCCGTGGACACCCCACAGGGTCAGGTCGGCTTCCAGCTCGGCGGCAGCGCTGAACCCTGGCGCTTCTGCACGGACGACGTCTCGCTGCTCGGCGGGGTGGCGCCGGAGCCGCACAAGCCCGACACCGGCCCCCGGGTGCGCGTCAACCAGGTCGCCTATCTGCCCGCCGGGCCGAAGAACGCCACCCTGGTCACCGACGCCACGGCAAAACTGCCCTGGGAGCTGAAGAACGCACGCGGCACGGTGGTGGCCCGGGGCGCGACCCTGCCCCGGGGCGTGGACGCCTCGTCCGGGCAGAACGTCCACTCGATCGACTTCGGCGCGTACCGCACCAAGGGCACCGGCTTCACCCTGGTCGCCGACGGCGAGACCAGCCGCCCGTTCGACATCGACGCGAGTGCCTACGAGCGTCTCCGCCTCGACTCGGCGAAGTACTACTACACCCAGCGCAGCGGCATCGCGATACGCGACGACCTGCGGCCCGGCTACGGCCGTCAGGCCGGACACGTGGGCGTGGCGCCCAACAGGGGCGACACGGACGTGCCCTGCCAGCCGGGTGTCTGCGACTACTCCCTGGACGTCAGCGGCGGCTGGTACGACGCCGGCGACCACGGCAAGTACGTCGTCAACGGAGGCATCTCCACCTGGGAGGTGCTGAGCACCTACGAACGCGCGCTGCACGCCCGCACCGGCGACGCCGGCAGGCTCGGCGACCGCACCCTCGCCATCCCCGAGAGCGGAAACAAGGTCCCGGACATCCTCGACGAGGCCCGCTGGGAGCTGGAGTTCCTGCTGAGGATGCAGGTGCCCGACGGCAAGCCGCTGGCCGGCATGGCCCACCACAAGATGCACGACGAGCAGTGGACCGGCCTGCCGCTGCTGCCCGGCGACGACCCGCAGAAGCGCGAACTGCATCCGCCGTCCACCGCCGCCACCCTGAACCTCGCGGCCACGGCCGCACAGGCGGCCCGTCTCTACCGCTCCTACGACAGGGCCTTCGCCGACACGTCACTGGCCGCCGCCCGCAAGGCCTGGTCGGCCGCGCTCGCCCACCCCGACCGCTACGCCTCCGAGAGCGACGGCATCGGCGGCGGCGCCTACGCCGACACCGACGTCACCGACGACTTCTACTGGGCCGCGGCCGAGCTGTACCTCACCACCGGGGAGAAGCAGTTCGAGGAGTACGTCCGGAAGTCCCCGGTCCACACGGCCGACCTCTTCAAGCCCGTCGGCTTCGACTGGGCCCGCACGGGTGCCGCGGGCCGCCTCGACCTCGCGACGGTGCCGAACAAGCTGCCCGGCCGGGACGAGGTGCGCCGGTCCGTGGTCCAGGGCGCCGACCGCTACCTGGCCACCCTGAAGGCCCAGCCCTACGGCATGCCGTACGCGCCGGACGGCAACACGTACGACTGGGGCTCCAGCCACCAGGTCCTCAACAACGCCGTCGTCCTCGCCACCGCCTACGACATCACCGGTGCCTCGAAGTACCGGGACGGAGCGCTCCAGAGCATGGACTACATCCTGGGCCGCAACGCGCTGAACATCTCCTACGTCACCGGCTACGGAGAGGTCAGCTCCCACAACCAGCACAGCCGCTGGTACGCCCGCCAGCTCGACCCCAACCTGCCGAACCCGCCGCGGGGCACCCTCGCCGGCGGACCCAACTCGAGCATCCAGGACCCCTACGCACAGAGCAAACTCCAGGGCTGTGTCGGCCAGTTCTGCTACATAGACGACATCCAGTCCTGGTCGACCAACGAGCACACGATCAACTGGAACGCCGCCCTGACCCGCATGGCCTCCTTCGTGGCGGACCAGGGCTAGCGGCCGGACCCCCGCGCCAGGGTGCCGGAGGAGGCCGCCGACAGGACGCCTCCGGCACCCGCGCGTAGCCTGGGGTCATGCACGCGGTGCGGGTGGGCGGCATCGAGGTCGCCTACGACCGGGTGGGTCAGGGCCCGCCCCTGGTGCTCGTGCACGGTGCCATGACGGACGCCCGCCTGTGGCGTGCGCAGGTCGCGGAGCTGGCCGACGAGTTCACCGTGATCGCCTGGGACGAGCCGGGCTCCGGCCGGTCCTCCGACGTGCGGCCCTCCTTCGTCCTCGCGGACTACGCCCGCTGTCTGGCGGCGGTCGTCGAGGACGCCGGTCTCGGCCCGGCCCATGTGGTGGGCACGGGCTGGGGCGGGACCGTCGTGCTGGAGCTCTACCGGCACCACGCCGGACTCGTCAGGACCCTGGTCCTCGTCGGCACCTACGCCGGCTGGAAGGGCTCGCTGTCCGCCGCGGAGGTACGGGCGCGGGTCGAGGGGGCGGAGCGGATGCTCGACGTCCCGGACGAGGAGTTCGCGCCCACCATGCCCGCGCTGTTCGCCGGCCGGCCACCCGCCGAGGCCGTCCGCACGCTGTCCCTGATGTCGGCGGACACCCGCCGCCTGAGCATGCGGACCGAACTCACCATCATGGCGGAGGCCGACCTGCGCGACCTGCTGCCCGGGATCGAGGTGCCGACGCTCCTGCTGTGGGGAGAACTCGACATGCGCTCTCCGGTGGAGCAGGTGGCCCGTCCGCTCCTCGAAGCGATTCCGCGGGCCACGCTGGTGGTGCTCCCCGGTGTCGGGCACCTCAGCAACGTCGAGGCGCCGGAAACGTTCAACCGGACGGTCCGGGAGTTCTGTCGCGCCCAGTCCTGAGCGGCCCGGCCACGGCCCGGCGCGGCGGCTCGTGCGCGACCGGTCTCCCGGGCCGTTCGTGCGCCGTCAGGGTGTGCAGCCGGGCCTGGTCCAGCGGCGCGTGCACCTCGACGTACCCGCCGTGCGGCAGCCGCTTGATCACGCCGGTCTCGCGGCCGTGCAGCACCAGCTCCCGGTCGCGCAGCCGCAACCCCAGGCAGATCCGCCGGGTGACGACGAAGACGGCCGCGGGAACGACGAACATCGCGACCCGCACCGTCCAGGTCACCGCGTTGATCGACAGATGGAAGCGGGTCGCCACGATGTCGTTGCCGCCGCCCGCCAGCAGCACCAGGTAGAGGCTGATCCAGGCCGCCCCGATCGCCGTGCGGACCGGCCGGTCGCGCGGCCGGTCCAGCAGATGGTGCTCCTGCCGGTCATCGGTGAACCTGGCCTCCAGGACCGGGTACACGCCGATGAAGAGCAGCAGCAGCGGGAACACCACGATCGGGATCAGCACGCCCAGCACCAGCGTGTGGCCCCACAGCGTGATCTCCCAGCCCGGCATGATCCGCACCAGGCCCTCGGCGAAGCCGAGGTACCAGTCGGGCTGGGCGCCCGTGGACACCTGGTCGGCTCGGTAGGGCCCGTACGACCACACCGGGTTGATCGTCGCCACCGCGGCCATCAGCGCCAGCACCCCGGACACCAGGAAGAAGAAGCCGCCCGCCTTCGCCAGGTACACCGGCATGAACGGCGCGCCCACGACATTGCGTTCGCTGCGCCCGGGGCCCGCGAACTGGGTGTGCTTGTGGTACACGACCAGCAGCAGGTGGGCCACGATCAGCGCGGCCATGACCCCGGGGATCAGCAGCACGTGCAACGAGTAGAAGCGCGCCACGATGTCGTGGCCCGGAAACTCGCCGCCGAACAGGAACATCGCCAGATACGTGCCCACGATCGGCACCGACAGCAGTGCGCCGTGGACGAATCTCAGGCCCGTGCCCGACAGGAGGTCGTCGGGCAGCGAGTAGCCGAACAGGCCCTCGAACAGCCCGAGGAAGAGCAGCAGCCAGCCGAACAGCCAGTTGACCTCCCGGGGTTTGCGGAACGAGCCCGTGAAGAAGTGCCGCATCATGTGCGTCAGCATCCCGGCGACGAACACCAGCGCCGCCCAGTGGTGCAGCTGCCGGATCAGCAGACCGCCGCGCACGTCGAAACTGATGTCCAGCGTCGACGCGTACGCCTCGGACATGCGCACGCCGTTCAGCGCGGTGTAACCGCCTTGGTAGGTCACCTCGTTCATCGACGGGTGGAAGAAGAGCGTCAGGTACACGCCGGTGAGGACCAGCACCACGAAGCTGTACAGGCAGATCTCGCCCAGCAGGAAGGACCAGTGGTCCGGGAACACCTTGCGCAGGTACTTCCTGCCGAGCGTGTGGATGCCGAGCCGCCTGTCGAACCAGTCCGCCAGACGCTCGCCTCCGGAGTTCACGCCGTCCCCTGGGGCACGTGCGCCAGCTTGTCCGGGTTGGCCACGACGTAGATGCCGCGCACCCGGTCGCCGTCGGGGGTGAGGTCCAGGACCAGGACGGCGTACGGGGCGTCGCCGTCGAACAGCACCGCCGCGTCGTCGCCGTTGACCCGCCGGTAGCGCCAGACGGGATCGCCCGGGCCGCCCCGCCCCTGAGTGATCAGACGGGCCACCTTGTCCCGGCCGTGCACCGGGCGCAGGGCCGTCGGCCTGCGCTTGCCGCCGGCGTCCGTCCAGGCCGTGACGTCCGGAGCGAGGACCTCCATCAGCTCGGCGATGTCCCCGCCGAGCGCCGCCCGCACGAACCGCTCGGTCGCCTCCCGCCGCACCCGCGGATGTGCCTCGTACCGCGGCCGCCGCGCGTGCACGTGTTCCCGGGCCCGGTGCGCCAGCTGCCGTACGGCGGCGGGGGAGCGGTCGATGACCTCGGCGATCTCGGCGTGCGGGTAGCCGAACACCTCCCCCAGGACGAACACCGCGCGTTCCAGCGGGGTCAGCGACTCCAGGACCACCAGCATCGCCAGCGACACCGACTCCGAGCGCAGCACCGGTCCGTCGGCGGTGTCCGCCGCCTCGTCGGCGACCAGCGGCTCGGGCAGCCACGGGCCGACGTACGTCTCCCGCCTGCGGCTGACCGCGGCCCGCCGGCGCAGCGCGTGGTTGACTGCCACCCGGACGAGGTAGGCCCGGGGACTGTCGACGCCGGCCAGGGGCGCGCCTCCGCCGCGAGCCGTCCAGGAGAGCCATGTCTCCTGCAGGACGTCCTCGGTGTCGGCGATGCTGCCGAGCATGTTGTAGACGACGCCGAACAGCAGCTCGCGATGGTCGACGAACACCCCGGTCGCCTCGTCGAGCGGGGCAGTGGTGCCGGGTACGGAAATCTCGGTCATGCGTGGGCCTCCCGGAGACGCGCTCACCACTGCGAGCCGCGCCGGGGCCCGGAATGTGACATCAAGCGGTGCGGTGTGACGCAGGTCTCAGCGAATCACCGGCGGGACACCCGCGTCGGTACCCCTTGAGAGTGCCTCTGACCTGGCCGTATTTACGAGTCAGTACCCGAGCGGTACCGTGAAGGCATGCCAGCTCTCAACGTGGAGTTCAGCGACCGCGAACTTGAGGACCTGCGGCAGATCGCCAAGGAGCGCGGTACGTCCATGAAGGCGCTCGTGCGCGAGGCCGCCGCGGCCGACATAGCCCGCCACCGTGCTCTGCAGGAGGGCGCGGAGGCGTTCCGCCGGTTCTTCGCGACCCACGCCGACGAGTTCGCCGCCGCCTTTCCCGACGACGAACCGCCCAGCAAGGGTGAAGGGCGGGCCGCCTGAGCGATGGCACCCGTCCTCCATATCGACGTGCCCTGGCTGCTCCAGCGGCACGAAGAGGTCCTGCCGGACCAGCCCACCGTCAACGACTTCTCCGCGCTGGTCGCCGCCGTCGCCCGGCATCGCGTCGACCCGCCGCGTCTCGGGATCGACTCCGACGCGGCCTGGCGCGCCGCCGCGCTGCTGCACACCCTCGCCGTGCTGCGGCCGCTTCCCTCGGCCAACGCCCGCTTCGCCTGTGCGACCGCCGTGGCGTACATGTTCGTCAGCGGCGTCGGTATCGACCCGCCCTACGGGGCCCTCGTCGACCTCGCCCGTGACCTGATGTCCGGTACGGCCGACGTCTACGGAGCCGCGGACCGGTTGCGTTCCTGGCAGATCTGAGGGACGCGCGATGCAGCGAAATGTCGAAAACCGGTGCGAGGGTCGGCCGCCTGTTCCCCTTTCTGACTTTCTGTCAATGGGCTGGATGTTGCACAGGCGCCTTGTTGGTCGTGTGGGGGTTGTGCAAGAGTGAAACACACGTGCGGGGGGAATGGCCGGGTGTCGCACGTGTTTTGTTGACCGGGTCCGATTCGCCGTCGGTGAATTCGCACCTCCCGCGCCGCGCCAAAAGAGGTACGCACCAACCGGGCTCCCTTTTTCGGCGTCAGGACTTCCGTGTGTCACATGCGCGTGGGAAGGAACCACCTCAGTGCCCACCCCCCACCCCCCTCGTCCCCCGTATCCCCCGCCCGGCGGGGATCCCGGGGACTCCGACGAATCCCTGGCCGCCCCACTCAGAGGCACCCCGAAGGGCGAGGTCGCCGCCCATTCGACCGCCCTGCTGATGGCGCGGCACTGGCAGCCGGTGCACGACTACGCGGTCATCTGCCTGGCCTCGTCGGCGCAGGTCGCCGCGATGGCCACCGGGACCGCCTTCCATCGGACCCTCAACCGCCTCGCCTTCGGCGAGTCGGCCGTCGCGCTGCGCCCGGCCCTGCTGGTGACCGTGCGCGACACGATCCGGGAGTGGTCCGGCGACGATCGAATATCCGCCGTCCTCCCGGCGTTGCAGAAACCCGCCGGCGGGCGCGGGCTGCGCGCGGCGACGTCCATGACGCCCGAAAATCGCGTCCTCGCGGAGCGGGCATTTCAGGCACTTCCCGCGGCGGCGCGCTGTTTGCTGTGGCATGTCGAGGTCGAGGCGGATCCTTTAACCGTCCCCGCCGGTCTGCTGGGGATGGACACCGACATCGCGGCGGCCGCGCTCGAACAGGCGCGTGACAAATTCCGCGAGGGTTGTGTACGTGCCCATAGTGAACTCGCGCCGACCCAGGATTGCCGGTTCTACAACCGCCTCCTCGACGTGCCGATCCGCCGGGGCGGCGCACTGCTGCCCGATGTCCAGGAGCACCTGGCGGAGTGCCGCTACTGCCGGAACGCGGCCGAACAACTGAGCCATTTCGAGGGCTCACTGGGCCCTCTGATCGCCGAGGCCGTGCTCGGCTGGGGCTCGCGCCGCTACCTGGACTCGCGTCCGGGCCGGGCCTCGCACGGAAGCCGGAGCGGGCGCTCCGGCCGGCGCGGTGGCGGGCGACGGGGCGACGGGCGGCTGACCGTCGGACGCCACCGTCTGCTGTCCAGGATCCCCGTGCCCGCACGCCGGGTCGCGGGCACACGGATCCCCGACGCGCTGCGCTCCTCCCGGGCGCTGCTCTCGGGTGTCGGCGCGGTGTCGGCCGGGGTGCTGGCGACGGTGCTCATCATCAGCGCGTCCTCGTACGACGGCGGGCAGGCCGACCCGGCCGGCTCCAACAGCGCCGCCAGCGAGGGCGGTACGGAATCCAGGACGCCGCCCGGCACAGCCAAGCTGCCCACGGCGCCGGGCGTGACGCGGCTGCGCAACGCCGGCGCCGACCTGTGTCTCGACATCCGGGACCTGCCGAAGGAGGGCTCCGGGACGAAGCTGGCGGAGTGCTCGACGGTGCACCGAACCGGCGGATCAGGTCGAGGTTGTCCCCGCCGCCGTACGCCACGTGACCGGTGTCCAGGCACAGGTTGGTGTAGCGGCTGTCGGACTCG
>NZ_JBEXQJ010000060.1:0-30545 GCF_040612515.1 Streptomyces sp. NPDC006372 | reverse complement strand
CGCGCGCGCGCCCCCCCCCCCCCCGGCCCCCCCCCCCCACCCCCTCGTCAGCCGCCCCCGACCTGCGGGGCGAGCAGCACGGGGAGCCGGGTCGTCCGGGGCTTGGCCGGGACCTCGGCCACGGCCTTCGGCAGCGCCTGCTCCACGCCGTGCACCACGGAGAGATGGCGGTCGGCCCGCCCGAACGCGGTGTACACCCACGGCCGGCTGAGAACCTGCGCGGCGTCGCCGGGCAGGACCACGACCACCGCGGGCCAACGGCTCCCCACGGCCTGGTGCGCGGTCAGCGCCCACCCGTGCCGCACGGACTGCTCCACCCGCTCCTTGGGCACGACGACGGCCTCGCCCTCGCACGACAGGTGCAGCCCCTCGGCATCCGCCGTCACCACCCTGCCCGGCAGCACCCGTCCGGGGGCGGGGGAGTAGGCGACCCGGTCGCCGGGGTCGAAGCCGGCGAAGCGGCCCGGTCCCGGATTGAGCCGCTCCTTCAAGGCCGCGTTGAGCGCACGCGTGCCCACGGCACCGCCGTGCCCCGGTGTGATCACCTGAGTCTCCTCGGCCGGTACGCCGATCGCCCGCGGCACCGAGTCCGCGACGAGCTGCACCGTCCGGTGCACCGCCTCACCGGCGTCCCGCACGGGCACGATCACGACCTCCTTGCCCGGGGCCTCGACCTGGGTCAGCTCGCCGACGCCGATACCGGAGACCAACTCGCCCAGTGGCCCAGGATCCGGCTGCCGCGAGGAGACCTGCGGGCAGATCCGCGCCGCGAGCAGATCCGCGAACACTCGCCCCGGACCCACGGACCACAGCACCCCCGGATCCCCGGCCAGCACCAGCCGCGCACCGTCCGGCAGCGACTCGGTGAGCAGTGCCGCCGTCTCGACGTCCAACTGCGGTGCGTCGAGCACGACGAGCAGATCGAGGTCCAGCGCCCCGTCGGCGTCCCGCCCCGGCCCCTCGGCCCCCGCGAGCAGCCCGGCGACGGTGGCGACAGGAAGCTGAGTCTCGTCCGGCTCGGCTCCGGCCGTCCCGGAGCGGCGCAGCAGGGCGGCGAAGCGGGTGCGGCCGATGGGGCCGTGCGCGGCGGCCCAGACGCGCAGCCCGAGGGTGTCCGCGGCGGTCAGCAGGGCCGCGGGCTCGGCCAGGGAGGCCGCGCCGCCCGTGTGCAGGACCAGACCGTGCGCGGCGACGGCGCGGATCAGCTCACCCGTCGATCCCTGGGCCGAGGCGGCGGCCCGCTCCCACTCGCCTGCCGAACCGTCCTGCTTGGGCGCCGAGTTGACCAGCCGGGCCAGACCGTCGGCGAGGCTCTCCTCCGCGAGCGCGTACCGCTCGAGGCCGACCAGGACACGGACCGGGCGCTGCTCCTCCTCCACGTCCTCCTCGGAGTCCGCCGCTTCCGCCGGGGCCGGGGCCCCCTTCTCGTCCAGGGCGTCCTGGAAGACCAGTGCCTCGCCTTCCGCGATCGTGTCCTGCACCGCACGGTCGGGGTCCGGCACGCCCCGCTGGGCCAGGGCGGTGAGAAGGGCCGGCATCTCCAGGGCGGTGTGCCCGGCCAGCGCGGCCTGCTCCAGGAGCCAGACGGTGACGGCACGGCCCCGCCGCTCGTCGTCCGGGCCGCACTCGGCGCCGAGCAGCGCCCGCGCGAACCCGTCGGCCTGCTCGGGCCGCACGCCGGCGATCCGCAGCAACTGCCAGGGGTCCGCCCGCAGCTGTTCCTCCGCGCCTTCGCCCAGGGCCTCGGCCACCTGCGGCGCGAGCGCCTCCGGGGCACCGCCCTCGCCGAGCACCGCCCGCACGGCCCGCACCACCTCCGGCGCGGGCGCCGCCACCGCGGCGACGGCCTCGGCCGCCACCGGCTGCGGTCGCCGCTCCGGCTCCGGGGCGGAGCGCCGGGGGGCGGGCGCGGGCTCCGCGAACACCGCGGCCGCAGGCTTCTCGCCGCTCTCCACGGCCCGCACGGCCGCGAGCAGATCGGCGGCCTTGCCGCTCAGCTTGCCGCCGCTCTCGATCGGCGCGGCCTTCTCGGCCTTCCGCTGCGCGATGCGCTCCCGCTCGATCTGCTGCGCCCGAAGCTCGGCCTCGGCCTCGGACACCTGACCGGCCTCGGCCGCGTCCGCCTCGGCACCTTCGGACGCCTCGGATCCTCCGGACGCCTCGGATCCCCCGGAAGCCTCGGTCGCCTCAGCACTCTGGGAGGCCTCATGCCCCTCGGAAACCTCGGGCACCTCGCCCCCCTCGGTCTCCGCACCACCGGTCGGGGTCCCCGGCTCGGCGTCCTCCGTGGTCTCCGGCTCCGTGCTCACAGCGTGCTCCAGTCGTGATCGGGATAGCGGTGCACAGGCGCCGACACGTCGTCGAGCGCCCGGCAGATCTCGTCAGGAAGACTAAGGGTCTCCACTGACAATGCCGCCGTGAGCTGCGGCGCGTTGCGCGCGCCGACCACGGGCGCGGCCACGCCCGGCCGGTCGCGGACCCAGGCCAGAGCCACCTGGAGCGGCGTCACCGCGAGACCGTCGGCCGCGGTGGTCACGGCGTCCACGATGCGGCCGGCCATGTCGTCGAGGTACGGCGCGACGAACGGCGCGAGGTGCTCGGAGGCGCCGCGTGAGTCCGGGGGCATCGCGTCGCCCCGGTACTTGCCGGTCAGCACGCCCCGCCCGAGCGGCGAGGACGGCAGCAGTCCGATGCCGAGGTCCAGTGCGGCCGGCAGCACCTCGCGTTCGACGCCGCGCTGGAGCAGGGAGTACTCCAGCTGCGTACCGGCGAGCCGGGTCCGGGTGCCGGGGGCCGTCAGCTGCCAGGTCGCGGCCTTGGCCAGTTGCCAGCCGCAGAAGTTGGAGACGGCGGCGTAGCGGGCACGACCGCTGGCGACCGCGAGGTCGAGGGCCTGGAGGGTCTCCTCCAGCGGGGTCTCGGGATCGAAGGCGTGCACGTGCCAGAGGTCGACGTAGTCGGTGCCGAGCCGGGAGAGCGAGGCGTCCAGCGCGGAGAGCAGATGGCCGCGGGAGGCGTCGACGCGGCGGTCGGGGTCCGGCACGCTGCCGGCCTTGGTCGAGATGACCAGGTCCCGGCGGGGGACCAGGCCGTCCATGAGCCTGCCGAGCAGGTACTCGGCCTCTCCGTCGCCGTACACGTCCGCAGTGTCGACGAGGGTCCCGCCCGCTTCCCAGAACGTCTTCATCAGGTCCGCGGCGTCGTGCTCGTCGGTGTCCCGTCCCCAGGTCAGGGTGCCGAGTCCGATCCGGGACACACGCAGGCCGGTGCGGCCGAGATGCCTCTGCTCCATGAACGCCGAGATTACTGGCCAGAGCCTTCCGTGTGAGGGGCCGAGTGCAACGACTCTGCGTCAGCCCCCGGCCCCGCGCTATGGTCTCCGCACAAGGCACGTTACTGATCGGTAAGGGGATGCGGCATGCAGCTCGGTATCAACCTCGGCTACTGGGGTGCCGGAATGGACGCGGACAATCTGGCCGTCGCCCAGGAGGCGGACCGGCTCGGATACGCCGTCTGCTGGGCCGCCGAGGCCTACGGTTCCGACGCCGCCACCGTCCTGAGCTGGGTCGCCGCCCAGACCGAACGGATCGACGTCGGCTCCGCCATCTTCCAGATCCCGGCCCGGCAGCCGGCCATGACCGCCATGACGGCCGCCACCCTCGACTCCCTCTCCGGCGGCCGCTTCCGCCTCGGCCTCGGCGTCTCCGGCCCGCAGGTCTCCGAGGGCTGGTACGGCGTCAAGTTCGACAAGCCGCTGGCCCGCACCCGCGAGTACGTCGAGATCGTCCGCAAGGCCATGACCCGCGAACGCCTGTCCTACGAAGGTGAGCACTGGACCCTCCCCCTCCCCGGCGGCCCGGGCAAGCCCATCAAGCTGACCGTGCACCCGCAGCGCGAGCACATCCCGCTCTACATCGCCGCGATCGGCCCGAAGAACCTCGAGCAGACCGGTGAGATCGCCGACGGCGCCCTGCTGATCTTCCCCTCCGCCGATCACCTCGAGGACACCGCGATCAGGTACCTGCGGGCCGGGCGCGAGAAGGCCGGCAAGACCCTCGACGGGTTCGACGTCTGCCCGACCCTGCCGCTGGCCGTGGGTGACGACAAGGACGTGGCCACGCTGGCCGACACCTTCCGTCCCTACACCGCGCTGTACGTCGGCGGCATGGGCAGCCCCAAGCAGAACTTCTACAACCAGCTCGCCCGGCGCATGGGCTACGAGCAGGAAGCCGCCGAGATCCAGACCAAGTACCTCTCCGGCGACAAGCAGG
Organism: Streptomyces sp. NPDC006372; assembly: GCF_040612515.1. Taxonomy (NCBI): domain Bacteria; kingdom Bacillati; phylum Actinomycetota; class Actinomycetes; order Kitasatosporales; family Streptomycetaceae; genus Streptomyces; species Streptomyces sp. NPDC006372. The sequence continues at coordinate 26,274 of NZ_JBEXQJ010000060.1, read as the reverse complement.
GCGCCGCGGCCGCCGTACCGCACGACCTGATCGACAAGACGACCCTGCTCGGTTCCGTCGACCGGATCGCGGACCGGATGAAGGCCTACGCGGCGGCCGGGGTCACCACCCTGTCCCTCGCACCGGCGGGCTTCACGCTCGACGAGCGGCTCGCGTCCCTCAGGGCCGGTACGGAGGCCCTGGAGCGCGCCGGGCTCGCCTGAGGATTCAGCGGCCGTGGTGGGGGCTCGGGGGTCCACCCCGCCACGGCCGTCACGCGGAACAACGCGGCGGGCCCCCGGCGGTTACGCCGTACCGCCCCCGGTGCGCCGGCACACTTCCCCCCACGTCCTCCATTTGGCGGAGTTGTCCGGCACACCTGTTGCAGCACCCCTCACCCCGCACTTGACTCGTTCTTCGCGGAACCTGCGGAAACCCCGCGGAATCTCGGCGGTACGCGCACGCGCGCGGGAGAGGTGCCCACGATGCTTTCGGCCAAGAGTCTGTTCCAGGAGATCCTCGCCGACGACGAGTCCTTCGCCCTGTTCTGCTCCATCGCCGCGAGCGGCGAGTCCCAGGGCGGCTGGGAGAACGCGCGCATCGCCGCGCTCGTCCCCGAGAGCGAACGCGAACTCGCCCCCAAGATCACCCGGCACGGCGCCGACGAGGAGAAGCACGGCCGGATCTTCAACGCCCTGATGAAGAAGCGCGGCCTCACCCCCGTACCGGTCCCGCCGGAGACCGACTACACCATGCTGCTGGAGAAGAACGGCATCGGCCTCGCGCACGAACAGCTCAGGCGCGACGAGCGGCTCACGGTCCAGGACATCGTCACCTACCTCTCGCACAGCAGGGTCACCGAACAGCGTGCCTCGGAGCAGATGGAACTGCTCCGCAAGCACTTCGCGGACCACCCCGACATCGGCCGCGCGGTCAAGCAGATCTCCAACGACGAGGACAACCACCTCGCCTACTGCCACGAGGAACTGCTGCGCTTCGCCCGCGCCGGCCACGGCCGTGTCATCCAGCGGACCCTGCGCGAGTGCGCGCTGGCCGAGATCCGGATCTACCGGGACGTCAGTCTCGCGGTCATGGCGAACATGGGCCGCATCCTCGGCTGGTCCAGGGCCAGGTCGGCGGTGCTCGCGGCGGGCATCCACGCGATGTACGCCTACGAACGGCTCGGCGGCTGGCGCCGGATGGTGTCGCTGAAGACCCCTGAGCGTCGCAACGCCCTCGGCGGACCCGCGTCCACGGAACCCGAGTTCGCCTAGGCGACCCGCCTCACAACCACCCCCGGCGCTTGAACAGCCGGAACACCAGCACCTCCAGCACGGCCATCACCGCGATCAGCGCCGGGTAGGACCACACCCAGCCCAGCTCGGGCATGTGCTCGAAGTTCATGCCGTAGATCCCCGCGAGCATCGTGGGGATCGCGGCCATCGCCGCCCACGCGGAGATCTTCCGCATGTCGTCGTTCTGCCGGACGCTCATCTGCGCCAGATGCGCCGAGAGGATGTCCGACACCAGCCGGTCCAGGTTCTCCACGGACTCGTTCACGCGCGTGAGGTGGTCGCTGACGTCCCGGAAGAACGGCCGGGCCCGGTCGTCCACGAACGGCACCGCGACGCCGTACGGCGCCGTCCCCGCCAGCCGGCTCATCGGCAGGGCCAGCGGCCCGGTCGCCCGGCGGAACTCCAGCACCTGCCGCTTGAAGGTGTAGATCCGGGACGCGGTGTTGCGCGATCCGCCGCTGTCCGGCGAGAACACCTCCGCCTCCAGTTCCTCCAGGTCCGTCTGCAACTCGGTCGCCACGTCCAGGTAGTGGTCGACGGCGGCGTCGGCGACCGCGTACAGGACGGAGGTGGGGCCCTTGACCAGCAGTTCCGGCTCCTGCTCCAGACGGTGCCTCACGGCCTTGAGAGGGGTGCCCTCTCCGTGCCGCACGATCACCACGAACGAGTCGCCCAGGAAGATCATGATCTCGCCGGTGGAGACGGTGTCGCTCTGCGGCTCGTACGCCACCGGCTTGAGCACCGCGAAGAGCGAGTCGTCGTACACCTCCAGCTTGGGCCGCTGGTGGGCCTTGAGGGCGTCCTCGACGGCCAGCGGGTGCAGCCCGAACTCCCGGGTGACATGCTCGAATTCACGTTCCGTGGGTTCGTGCAGCCCGATCCACACGAAACCGCCCGCCGCGCGGGCCTCCCCCAGGGCGTCGGAGAAGTCCTCGGGCCCCTCCGACCGGTGTCCGTCGCGGTAGATGGCACAGTCGACGATCACGAAGCGAGTCTCCCGTCACTCGAACGACACCGCACGCGTGCGTGCGCCTACGCTGGACCGCATGCCCACGTTGATCCTGGTCCGGCACGGACGTTCCACCGCCAACACCGAGGGACTGCTCGCCGGCTGGACGCCCGGTGTCGCCCTCGACGGGCGCGGTGCCGAGCAGGCCGCCGCGCTGCCCGGGCGCCTGGCCGAACTGCCCCTCGCCGAGATCGTCACCAGTCCGCTCCAGCGCTGCCAGGAGACGATCCGGCCCCTCCTCCGGGCCCGGCCGGAACTGAGCGCCCACACCGACGAGCGCATCGGCGAGTGCCACTACGGCGACTGGTCCGGACGCAAACTCGCCGAGCTCAAGGACGAGCCCCTCATGGAGGTGGTGCAGGCGCACCCGTCCGCCGCGGCGTTCCCCGGCGGGGAGTCCATGCGGGCGATGCAGACGCGCGCCGCCGAGGCCGTACGCGAGTGGAACGCGCGCGTGGAGCGCGACCACGGCGGCGACGCCGTCTACCTCATGTGCTCGCACGGCGACATCATCAAGTCTCTCGTCGCGGACGCACTCGGACTTCATCTGGACCTCTTCCAGCGGATTTCTGTTGAACCGTGTTCCATCACCGCGATCCGCTACACCCGACTGCGACCGTTTCTCGTCCGCCTCGGCGACACCGGGAACTTCACGTCCCTCGTGCCGCGCGAGGAACCGCCGGGCGACGAAGCCCAAGTCGGTGGTGGTGCGGGCGCACCGTGATCGTCGGCCGCAGTAGGGTGAAGCGGTCGCAGCAGTGCCGTGGTCACACGGTTCCCACGATTCCAATGGAGACAGGACGTGTCCCGTCAGGTGTTCCTCTACGACCATCCGGAGCGTTTCGTGGCCGGTACGGTCGGACTGCCCGGGCGTCGTTCGTTCTTCCTCCAGGCCTCCGCCGGCACCCGGGTGACCAGTGTGGCCCTGGAGAAGACCCAGGTCGCAGCGCTCGCCGAACGCATGGAAGAACTGCTCGACGAGGTCGTACGCCGTAGCGGCGGCAGCGCTTCCGTCCCCGCCGTCGCACCGTCGGAGATCAACGACACCGCCCCGCTGGACACCCCCATCGAGGAGGAGTTCCGGGTCGGCACCATGGCACTCGCCTGGGACGGCGACGAGCAGCTCATGATCGTCGAGGCGCAGGCGCTCGTCGAACTCGACGCCGAGTCCGAGGAGGACCTCGCCGAGGCCGAGGAACGGCTGCTCCAGGACGAGGAGAACGGGCCCCCGATGCTGCGGGTCCGGCTCACCGGCGCGCAGGCGAGGGCCTTCGCCAAGCGCGCCCTCGACGTCGTCAACGCGGGGCGGCCGCCGTGCCCGCTGTGCAGTCTCCCGCTCGACCCGGAAGGACACGTATGTCCGCGCCAGAACGGATACCGCCGCGGAGCGTGACACCTCCCCCGGACCCCGCCGAGCTGCTCGCCCGGGGCGAACTCACCGTGCGCGGACGCATCCGCGAGGCGTCCAACGCCGCCCTGTACTGCACGGTGTCGTACGACGGCGGGGAAGCGGCCTGCGTCTACAAGCCGGTCGCCGGTGAGCGACCCCTGTGGGACTTCCCCGACGGCACGCTCGCCCAGCGCGAGGTCGCCGCGTACGAGGTCTCCGAGGCGACCGGCTGGGGCCTGGTCCCGGTCACCGTGCTGCGGGACGGTCCCTACGGCGAGGGCATGTGCCAGCTGTGGGTCGAGGCGGTGCCCGACCAGGAGCTGCTCGCCCTGGTCGACGGCGAGGAGCCGGAGCCGGGCTGGAAGGCGATCGGGTTCGCCGAGGTCGGCGAGGGCCGTACCGCGCTGCTCGTCCACGCCGACGACGAGCGGCTGCGGCGGCTCGCGGTGCTGGACGCCGTGGTCAACAACGCCGACCGCAAGGGCGGGCACCTGCTGCCCACCGAGGGGGGCCGGCTGTACGGCATCGACCACGGTGTGACCTTCAACGCCGAGAACAAGCTGCGGACCCTGCTGTGGGGCTGGGCGGGGGAGCCCCTCACCCGGGAAGCGGTCGACGTCCTCGACGGCCTCAGGAAGGACCTCGCCGACGGCGGGGCGCTCGCCGCGCGGCTCGAACCGCTGATCACCGGCGCCGAGATCGAGGCCACGCGCGCGCGGGTCGGCGCACTGCTCGCCTCGGGGAAGCATCCGGAGCCGAGCGGGGAATGGCCGGCGATTCCCTGGCCACCCGTGTAGCAGCACATGCGTCGCGCTCCCGCAAGAGCGTCTTCTCGGCCGTCCGGGCCGCTCCCATTCGTATATGGAACTTCAGTCCGGTTAGGCTCAAGGCATGCATGCCTGGCCCGCTTCCGAGGTCCCCGCCCTGCCTGGTCAGGGCCGCGACCTGAGGATCCACGACACCGCGACCGGCGGCCTCGTCACCCTCGACCCCGGTCCCGTCGCCCGTATCTACGTCTGCGGCATCACCCCGTACGACGCCACGCACATCGGACACGCGGCGACCTACAACGCGTTCGACCTCGTGCAGCGCGTGTGGCTCGACACCAAGCGGCAGGTTCACTACGTCCAGAACGTCACCGACGTCGACGACCCGCTCCTGGAGCGGGCGCAGCGTGACGGCCTCGACTGGGCCGCGCTCGCCGAGCAGGAGACGGCCCTCTTCCGCGAGGACATGACGGCCCTGCGCATGCTGCCGCCGCGGCAGTACATAGGTGCCGTCGAGGCGATACCCGGGATCGTCCCGCTCGTCGAGCGGCTGCGGGACCTGGGCGCGGCGTACGAACTCGAAGGGGACGTCTACTTCTCCGTCGAGTCCGACCCGCACTTCGGCAAGGTCTCGAACCTGGACGCCGCGGCGATGCGGCTGCTGTCCGCGGAGCGCGGCGGCGACCCGGACCGGCCGGGCAAGAAGAACCCGCTCGACCCGATGCTGTGGATGGCGGCCCGCGAGGGCGAGCCCAGCTGGGACGGCGGATCGCTCGGCCGCGGACGCCCTGGCTGGCACATCGAGTGCGTGGCCATCGCCCTCGACCACCTCGGCATGGGCTTCGACATCCAGGGCGGCGGCTCCGACCTCGCCTTCCCGCACCACGAGATGGGTGCCTCGCACGCGCAGGCCCTCACCGGCGAGTTCCCCATGGCCAAGGCGTACGTGCACGCCGGCATGGTCGCCCTCGACGGCGAGAAGATGTCCAAGTCCAAGGGCAACCTGGTCTTCGTCTCCAAGCTGCGGCACGACGGCGTCGACCCGGCCGCGATCCGGCTCGCGCTGCTCGCCCACCACTACCGCGCCGACTGGGAGTGGACCGGCCAGGTCCTCCAGGACGCCGTCGACCGGCTCGGCCACTGGCGGGCCGCCGTGTCCCGGCCCGACGGGCCGCCGGCGGAGTCGCTCGTGGAGGAGATCCGCGAGGCCCTCGCGAACGACCTGGACGCCCCGGCCGCGCTCGCCGCGGTCGACCGCTGGGCCGCGCTCCAGCAGGAGAGCGGCGGCACGGACACGGGCGCGCCGGGCGTCGTCTCCCGCGCGGTGGACGCGCTGCTGGGCGTGGCCCTGTAGCCGTACGGCGAACGAAACGAAGGGGCGTCTCCCGGCCGGGAGACGCCCCTTCGGCGTGCGGAAAGCTGCGGAAAGCTGCCTCAGTCCTCCGACGACTCGTCGTCGTCCGTGCCGCTCGGCTTGGGCGGCTTCGGCGGGCGGGTGCGGCCGCTGGGGTTGTCCCGCAGGTAGGACGTGCTGTCGCTGCCGTCCGCCGTGGCGTGTCCGCCGGAGGCGGGCGGGCCGCCGCCGTCCCGGCGCCGCAGGTAGCGCTCGAACTCGCGGGCGATCGCCTCGCCCGACGCCTCCGGCAGCTCGGCGGTGTCCCGGGCCTCCTCCAGCGACTGGACGTACTCGGCGACCTCGCTGTCCTCCGCGGCCAGCTGGTCCACGCCGACCTGCCAGGCCCGCGCGTCCTCGGGCAGCTCGCCCAGCGGGATGCGCACGTCGATCAGGTCCTCCAGGCGGTTCAGGAGGGCCAGCGTGGCCTTCGGGTTCGGCGGCTGCGACACGTAGTGCGGCACCGCCGCCCACAGCGAGACGGCCGGCACGCCCGCGTGCGTGCACGCCTCCTGGAGGACGCCGACGATGCCCGTGGGGCCCTCGTACTTGGTCTCCTCCAGGTCCATGCGGCGGGCCAGGTCCGGATCGGACGTCGTCCCGCTGATCGGAACCGGACGGGTGTGCGGGGTGTCACCCAGCAGGGCGCCCAGGACGACCACCAGCTCCACACCCAGTTCGTGCGCGAAGCCGAGCAGTTCGTTGCAGAACGAACGCCACCGCATGGACGGTTCGATACCCCGGACGAGCACCAGGTCGCGCGGCTTCTCGCCGCCGACCCGGACCACCGACAACCTTGTCGTCGGCCAGGTGATCTTGCGGACGCCCGCTTCCATGAACACCGTGGGGCGGTTCACCTGGAAGTCGTAGTAGTCCTCGGCGTCCAGCGCCGCGAACACCTCGCCCTTCCACTCCCTGTCCAGATGCGCGACCGCGGTGGAGGCGGCGTCGCCGGCATCGTTCCAGCCCTCGAACGCGGCCACCATGACCGGGTCGACCAGCTCGGGAACCCCCTCGAGCTCGATCACCCAGCGCCTCCTTCCGACGTACCCTCGCGTACGCCCCAACCTTACGGCGTGCCAAGGGGGCGTCCGCAGCCCCCTCGCAGGGGGAGTGACCCCATCACTGCCCCGCGAACCACCCCTGAACACCCCGGATTCATCCGAGCGGTGAGTGAGGCCGGGTCACAGAGTGGAGCGCAGCCACTGCTCGACGCTCGCGATGTGCACCGTCGCCCATGAGCGCGCCGCCTCGGCGTCCCGGTCGCGCAGCGCGGCGAGGATCGCCCGGTGCTCGCGCAGGGTCCGGCTCACGGCGTCCTCCTGGGTGAGGCCGCGCCAGATCCGGGCCCGGGTGGTCGGCCCGGAGAGCCCGTCGAGCAGCGAGCACAGCACGGAGTTGCCCGAGCTCTGCACGATGCCCCGGTGGAACTCCAGGTCGCAGGCGACCAGGTCCTCGACGGACGGGGCGTCGCCGAGCTTGTCCAGCTGGGCCGTGAGCGCGTCCAGTTGCTGCTCGCTGATCCGCAGGGCCGCCATGGCCGTCGCGGCCGGCTCCAGGATGCGGCGTACGGCCAGGAACTCCAGGACGGTGTCGTCGCGGTGGAAGTCCACGACGAAACTCATCGCCTCCAGCAGGAGCTGCGGGTCGAGACTGGTCACGTACGTGCCGTCGCCCTGCCGCACATCCAGGATCCGGATGAGGGACAGTGCGCGTACGGCCTCCCGCAGGGAGTTGCGGGACAGGCCCAGGTCCGCGGCGAGCTCGCTCTCCTTGGGCAGCCGGTCGCCCGGCCGCAGCGCGCCGGAGACGATCATGCCCTTGATCTTCTCGATCGCCTCGTCGGTGACTGCCATGGCCGGCCTCCTGTCGCTTAAGACCTCCGACGTATCACGTCATTATGGGGGCAGGACCACGCGAAGGGGGCGGCTCCGTCGGCGTGGAACCGCCCCCTCCGGTACAGGGCCCCGGGCGCGTGCCTACTTCTTGTCGAGCAGGTCCTGGACCTTGGCGCGGACGTCGTCCGTGGCGAGGCCGCGGATCGTCAGCGTCGTCCGGCGGCGCAGCACGTCGTCCTGCGTCTCGGCCCACTCGTGGTCCCGGGCCCAGACGACCTGCGCCCAGATCTCCGGGGCGTCCGGGTGGACGCGCGCGGCCAGCTCCGGGTTCTCGTTGGCCAGCCGGGCGATGTCGAAGGCCAGCGAGCCGTAGTGCGTGGCCAGGTGCCTGGCGGTGTCGGCCGCCATGCGCGGGCCGGGCGCCGGCCGGTCGGTCAGCAGCCGGTGGGCGACCGCGCGCGGGTTGGCGATGCCGGGCAGCGGCAGCTTCTTCGGCAGCGAGCTGATCGGTTCGAAGTCGTCGCCCAGGGGGTGGCCCGGCAGCGTTTCCAGCTTCTGCATGACCGTACGGCCGATGTGGCGGAAGGTGGTCCACTTGCCGCCGGCGACGGACAGCATGCCGCCCTTGCCCTCGGTCACGACCGTCTCGCGCTTGGCCTTGGCGGTGTCGCCGGGGCCGCCCGGGAGCACGCGCAGGCCCGCGAAGGCGTAGGTGATGAGGTCGCGGTCCAGCTGCTGGTCGCGGACGGAGAAGGCGGCCTCGTCGAGGATCTGGGATATGTCCTTGTCGGTGACCGCGACGTCCGCCGGGTCGCCCTCGAACTCCTCGTCGGTGGTGCCGAGCAGGAGCATGTCCTCCCAGGGGAGGGCGAAGGTGATGCGGTACTTGTCGATGGGGGTGGCGAGCGCGGCCTTCCAGGGGGAGGTGCGCTTCAGGACCAGGTGGGCGCCCTTGGACAGACGGATGGACGGCGCCGCGTTCGGGTCCTCCATCTTCCGCAGGTGGTCGACCCACGGGCCGGTCGCGTTCAGCACCAGCCGGGCGTTGACGCCGAACTCCTCGCCGGAGAGACGGTCCTTCAGCTCGGCACCTGTGACCCGGCCCTGTGTGAAGCGCATGCCCGTCACCTCGGCGTGGTTGAGGACGACGGCGCCCGCTTCGACGGCCGCGCGGACCGTCATCAGCGCCATGCGCGCGTCGTTCATCTGGTCGTCGCCGTACACGGCCACGGCCTTGAGGTTCTCGGTGCGCAGCTCGGGCACGTCCTGCGCGGCCTTGGCCGGCGAGAGCAGGTGCCCGACGCCGTCACCGAAGGCCGACAGCGCGGAGTAGGCGAAGACGCCCGCCCCGAGCTTCGCCGCGCCGTGCGGCCCGCCCTTGTAGACGGGCAGGTAGAACGTGAGCGGGTTCGCCAGGTGGGGGGCCACCTGGCGGGAGACCGCACGGCGCTCGAAGTGGTTCTCCGCCACCAGCTTCACCGCGCCGGTCTGCAGGTAGCGCAAGCCCCCATGGAGCAGCTTGGAGGAGGCGGAGGAGGTGGCACCGGCGAAGTCGCCGGCGTCGACCAGAGCCACCCTGAGGCCGGACTGCGCGGCGTGCCAGGCGGTGGAGATGCCCAGGATGCCGCCGCCGATCACGAGAAGGTCGTACGACGCCTTGGAGAGCTGCTCCCTGGTCTCGGCTCGGCTCGGGTTCGAGCCGGAGGCCGGGTGCGTCCCCAGGGCAGGCACGGACTGCAGGGTGGACTGACTGGTCATGCGCTTTCTTACTCCTCGTCCTCGAGCCAGCCCATGGTCCGCTCGACGGCCTTGAGCCAGTTCTTGTACTCACGGGCGCGGGTGTCCGCGTCCATGCGGGGGGTCCACTCGGCGGCCCGGCGCCAGTTGGCGCGCAGGTCGTCGGTGCTGTTCCAGAAGCCGACGGCGAGGCCGGCGGCGTAGGCGGCGCCGAGGCAGGTGGTCTCGGCGACCATCGGGCGCACCACGGGGGCGTCCACGAAGTCGGCGAGGGTCTGCATCAGCAGGTTGTTGGAGGTCATGCCGCCGTCGACCTTGAGGGCGGCCAGCTCGACGCCGGAGTCCTTCGTCATGGCGTCGGCGATCTCCCGGGTCTGCCAGGCGGTCGCCTCCAGCACGGCACGCGCCAGGTGGGCCTTGGTGACGTACCGGGTCAGGCCGGCGATCACGCCGCGGGCGTCGGAGCGCCAGTACGGGGCGAACAGGCCGGAGAAGGCGGGCACGAAGTAGGCGCCGCCGTTGTCCTCCACCGACAGCGCGAGCGTCTCGATCTCGGCGGCGGTGGAGATCAGGCCCATCTGGTCGCGCATCCACTGCACCAGCGAACCGGTGACGGCGATCGAGCCCTCCAGGGCGTAGACCGTGTCCTGCTCGCCGATCTTGTAGCCGACGGTGGTCAGCAGACCGCTGTAGGAGTTGATGATCTTGTCACCGGTGTTCATCACCATGAAGGTGCCGGTGCCGTAGGTCGACTTGGTCTCGCCCTCGGAGAAGCAGGTCTGGCCGAACAGGGCGGCCTGCTGGTCGCCGAGCGCGGAGGCGACCGGGATGCCGCCGAGCAGGTCGCCCAGCTTGCCGCCCGTGATCTCGCCGTAGACCTCGGCGGAGGAGCGGATCTCGGGCAGGACCTGCGGCGGGACGCCGATGGACTCGCAGATCTTCTCGTCCCACTGCATGGTGTGCAGGTTCATGAGCATGGTGCGGGAGGCGTTGGTGACGTCGGTGACGTGCTTGCCGCCGTTGACGCCACCGGTCAGGTTCCAGATGACCCAAGTGTCCATCGTGCCGAAGAGGATGTCGCCCGCCTCGGCGCGCTCCTTCAGCCCGTCGACGTTGTCGAGCAGCCAGCGGGCCTTGGGGCCGGCGAAGTAGGAGGCGAGGGGGAGGCCCGTCTCGCGGCGGAAGCGGTCCTGGCCGACGTTGCGGCCGAGCTCGCGACAGAGGGCGTCGGTGCGGGTGTCCTGCCAGACGATGGCGTTGTGGACGGGCTCACCGGTGTTCTTGTCCCACAGCACGGTCGTCTCGCGCTGGTTGGTGATGCCGATGGCCTTGATGTCGTCACGGGTGATGCCGGCCTTCTGGACGGCCCCGGCGACGACCTCCTGGACGTTCGTCCAGATCTCGTTGGCGTTGTGCTCGACCCAGCCCGGCTTCGGGAAGATCTGCTCGTGCTCCTTCTGGTCGACGGAGACGATCCGGCCGTCCCGGTCGAAGACGATGCAGCGGCTGGAGGTGGTGCCCTGGTCGATGGCGGCGATGAAGGGGCCGGCGGTGTGCGCGTCGGTCACTGTGTGCTCCTGGTAATTCCGGGTTTAAGGGGCTTTACGTACGGCGCGTGCTGGAAGTTTCGCGTCGGGCGCGAGGATCGCTCCTGTCGCCCCTAGGCGAACGCGACGTTGTAGATGCCCGCCGCGATGGCGCCGCCGAGCAGCGGGCCGACCACGGGGACCCAGGCGTAGCCCCAGTCGGAGCCGCCCTTGTTGGGAAGGGGAAGGAGCGCGTGCACGATGCGCGGACCGAGGTCACGGGCCGGGTTGATCGCGTAGCCCGTCGGGCCGCCGAGGGAGAGGCCGATGGACACCACCACGAGTGCGGTGATCAGCGCGCCCAGGGTGCCCAGGCCGTTGCCCTTGTCGTTCAGGCCCTGAGTGAGCACGGCGAGCACCAGCACGACGGTGCCGATGACCTCCGTGGCGACGTTCTGCCAGGCGACCCGGACCTCGGGGCCGGTGGAGAAGACGCCCAGCACGGGGCCGGCACCCTTCTCCTGAGCCTCGACGGCCTTGGCCGCCGCGGTGTCCTGAGCACCCGGACCGCCGACGATCTCGCGGTCCGTGAGGTGCGCGTGGAACTGACCGTAGTAGGCGATCCAGACCAGAGCGGCACCGATCATGGCGCCGAGGATCTGTCCGGCCCAGTAGACCGGGACGTTCTTCCAGTCGCCGTCCTTGATGGCGATGGCCAGGGTCACGGCCGGGTTCAGGTGGGCGCCGGAGAGCGGCGCCGAGGTGTAGACCGCCGTGAGCACCGCGAAGCCCCACCCGAAGGTGATGGCGAGCCAGCCGGCGTTGCGGGCCTTGGAGGCCTTCAGCGTGACGGCGGCGCAGACTCCGCCGCCGAGGAGGATGAGTATGGCGGTACCGATGGTCTCGCCGATGAAGATGTCGGAGCTGGACACCCGCGACTCCTTTGTCCTACGTCCAGGGAAGTTCGATACCGGCCTGGCTGTCACACTCTAGCGCGTATTGCCGGTAGCTGTTCGACAATGTCGACCGATGGACGGGAGTCTTGCTTCGGCGTTACGAGCACGTCAAGGGCTGTGGACTCGAAAACCTGATCGTTACTGATCGCAGCCGCTCATTGATCTTTGCCGCAGGTGAGCGCGGACATGCCGCGGACATGCCGAGGACCGGGACGCCGTACGACGTCCCGGTCCTCGGCATGTGCCGACGTGTGCCGTCAGAACCGGCCGGCGCCCAGATCCCGGGACACCGCGCGGGCGCAGTCCCGTACCGCCGCGATGAGCTCGGGGCGCAGCGCGCCCTCCTCGTCGGACCGGCACAGCCGCTCCACGGCACCGGTGATGCCGACCGAGCCGACCGGCATGCGCCGCCGGTCGTGGATGGGGGCGGCCAGGGACGCGACGCCCTCCCAGGTCTCCTCCACGTCCGCCGCGTACCCACGCGCGCGGGTGACGTCGAGGATGTGCTCGAAGGCCTCCGGTTCGCACACGGTCCGGTCGGTGAACGCCTTCCGGTCGGCCTCCAGGGCCTCGCTGTGCGCCACGGGGTCGTAGGCGGACAGCACCTTGCCCAGTGCCGTGGAGTGCAGCGGCTGCATGGCCCCGATCTCCAGGACCTGCCGGCTGTCGTCGGGCCGGAAGACGTGGTGCACGATCAGGACGCCCTGCTGGTGCAGGACGCCCAGATAGACGCTCTCGCCGCTGGAGCGGGCCAGGTCGTCGGCCCATACCAGGGCGCGTGCCCGCAGCTCGTGCACGTCGAGGTAGGTGGTGCCGAGGCGCAGGAGCTCGGCGCCCAGCTGGTAGCGGCCGGAGGCGTCGTCCTGCTCCACGAAGCCCTCCTGCTGGAGGGTGCGCAGTATGCCGTGGGCGGTGCCCTTGGCCAGGCCCAGCGACGAGGCGATGTCCGACAGGCCGAGCCGCCGCTCGCCGCCCGCGAGCAGCCGCAGCATCGCGGCCGCCCGTTCGAGCGACTGGATGTTCCGTGCCATCGCCGTACTGCCTCCGTCCCCTTCGAACGCCGACCAGCGGCGTCCGCAGCCCTCGTTCGGCAATGTCGAACACTACCGGTCGATGTCGACCTCTCGCTAATGGCGGGCCACCATTTGTTGCGCCAACGGGCCGGAATGTGTTGCATCAGAGGGTCCGCCGGCCCGGCCCGGCCGCAGGTCCGTGGCGTGTTCCACGCCCTCGCCGTCCGCCCCGTGGACGCCCTGCCCGTCCCGGGTGACTCCCGGTTAGGCTGGCGCCGTGCGCCCTTCACCCGGGGATGCCTCCGGGCGTACGGGAAGCCGCATAGCCGACAGCCGTCGCATTTGAGGGAGCCCTTACATGGCCTCGTTGCCACCGACCCCTTCCGCAGACAGCCGGGCCCGTGTGTCCGCGCTCCGAGAGGCCCTGGCCGCCCGCGTGGTGGTGGCCGACGGTGCCATGGGCACCATGCTCCAGGCGCAGGACCCGACGCTCGAGGACTTCCAGAACCTCGAGGGCTGCAACGAGATCCTGAACCTGACCCGGCCGGACATCGTCCGTTCCGTCCACGACGCGTACTTCGCGGTGGGCGTCGACTGCGTCGAGACCAACACCTTCGGCGCCAACCACACGGCCGCGGCGGAGTACGAGATCGCCGACCGGGTGCACGAGCTGTCCGAGGCGGGCGCCCGGATCGCCCGCGAGGTGGCCGACGAGTACACCGCCGGGGACGGCCGGCCGCGCTGGGTGCTCGGCTCGGTCGGTCCCGGCACCAAGCTGCCCACGCTCGGCCACGTCACGTACAGCACCATCCGCGACGGCTACCAGGCCAACGCCGAGGGCCTGCTCGCCGGCGGCGCGGACGCGCTGCTCGTGGAGACCACGCAGGACCTGCTCCAGACGAAGGCCTCCGTCCTGGGCGCCCGCCGGGCCATGGAGGCCACCGGCGTCGAGGTGCCCCTGCTGTGCTCGATGGCCTTCGAGACCACCGGCACCATGCTGCTCGGCTCGGAGATCGGCGCGGCCCTGACCGCGCTCGAGCCCCTCGGCATCGACATGATCGGCCTGAACTGCTCCACCGGCCCCGCCGAGATGAGCGAGCACCTGCGCTATCTGACGCGCCACTCGCGCATCCCGCTGCTGTGCATGCCGAACGCCGGTCTGCCGATCCTCACCAAGGACGGCGCCCACTTCCCGCTCGACGCCGAGGGCCTGGCCGACGCCCAGCAGAACTTCGTCCAGGACTACGGCCTGTCCCTGGTCGGCGGCTGCTGCGGCACCACCCCCGAGCACCTGCGCCGGCTGGTGGAGCGCGTCCGGGACGTCAGCCCCGCCGAGCGCAGCCCGCAGCCCGAGCCGGGCGCCGCCTCGCTCTACCAGTCCGTGCCGTTCCGGCAGGACACCTCCTACCTGGCCATCGGCGAACGCACCAACGCCAACGGCTCCAAGAAGTTCCGCGAGGCCATGCTGGACGGCCGCTGGGACGACTGCGTGGAGATGGCCCGCGACCAGATCCGCGAGGGCGCGCACATGCTCGACCTGTGCGTGGACTACGTCGGCCGCGACGGCGTCGCCGACATGGAGGAACTGGCCGGCCGTTTCGCCACCGCCTCCACGCTGCCGATCGTGCTGGACTCCACCGAGGTCGACGTCATCCAGGCAGGCCTGGAGAAGCTCGGCGGCCGTGCGGTGATCAACTCGGTCAACTACGAGGACGGCGACGGACCCGAGTCCCGCTTCGCCAAGGTCACCGCCCTCGCCAAGGAGCACGGCGCCGCCCTCATCGCGCTCACCATCGACGAGGAGGGCCAGGCCCGCACCGCCGAGAAGAAGGTCGAGATCGCCGAACGGCTCATCGACGACCTCACCGGCAACTGGGGCATCCACGAGGAGGACATCCTCGTCGACTGCCTGACCTTCACCATCTGCACGGGCCAGGAGGAGTCCCGCAAGGACGGCATCGCCACCATCGAGGGCATCCGCGAGCTGAAGCGGCGCCACCCCAAGGTGCAGACCACCCTCGGCCTGTCCAACATCTCCTTCGGCCTCAACCCGGCCGCCCGCATCCTGCTGAACTCCGTCTTCCTCGACGAGTGCGTCAAGGCGGGCCTGGACTCGGCGATCGTGCACGCCAGCAAGATCCTGCCGATCGCCCGCTTCAGCGAGGAGGAGGTCCAGACGGCCCTGGACCTCATCCACGACCGCCGAGCCGAGGGGTACGACCCGCTCCAGAAGCTCATGCAGCTCTTCGAGGGCGCCACCGCCAAGTCCCTCAAGGCCGGCAAGGCCGAGGAGCTGGCCGCCCTGCCGCTGGACGAGCGCCTGAAGCGGCGCATCATCGACGGCGAGAAGAACGGCCTCGAAGAGGACCTCGACGCGGCCCTCCAGGAGCGGCCCGCGCTCGACATCGTCAACGAGACGCTGCTGGACGGCATGAAGGTCGTCGGCGAACTGTTCGGCTCCGGCCAGATGCAGCTGCCGTTCGTGCTCCAGTCCGCGGAGGTCATGAAGACCGCCGTGGCCCATCTGGAGCCGCACATGGAGAAGAGCGACGAGGCCGGCAAGGGCACCATCGTGCTGGCGACCGTGCGCGGAGACGTGCACGACATCGGCAAGAACCTCGTCGACATCATCCTGTCCAACAACGGCTACAACGTCGTCAACCTGGGCATCAAGCAGCCGGTCTCCGCGATCCTGGACGCCGCCGAGGAGCACCGGGCCGACGTCATCGGCATGTCGGGTCTCCTGGTCAAGTCCACCGTGATCATGAAGGAGAACCTGGAGGAGCTGAACCAGCGCGGCCTGGCGGCGAACTTCCCGGTCATCCTCGGCGGCGCCGCCCTGACCCGCGCCTACGTCGAGCAGGACCTGCACGAGCTCTACGAGGGCGAGGTCCGCTATGCCCGCGACGCCTTCGAGGGCCTGCGCCTGATGGACGCCCTGATCGGTGTCAAGCGGGGCGTGCCCGGCGCCAAGCTCCCCGAGCTGAAGCAGCGCCGCGTCCGGGCCACCGCCCCGGCCGACGTGGAGGAGCGCCCCGAGGAGGGGCACGTCCGCTCCGACGTCGCCACCGACAACCCCGTCCCCGAGGCACCCTTCCAGGGCACCCGCGTGATCAAGGGCATCCAGCTCAAGGAGTACGCGAGCTGGCTCGACGAGGGCGCCCTGTTCAAGGGCCAGTGGGGCCTGAAGCAGGCCCGCACCGGCGAGGGCCCGTCGTACGAGGAACTCGTCGAGACCGAGGGGCGGCCCCGGCTGCGCGGGCTGCTGGACCGGCTCCAGACCGAGAACCTGCTGGAGGCGGCCGTCGTCTACGGCTACTTCCCGTGCGTCTCCAAGGACGACGACCTGATCATCCTGGACGAGCAGGGCAACGAGCGCACCCGCTTCACCTTCCCGCGCCAGCGCCGGGGCCGCAGGCTGTGCCTGGCCGACTTCTTCCGCCCGGAGGAGTCCGGCGAGACGGACGTCGTGGGCCTCCAGGTCGTCACCGTCGGTTCGCGCATCGGCGAGGAGACCGCGCGGATGTTCGAGGCCAACGCCTACCGCGACTACCTCGAACTGCACGGACTGTCCGTGCAGCTGGCCGAGGCACTCGCCGAGTACTGGCACGCGCGCGTGCGTTCCGAGCTCGGCTACGCGGGCGAGGACCCGGACGAGATGCAGGGCATGTTCGAGCTGAAGTACCGGGGCGCCCGCTTCTCCCTCGGCTACGGCGCCTGCCCGAACCTGGAGGACCGCGCCAAGATCGCCGACCTGCTCCAGCCGGAGCGCATCGGCGTCCACCTGTCCGAGGAGTTCCAGCTGCACCCTGAGCAGTCCACGGACGCCATCGTGATCCACCACCCGGAGGCGAAGTACTTCAACGCCCGCTGAGCGGCCCCGCGGGGCCAACGGGCCAAAGAGAGGCGCTTCGGCCGCGCACGACGTAGACTGGTCGGTCCACCGCAGGCCGGTTCCCCTCGTGGGAGCCGGCCTGAACGTCCCTCAAGGAGGTACGTGGATGACCAGTACGGTCCCCGCGCTCGGAACCCGCACGGCCGAGGGCTCCGCCCTGCAGGCGGTGCTCCTCGACATGGATGGCACCCTGGTGGACACGGAGGGCTTCTGGTGGGACGTCGAGGTAGAGGTCTTCGCCTCCCTCGGCCACACGCTCGACGAGTCCTGGCGCCACGTCGTGGTCGGCGGCCCCATGACCCGCAGCGCGGGGTTCCTGATCGAGGCCACCGGCGCCGACATTCCCCTGGAGGAGCTCACGGTGCTCCTCAACGACGGCTTCGAGGACCGCATCAGCCGGGCCCTGCCGCTGATGCCGGGCGCCGGGCGGCTGCTGGCCGAGCTGTACGAGTACGAGATCCCCACGGCGCTGGTCTCCGCTTCGCACCGGCGCATCATCGACCGGGTGCTGAAGTCATTGGGCGAGCACCACTTCGCCCTGTCGGTCGCCGGTGACGAGGTGCCGCGCACCAAGCCCCACCCCGACCCGTACCTGCTGGCCGCCGCCGGACTCGGCGCGGACCCGGCCCGGTGCGCCGTCATCGAGGACACCGCGACAGGGGTCGCCGCCGCCGAGGCCGCGGGCTGCCGGGTCGTGGCCGTGCCCTCCGTGGCGCCCATCCAGCCGGCCCTCCGCCGCACGGTCGTCAGCACCCTCGAAGACGTCGACCTGACATTTCTGCACGGTCTGATGACGGAAATGCGCTAGGTGTTCACCCAGCGTGCAGCGGCGTTAGAGCGGAAATTCCGAAGGTGAATTCGAACTGTCCCGGTGACCGAATTCCCGTACCCCGGAACCCGTTTACCTGTGTGACGTTCCCCACGCGGACCGGGGTCGACACGAGGTTCGGCATGTGCTGCACGGCCCCTGCAAGGGGTTGCCGACGTGCCTTTGTGTCCTGATTGGTGGAACGCTGTACCAAAGCTTCCGCTGGCGGGTTTTCGGTGTGTCCGCGCCCGGTTCCGCAGCGTGATGGGCGCTCAACTCCGGTGGCTGCGAACCCTCCTGCGGACGCGGACTAATCTCGATGCGAGAACATCGCCCCACCCCCGTGATCCCGCTGCGCCACCCCTGCATGCCGGGTACACGGAGTCGACAGCTCTGGAGAAACTCGAGCATGAACCGCAAGACTTTGGTGCTGCCGGCCGTGATCGGTCTGCTCGCGCCGGTGCTCGCCGCCTGCGGCGGGTCCGACAGCGGGAGCGACGACGGCAGCGCGATCGTCGTCGGCACCACGGACCGGTTCACCGCCTCGAAGGACGCCCCCGCGCCCCTCGACCCGGCGTACGCCTACGACGTCGGCACCTGGAACATCCTGCGCCAGACCGTGCAGACCCTGATGATCCAGCCGCGTGGTGAGGGCGAGCCCGTACCGGAGGCCGCCGAGCGCTGCGGATTCACCGACACCGGCAACGAGCGGTACGCCTGCACCCTGCGCGAGGGCCTGAAGTTCGCGAACGGCGACCCCGTCACCGCGGCCGACGTCAAGTACTCCATCGACCGCGCGATCTCCCTCAAGGCCGACAGTGGTGTGTTCGCCCTGCTGTCCACCATCGACACCGTGGAGACGCAGGGCGACCGCGACGTCGTCTTCCACCTCAAGAGTGCCGACGCCACCTTCCCGTACAAGCTGTCGACCCCGGTCGCCGGCATCGTCGACCCCGACGAGTACCCGAAGAACAAGCTGCGCTACGGGTTCGGCCTCGATGGCTCCGGCCCGTACACCCTCAAGGCCGACGTCGAGGACAACGAGCTGGTCAAGGCCGAGTTCACCCGGAACCCCGACTACAAGGGGAGCCTGAAGGTGAACAACGACAAGGTCGACATGGTCTCCTACAAGGACGCCGACGAGATGAGCGCGGCGCTGGACAAGGGCGACGTCGACCTGATGACCCGCACCATGTCCCCGGCGCAGATCCGCAAGCTCTCGGGTGACGCGGACACCGGCGTCGACCTCGTCGAGATGCCGGGCCTGGAAATCCGCTACCTGGGCTTCAACACCGAAGCCCCGACCGTGAAGTCCAAGGCCGTGCGCCAGGCGATGGCCCAGGTCGTCAACCGCAGCGAGCTGGTCTCCAAGGTCTACGGCTCCCAGGCCGAGCCGCTGTACTCGCTGGTCCCGGCCAGCGTCACCGGCCACTCCAACTCGTTCTTCAACAAGTACGGCGACCCGAACGTCTCCAAGGCCCGTGCCCTGCTGAACCAGGCGAACATCACCGCCCCGGTGAAGCTGACGCTGCACTACACGACCGACCACTACGGTCCGGCCACCAAGGAGGAGTTCGAGGTCCTGCGCGACCAGCTGAACTCCAGCGGCCTGTTCGACGTAAGCATCAAGGGCACGCCGTGGGACACCTTCCGCCCGGCCGAGAAGAAGGGGGAGTACGACGTCTACGGCATGGGCTGGTTCCCCGACTTCCCGGACGCCGACAACTTCCTCGCGCCCTTCCTCGACAAGGACAACACCCTTGGCTCGCCGTACGACAACAGCCAGATCCGGGGCACCCTGATCCCGGAGTCCCGCCGTGAGGCGGACCGGCTGTCCGCCTCCACCAGCCTGACGGACATTCAGGACATCGTTGCCGCTGACGTGCCGGTGCTGCCGCTGTGGCAGGGCAAGCAGTACGTCGCCGCGCGCGACGACATCACGGGTACCGCCTACGCGCTCAACTCCGCCTCGACG
Organism: Streptomyces sp. NPDC006372; assembly: GCF_040612515.1. Lineage (NCBI taxonomy): Bacteria > Bacillati > Actinomycetota > Actinomycetes > Kitasatosporales > Streptomycetaceae > Streptomyces > Streptomyces sp. NPDC006372. Next base: position 6,693 of record NZ_JBEXQJ010000060.1, on the reverse strand, counting down.
CTCCAGCTCTGGGAGCTCGGCCGCGGTGTGAGCGGGTGACGGACCCGCTGGAACCCCGGGCCCCTGACCGCGGCCCCGGGGGACCGTGCCCCGGAGCCAGGGACATGCTCCGGGTGTTCTCGAGAACCGACGACAAGGCACACACGTGAACATACGCAACCAGTGGCCGGTCCTGCCCATCGTGGCGGGGCTCGCCTCCGGCCTGCTGACCGGCTGTGGCACGGAGAGCGGGGACTCCGGCGGGGAAGGCTCCAACGTGGTGGTGGGGATGTCCGACGACGTCCTGGCCACGGACCCGGCCTCCGGCTACGACCCCGGCTCCTGGCTGTTGTTCAACAACGTCTTCCAGTCGCTGCTCAGCTTCCCGAAGGGCGCCACCGAGCCCCAGCCGGAGGCCGCGGAGAGCTGCGCCTTCACCGACACGCAGACCTCGGTCTACCGGTGCACGCTGAAGGACGGCCTCAAGTTCAGCAACGGTGACGAACTCACCTCCGAGGACGTCAAGTTCTCCTTCGACCGCACGCTGAAGATCAACGACCCCGACGGGCCCGCGGTCATGTTCCCCACGCTGGACGAGGTCGAGACCCCGGACGAGAAGACGGTCGTCTTCCACCTCAACACGTCCGACGCCACCTTCCCGAGCAAGATCGCGTCGGGTGCCGGCTCCATCGTCGACCACAACGAGTACGACGCGGGCAAGCTGCGCAAGGACGGCCAGGCCGTAGGCTCCGGCCCTTACAAGCTCGACTCGTTCGACGACGGCCAGGCGGTCTTCTCCGTCAACGAGAACTACAAGGGCACCGCCAAGGTGAAGAACACCGGCGTGACGCTGAAGTTCTTCGACGGCGACCAGACCGCGCTGAAGCAGGCCATCCAGAGCCAGGAGGTCGACGTCGCCTACCGCGGCCTCACCGCGGGCGACGTCGCCGACATGGAGAAGGCCGACGACGGCACCGGCACGGAGGTCGTCGAGGGCAGCAGCGCCGAGGTCCAGCACCTGGTGTTCAACATGGACGACCCGGTCGCCGGGAAGCTCGGCGTCCGCAAGGCCATCGCCCACCTGCTCGACCGCGAAGCCCTCATCAAGGACGTCTACCAGGGCACCGCGACCCCGCTGTACTCGATCATCCCGGCCGGTATCGCGGGCCACAACACGGCCTTCTTCGACACCTACGGCGCCCGCCCCTCCACCTCCAAGGCGGAGGCCGCACTGCGCGCCGACGGCATCACCGGCAAGGTGAAACTGACCCTCTGGTCGACTCCGTCCCGCTACGGCCCGGCCACCGACCAGGAGCTGAACGCCATCGCCGGCCAGCTCAACGCCAGCGGCCTGTTCGACGCCACGGTCAAGTCCGTGCCCTTCGGTCAGTACGAGAAGGACATCGCCGCCGGCAAGTACGGCGTCTACGTGAAGGGCTGGGTGCCCGACTACCCGGACGCCGACAACTTCACCGCCCCGTTCTTCGGCAAGGGCAACGTGCTGGGCAACAACTACGACAACGGCACCATCACCGGCACGCTCATCCCGCGTACCGCCGCCCTGACCAACCGTGCCTCCACCGACCAGGAGTTCGGTGAGCTCCAGGACATCGTCGCCGACGAGCTGCCCGTCCTGCCGGTGTGGCAGGCCAAGCAGTACGCGGTCGTCCGCGAGGGCGTCTACGGCCTGGAGTACTGCCTCGACGCATCGACCGTGTTCCGCTTCTGGGAGCTGAGCAAGGACGTCTGACGCACCCATGTGAAGAGGGCGCCCCCCGTTCGGCAGGGGGGCGCCCTCCTCCGTGTCCGGGCTCGTGGCTCGCTACTGCTGCGCTCCGGGGCGCACCAGTCCGCTCTCGTAGGCGTACACCGCGGCCTGCACACGGTCGCGCAGGCCCAGCTTGGTGAGCACATGCCCGACATGCGTCTTGACGGTGGTCTCACTGACGAACAGGTCGGCCGCGATCTCGGCGTTGGACAGGCCGCGCGCCACCAGCTTCAGCACCTCGACCTCCCGGTCGGTGAGCGTGTGCAGCGTGTCCGGCACCGGCTCGTCGCCCGACGGCAGATGCGTGGCGTACTTGTCGAGCAGGCGCCTGGTGATGCTGGGCGCGAGCATGGCCTCGCCCCCGGCCACCACCCGGATCGCCTGCACCAGCTCGTTGGCCGGGGCGTCCTTCAGCAGGAAGCCGCTGGCACCGGCGCGCAGGGCCTCCACCACGTACTCGTCGAGGTCGAAGGTGGTCAGCACCAGGACCTTCGCCGGGCCGTCCCGTCCGGGGCCGGTGATCTGCCGGGTCGCCTCCACACCGTCCATCCGCGGCATGCGGATGTCCATCAGGACCACATCGGGCTGCAGGGCCCGCACCTGGTCGAGCGCCTGGAGGCCGTCTCCGGCCTCGCCGACGACCGCGAGGTCCTGCTCGGCCTCCAGGATCATCCGGAAGCCCGTGCGGAGCAGCGGCTGGTCGTCGACGAGTAGGACGCGGATGGCCACGTAAGTCTCCTTCGCTAGTCCGGCCCCATTCTGCCCTGCGCGAGGCCGCCGGACTCAGCCGCCCTCACCGGCGTGGCCGACCGGGGCGACCGGCGACGGCAAGGCCTCCGGGGACCCGGTCGGCAGCGGGTACGGCGGGGGAGTGCCGCCGAACTCGGGGCAGTGGGCCTGGTGGTCGCACCAGCCGCACAGCTTCGTGGGGCGTGGCCGCCAGTCGCCCGTCTCCGTCGCCTGCCGGATCGCCTCCCACAGCGCCAGCAGCTTGCGCTCGACCCGCTCCAGGTCGGCGAGGACGGGGTCGTAGGTCAGCACCTCCCCGCTGCCGAGATAGACCAGCTGGAGCCGCCGCGGCACGACGTTCTTCAGCCGCCACACGACGAGGGCGTAGAACTTCATCTGGAACAGCGCACCCTCGGCGTACTCGGGCCTGGGTGCCTTGCCCGTCTTGTAGTCGACGATCCGGACCTCGCCCGTGGGTGCCACGTCCACCCGGTCGATGATCCCGCGCAGCCGCAGCCCGGACTCCAGCTCCGCCTCCACGAACAGCTCCCGCTCGGCCGGCTCCAGCCTGCTGGGGTCCTCCAGCGTGAACCAGCGCTCGACGAGCCGCTCCGCCTCGCCCAGCCAGCGCGCCAGCCGCTCGCCCTGCGGATCGTCGGCGAACAGCTCCACGACCTCCGGCCGGGTCTCGCGCAGCCGGTCCCACTGGCCCGGGATCAGCGACTTCGCCCGGGGCGCCGTGCGCTCGGCGGCCGGGGCGTCGAAGAGCCGCTCCAGGACCGCGTGCACCAGCGTGCCCCTGGTCGCCGCCTCGCTCGGCTTCTCCGGCAGCCGGTCGATCACCCGGAAGCGGTACAGCAGCGGGCACTGCATGAAATCACTGGCACGGGAGGGGGACAGCGAGGCGGGCGGTATGGCGGTGGGCGCGGTCTCGGCGGCGGTCTCGGTCTCCGCGGCGGTCTCGGTCTCGGTCGCCGTCTCCACTGCCGGCGCCGGCTCGATGGCCGCTTCCACGCGCCCGGCCGGGACCGGCGGATCCACCGCCGCGGCAGGGCTGCTGTCGGGCTGCGCAGCGCCCTCGGTGCTCGTCTCCATGCCCCAGACCATACGGCCCGCCACTGACAGTGACCCAGCCGCGGCCGGGCCGCGTGCGACGACGGAAGCCGGGCGGGGAGTGGAGGTGCGGAAAACACAGGGGGTGCCGGGGCGGAACGCGCCTCGACGGACGCATACCATCGACTCGAGACCCTCCCGTCCGGCAGGCGCGGGAGACGCTTCGACGAGGGGACACCGGTGGACGAGAGCGGCGGGCGCGGGCAGCCGCAGTCCGGCAACGACGAGTCGGCCGAGCGCCACGCGGGGCCTCCGGCCCGGGCGACCGACCCGACTCCCGCCGACGAACAGCCCACGGACGAGCGGCGGTTCACCCCCGAACAGCACGACGACGGCCCGGCGACGGGCACGCCGACGGCACGACCGGCCGCACCGGGCGCCGCCCCGAAGGACGACTCGTCACCCGGCGACGACCCCGCAGACGCTTCGTCGGACCACGGAAGCACCGGTGGCGCCGCCGACGAGCACGACCCCCATGACAAGGCCGACGCGCAGGCCGGGCGCGATGGGCAGGCCGGGCGGGCCGGGCAGGCCGGGCGTGATGCGCAGGCCGGCCCGGTGGACCGTGCCGACGCGGACGCCGACGGTCCGCGCCCGACAGCCGGCGCCGAGCACGACGGGAGCCGTGCGCCGACGGGCGACGCGCACCCCGACCGCGCCTACGCCGGTGACCCGCACACGGCCCCCGTCGCCGACCGGCCCGAGGCACACCCCGGGCACACGACCCCCGCCTCCCCCTCCAGCGCTCCCGACCACGGCTCGGAGCCCCCTGCCTCCAGCACCGGCACTCCCGGCCGCATCCCCGAGCCGCCTGCCTCCGGCACGGGCGCCCCCGGCACCGGCGCTCCCGGCCGCCACCCCGAGCCCCCCGCCCCCGGCACCGGGCACCGCCACCTCGCTCACTCCGCCGACGGCAAGGGACCCGCTCCCCAGCGCCCGGAACCGCGGGGCGGGCTGCTCATGGGGCGCCCCTTCGGGGTGCCCGTCTACGTCGCGCCCAGCTGGTTCCTCGTCGCCGCGCTGATCACCTGGGTGTTCGGCGGACAGCTGGAGCGCGTGCTGCCCGAACTCGGCGCCGCCCGCTATCTGGTCTCCCTGTTCTTCGCGGTCGCCTTCTACGCCTCCGTACTCGTCCACGAGCTGGCCCACACCGTCGCCGCCCTCCGCTTCAAGCTCCCGGTCCGCCGCATCCAGCTCCAGTTCTTCGGCGGCGTCTCCGAGATCGAGAAGGAGGCCGAGACCCCCGGCCGGGAGTTCGTGCTCGCCTTCGTCGGCCCGCTGCTCTCCCTCGTCCTGGCCGGCGTCTTCTACGGCGCCATGTACATCGTGGAACCCGGCACCGTCCCGGGCGTCCTGCTCGCCGGCCTGATGATCTCCAACCTCATCGTGGCCGCGTTCAACCTCCTGCCCGGCCTGCCCCTGGACGGCGGCCGCATGCTCCGCGCCGTCGTCTGGAAGCTCACCGGCAAGCCGATGACCGGCACCATCGCCGCCGCCTGGGTCGGCCGCGCCCTCGCCGTCTCCGTCCTGATCGGCCTGCCGCTGCTGACCCAGTCCGGCGCTCTCGGCACCGACGCCGTGGACAACGTCGGCATGGACACCGTCCTGGACGCCCTGCTCGCCGCGATCCTCGCCGCGATCATCTGGACCGGCGCCGGCAACAGCCTGCGCATGGCCCGCCTGCGCGAACACCTCCCCGAACTGCGCGCCCGGGCGCTCACCCGCCGCGCGGTCCCCGTCGAGACCGACACCCCCCTCTCGGAGGCCCTGCGCCGCGCCAACGCCGCCGGAGCCCGCGCCCTGGTCGTCGTCGACGCCGACGGCCACCCCCTCTCCCTCGTCCGCGAGGCCGCCATCGTCGGCGTACCCGAGCACCGCCGCCCCTGGGTGGCCGTCAGCGGCCTCGCCCAGGAACTCACCGAGGGCATGCGCGTCTCCGCGGAACTGTCCGGCGAGGAACTCCTCGACGCCCTCCGGGCGACCCCCGCGACCGAGTACCTGGTGGTGGAGGAGACGGGCGAGATCTACGGCGTCCTGTCGGCGGCCGACGTCGAGCGCGCCTTCGTCAAGGCGATGGCGAGGCCCAGCTGAGTGGTCGGAGCCCCCTCCGGGGACCGGTAGGCTGGTCACATGTCCGAACCGACCGGTGCCGCCCGCAGGCGCGGGCCCTTCAAGGTCGGGGACCAGGTACAGCTGACCGACCCCAAGGGCCGCCACTACACGTTCACGCTCGAGGCCGGGAAGAACTTCCACACCCACAAGGGTTCCTTCCCGCACGACGAGCTGATCGGCGCTCCCGAGGGCAGCGTTGTCCGCACCACGGGGAACGTCGCCTACCTCGCGCTGCGCCCCCTGCTCCCCGACTACGTCCTGTCCATGCCCCGAGGGGCGGCCGTCGTCTACCCGAAGGACGCGGGGCAGATCCTCGCCTTCGCCGACATCTTCCCCGGCGCCCGCGTCGTGGAGGCCGGCGTCGGCTCGGGCTCGCTCAGCAGCTTCCTGCTGCGGGCCATCGGCGACCAGGGCATGCTGCACAGCTACGAGCGCCGCGCGGACTTCGCCGAGATCGCCCAGGCGAACGTGGAGCGCTACTTCGGCGGCCCGCACCCCGCCTGGCAGCTCACCGTCGGTGACCTCCAGGACAATCTGTCCGACGCCGACGTCGACCGCGTCATCCTCGACATGCTCGCCCCCTGGGAGTGCCTGGAGGCCGTCTCCAAGGCGCTGGTCCCCGGCGGCATCCTGTGCTGCTACGTGGCGACCACCACCCAGCTCGCCCGGACCGTCGAGTCCATCCGCGAGATCGGCTGCTTCAACGAGCCGACCTCCTGGGAGACGATGATCCGCAACTGGCACATCGAGGGCCTGGCCGTCCGCCCGGACCACCGGATGATCGGCCACACCGGCTTCCTGCTCACCGCCCGTCGCCTCGCCGACGGCGTCGAGCCGCCCATGCGCCGTCGCCGCCCCGCCAAGGGCGCCTACGGCGAGGACTACGCCGGCCCCAACGCCGATGGTGGCGGCACCGGCCGCTGAGACGACCTTCGCCCCGTACAACGCACCGGCGCGGTGGCGGAGTTCCCGGACTCATCCCGGGAACTCCG
>NZ_JBEXQJ010000059.1:0-30721 GCF_040612515.1 Streptomyces sp. NPDC006372 | reverse complement strand
CGTGCCGCCCTTAGCGGCACGATTGCCCGCAGCCAAGCGGACGGGTGGCCCGCAGCAGCGGCCGGCGGCAGCCGAGCCACGACGCGCCCGCACCGCCGGGCTGCGCACCCACCCCGACCCCAGCAGCAACGCCCAGCACCTCACAACGCCGCGCGCGCGTACTCCGCCAACCCCGCCGTCACCAACTCCGCATTGGACCCGGCCCGCCGCCCGTCCGGCAGTACCAGCACATCCTCCAGCCCGACCCGCGTGGCCAACCCCAATCGCCCCGCAACCCGCAGCACCGGCCACGCACCCCCGTCCTCCCCGTGCAACAGCACAGGGCGCCCATGTGCGGACCCCAGATCGGACAACACCCGCCGCGCGGAAGCCACGGCAGTCGACGGATCCGTGTCCGTCACCTCCGCCAGCACCCGCACCACCCTCGGCCCCGACGCAGACACGGCGAACCGCTCGGCCCCGTCCGTCCCCGACCAGATGCCGGCCTCCACCCCCACCCCCAGCTCGAGAAGCGCGGCAGCCACCTCCTCCGCGCCCTCCTCATGCCAGTTGACCGAAGCATGGTCGGGCAGAACGGGCAGCGCCGCCCAACTCCGCACACGCTTCAGCCGCTCGGCGGGGTCGGGCTCTGCCCACGCCCCCGTGGTCACCCCCACGGGAACCCGCACCCGCGCCCTGATCGCCTCCAGTGTCGTCGCCAGCACCCGCGGCGACATCGAATCCCGCCCGCACGGCGTCTTGGGATGGACATGGATGTCCGTGGCCCCGGCGGCGACCGCCTCGGCCGCCGAGGCGGCCATCGAATCGGGCGTCAGCGGCACGGCAGGACCGTCGGCGGCCACCCGCGCCCCGTTGAGACACACCTGCACCATGCCTCGATGGTGCCAGTCACCACTGACAGTCGGCTCGCCCCACGACAGTGGGGGTGCGGCATCCCCGGCGCACCCCCCGCGCACCCGCATTCGTCAAGCCGACACCAACAGCCTCGCCCGCCTGGCGTACGCCAGGGCCTCGGGCGTGAGCACGGGACGCGGTACCAGGATTCCGCAGTCCGTGCAGACCGGACCGGTCGAGGGTTCGTGGTCCAGGTCGTACCTCCAGGCGAGTCGCTCCCCGCCACACACCGGGCATTCCGCGCCCGGCTCGCGCTCCAGTGCGGCGATCAGCCGGCGCAGTACCTCGGCCAGCGGTTCACGGGGATGGACCGTCGGATCGTCGCACCACGCCACGCCGAACCCGCCCCAGGTCAGCCGGTGCCAGTCGTCCACGCTGCCCGGCCGGCGCAGTCCGTCGTGCTTCTCCTTCTTGCGGCGCTCGGCGAACTCGACCTCATAGGCCAGCCAGACCGCCCGCGCCTCCTCCAGTTCGTCCAGTGCGGCCACGAGCCGCGCTGGATCGGGGGACCGGTCCTCGGGACCGAACCCTGCCCGGGAGCACAAATGGTCCCAGGTCGCCCTGTGCCCGTAAGGGGCGAACCTCTCAAGGCACTTGCGCAGCGAATAGCGCCGCAATGCCAGGTCGCACCGCGGATCGCGGACCTGTCTCGCCAGACTCCGGAAACCGGCCATCGTCCTGCACCTCCGTCACACCTGCACCTGTAATCCGGTCACTTCGGCGTCGTCGTACGGACGTCGCCGAATAGACGTATCGACAAGCGAATCGGCTCCATCCGATTTCAAATGCCCTCCATAAGCCATCTGAAGAGGCTCGCCGGTCGACTGCCGTGGTCCGTGTGCCTGTTGTGCTGACTCCAAAAAGTGACGCCTGTTCATCTTCAATCCCGGGGATACCGGCGGTAACATCCCGGCCACCCCCACGGGAGGAGCCCCCCATGCCACGGCGTCACCCACGCACCGTTCTCGACAGAATGAGAACTCCCCGCGGAATCCCCGGGTTCCTGAAGACCGCATCCGTATGCGCGCTGATCGCCGGTCTTTTGTCGCCACTGTCGCAGGCGGCCGCCTCCGAAACGGCGAACACGCAGGCCGCGGCGGCTGCGAACGACTACTGCGGCAGCCAGTGTTCGGACATCCTCCCGCCCGGCCAGAACGGCAACGCCACCCTCGCTCAAATCCTCCTGAACCAGGCATTCGGTACGCAGCCCGAACACGCGGAGGACCAGCTCGGGCCCTACGCCGACCTCGCCAAGGGGCACACCGGGCTCACCAACGACAAGATCAACACTTTCTTCAACGACGCCTCCTTCGGGGTCCCCGCCGACCAGGTCGCCTCCACGCTCAAGCCCGCCGGGCGCAGTGACGTGACGATCGTCCGGGACAAGAAGGCCGGTGTGCCGCACATCACCGGTACCACCAGGTACGGCACGGAGTTCGGGGCCGGCTACGCGGCGGCCCAGGACCGGCTGTGGCTCATGGACGTCTTCCGGCACGTCGGGCGCGGTCAGCTGACCTCGTTCGCCGGCGGCGCACCCGCCAACCAGGGGCTGGAACAGCAGTTCTGGCGCCACGCCCCCTACTCCGAGGCCGACCTCCAGGCGCAGATCGACAACGCCATCGCCACCAACGGCGAACGCGGCAAGCAGGCCCTCGCCGACGCCAAGGCCTACCTCGACGGCATCAACGCCTACATCGACGCCTCCGACAGCGGCCGTTACTTCCCCGGCGAGTACGTCCTCACCGGGCACAAGGACTCGGTCACCAACGCCGGCACCATCGAGCACTTCAAGATCACCGACATGGTCGCGCTGGGCTCCGTCATCGGCGCGCTGTTCGGCTCCGGCGGTGGCGGCGAGGTCAACAACGCGCTCTCCCTGCTCGCCGCCCAGGAGAAGTACGGCGTCGCGGAGGGTGCAAAGGTCTGGGAGTCCTTCCGGATGCGCAACGACCCGGAGGCCGTCCTCACCGTCCAGGACGGCAGCTTCCCGTACGCGACCAAGCCGGACGATCCGCAGGGCACCGCCATCCCCGACGCCGGCTCGGTCGAGCCCGAACCGCTCGTCCACGACCGCACGGGCAGCGCCGCCTCCGCCGGCGCCACCGGCGCGTCCGGCGAGGCGGCCCGAACGGCCGTGTCGTCCGCCAGGCGCGGCATGTCCAACGCCCTCGTGGTCAGCGGCGAGCACACCGCCAGTGGCCACCCGGTCGCCGTGTTCGGCCCCCAGACCGGCTACTTCGCCCCGCAACTGCTGCTGCTCCAGGAGCTCCAGGGGCCGGGCATCAGCGCCCGCGGCGCCTCCTTCGCGGGCCTGAGCATGTACGTCGAGCTCGGCCGCGGCCAGGACTACGCGTGGAGTGCCACGACCTCCGGCCAGGACATCATCGACAGCTACGCCGTCGAACTGTGCCAGGACGACTACCACTACCTGTACCGCGGCACCTGCACGCCGATGGAGAAGATCGAGCAGAAGAACGCCTGGAAGCCGACCACCGCAGACGGCACCGCGGCCGGCTCGTACACGATGCGCGTCTGGCGCACGAAGTACGGACCCGTCGAGTCCCGCGCGACGGTCGGCGGCAAGAAGGTCGCCTACACCTCCCTGCGCTCCTCCTTCCTGCACGAGGCCGACTCCATCATCGGCTTCCAGATGCTGAACGACCCCGAGTACGTCAAGGGTCCGGAGTCCTTCCAGAAGGCCGTGCAGCACATCAACTACACCTTCAACTGGTTCTACGCCGACTCCCAGCACACCGCCTACTACAACAGCGGCGACAACCCGGTACGCGCGAACGGCGTCGACGCCGAGTTCCCGGTGTGGGCGCGGCCGGCCTACGAGTGGCGGGGCTGGGACCCGGCGACCAACACGGCCGACTACACAGCGCCCTCCGCCCACCCCAACTCCGTCGACCAGGACTACTACGTCTCCTGGAACAACAAGCAGGCCAAGGACTACACGGCCGCGCCCTGGGGCAACGGCTCCGTGCACCGCGGCAACCTCCTCGAGGACCGGGTGAAGAAGCTGGTCCAGAAGGGCGGCGTGACCCGGGCCTCGCTGGTGCGGGCCATGGCGGACGCGGCCCTCGCCGACCTGCGCGCCGAGGACGTCCTGCCCAAGCTGCTGAAGGTGATCAACAGCGCACCGGTCACCGACTCGGCCGCGGCCGCGGCCGTGAGCAAGCTCCAGGCCTGGGTGGCGGCCGGCGGCAAGCGCACCGAGACCTCCGCCGGCTCCAAGAAGTACGCCGACGCCGACGCGATCCGCATCCTGGACGCCTGGTGGCCGCTGCTGGTCAAGGCCGAGTTCGAACCGGGCCTCGGCAGCGAGTTCTACGAGGCCATGGCCGCCAACCTCCCCGTCGACGAGTCCCCGTCGGCCGCGCACGGACCCACCGGCGCGCACGCCGGAAGCTCCTTCCAGTACGGCTGGTGGAGCTACGTCGACAAGGACATCCGGGCCGTGCTCGGTGAGCAGGTGCGGGGACCGCTGGCCCGCGAGTACTGCGGTGACGGCAACCTCGGCGCCTGCCGGGACAGCCTCGTCAGCACCCTGAAGGAGGCGGCCGGCAAGACCGCGGCCCAGGTCTACCCCGGCGACGACGTGTGCTCGGCGGGCGACCAGTGGTGCGCCGACTCGATCAACCACCGCACCCTCGGCGGCATCAAGCACGGCAAGATCAGCTGGCAGAACCGGCCGACCTACCAGCAGGTCGTGGAGTTCACCTCGCACCGGTGACGCAGGGGCCGGCGGCGGGTCAGCGGACGCGACCCGCCGCCAGCACCAGCCGGGCCAGCTCCTCGTGCAGGATGTCGCTGTGCGCGCCGGCCGGGGGTCCGCCGCGTCTGACCACGGCCGCCGCGTCGACGTTCACGCACCCCGAGACGGGCAGCCTCGTCCGCAGGGCCTCGGCGAGGCTGTACGCGCGCGTGCCCGACACCGCCTGCGTCCCGCCGTAGCCCATCGCACCCCACTTGGCGCCCAGGGCCCGCCCGAGGTCGAGGCCGGCGGCCGACCGGCTGTCCCCCGCCATGCGCGAGGCCAGCGGATACATCGTGCCGAGGGCCGAGTCGTGCCGGGAGTGGCAGCACACCAGGGGACCGTCGACGCGGTTCTGCTGGCCTTGGAGCACCCCTCCCGCCCGGGCGTCGTGGGGCAGCCGGGCCGCGAACGCGTAGTGGGAGAACGCCCCTTGGAGCAGGGTCACCGACTTCACCGTGCGCACGCCCTCGGGCAGGCCGCGCAGCGCGAACGACACCAGCCGCGCGCCGAAGCTGTGCCCGACGAGGTGCACCCGCACGCCCGGCGCGGCCTGCGCGAGCTGCCCGACCACCCGGCCGAGACCACGCTCACCGACGGTCCCCGCCCGCCGTTTCATCGCGTAGTACGTGGCCTGCCGCAGCAGTTCGTGCGCACCGTCCCAGGGGTTCGGGAGCCGGAACCCGCGCTGCGCCCCGGACGCCTCCAGTCCCGCGAGCGCCCGCGCGAACTCCTCGCAGGCGGCCGCCGTGGACCCGGCCACCATCTCCGGCTCGCTCTGCGGCACCCCCTCCGCCACCGTGTCCGCCGCGAACAGCGCCTGCGGTCCCGGCGCCACGACCTCCACCAGCAGCCGCACCAGCCGCCCGAACTCTTCCAGCTCGGCCTCCTCCGGCGGCTGCTGTTCCAGCAGCCGCGCGATCTGGTCGACCAGGATGGCCCGGCCAGGGAAGGTCTCCAGCAGTGCGTGCCGGGTGTCCTTGTCGAGCACCGGGCGCGGGGGCGCCTCGGCCGCCACGGCCCGGGGCAGGTCCGGGATCGGCTCGTCGGAGAACCGCATCGCCGGCCACAGCACCCCGACGTACCCGATCCGGGCCGCCGGGGCCAGCCGCGGAACGGGCGCGAAGAAGCGGTCGTAGAGGCGGGTGGCGCTCGAACGGTCGTTGTTCCAGCCGTGCGCGAAGACGATCAGGTCGCGCACCTTCCGTTCGGTCACCCCCGCGAGCAGCCGGTCGCGGGGGCGGCGCGCCGGGTCCCCGTCCGCGTCGAAGGTCAGCTCCCAATAGGGAGTCACACTCATCGCCGGATCCGCCATGACAGGCCCCCTCGTCCCCCGGGTGACGCCGCGATGTGGGCGTATCGTCCTGCCAACGGACGTGAATGGCCATACGTCACGGACGTATGGGGCGGGCCGGAGCGCGTTCAGCGGTAGAGCAGGTACGTCCGCCGCGTCTTCCGGAACGCGGCGAGCTCCCGCTGCCAGTCCGCCACGACCTCGTCGGCGTCGGCGCCGGCGTCGATCATCGTGCGCACGCGTGTGGAGCCGGTGAGCTTGTCGATCCAGTTGTCGGGGCGCCAGGCGAAACCGCTCCAGACCTTCTTCGCGGTCACCAGCAGGGCGATTCCCGTGCGTACGGGGTCGAACGCCTCCCGGTCGTGCACATGGACCTGCACCCCGCCGATCGTCCTGCCCTGGAACTTCGAGAAGGTGGGCGCGAAGTACGCCTCCCTGAACCGCACGCCGGGCACGCCGAGTTCGTTCGCCGCGGCGGCCCAGCGCCCGTCGATCCCCTCCGCGCCCAGCAGTTCGAACGGCCGGGTCGTACCGCGCCCCTCCGACAGGTTCGTGCCCTCGAACAGGCACGTCCCCGAGTACACCAGGGCCGTCTCCGGCGTCGGCATGTTCGGGCTCGGCGGCACCCAGGGCAGCCCGGAGGCGTCGTAGAAATCCGACCGCTTCCAGCCCGACATCGTCACGGTCTGCAGGGGTACGGGCTCGGTGAGGAACTCGCCGTTGAACAGCCGCGCCAGCTCGGCGACGGTCATCCCGTGGGCCTGGGCAATGGGCTGCCGCCCTACGAACGTGGCGAACTCCTTGTGCAGCACCGGCCCCGACGCCGCGCGGCCGGTCACCGGGTTGGGCCGGTCCAGGACCACGAACCGCTTGCCGGCGAGCTGCGCCGCCTCCATGCAGTCGTACAGCGTCCAGATGTAGGTGTAGAAGCGCGCGCCGACGTCCTGGATGTCGAACACGACCGTGTCCACGCCGGACGCGGTGAAGATGTCGGCGAGCGCCCGGCCGCTCTTCAGATACGTGTCGTAGACGGGCAGGCCGGTCGCCGGGTCGTCGTAGCGGCCCTCGGAGCCGCCGGCCTGGGCGGTGCCGCGGAAGCCGTGCTCGGGGCCGAAGACGGCGGTGAGGTCGACGCGGGGGTCGGGGTGCATGACGTCGACGATGTGGCGGGCGTCGCGGGTGATGCCGGTGGGGTTGGTGACGATGCCGACCTTCTGGTTGTCGAGGAGGGAGTAGCCGGTGTCTGCCAGTCGTTCGAAGCCGGTGCGCGTTTGCCTGCGGCGCTGGGCGGCGGATGCGGTGGAGGTGGCTGATACGGCTGCCGCCGTGGCGGCTGTGAGTACGGCTCGTCTTGAAGGGCGCATGCGGTGACCTCCTTGAGCGGGGACGGTCGGCATGGGCACGGTATGCGCTTCCGCGGGTTGTGGGGAGGCTGCGGGCTGTCCGTGGTCGAGCGCGCAGTTCCCCGCGCCCCTGAAAGGGGCGTTGTCGACGCCCCTTCCCTGGTACATACCGACCGGTTAGTCTGTCGCCATTGCTGAGCCGCGACTTAGGAGACCGATGGTGGGAGCCTTTCAAGGGACCGGGGTTGTTGTCACGGGGGCCGGTGGCGGCATCGGGGCCGCGCTCGCCCGGCGTTTCGCGGCCGAAGGGGCCCGGGTCGTGGTCAATGACCTGGACGCCGAGCGGGCCAAGCACGTCGCGGAGGAGATCGGCGGGATCGCCGTGCCCGGCGACGCCTCGGCGATCGTCGGTGACGCCCGCGACGCACTCGGCGGGACCGTCGACGTCTACTGCGCCAACGCCGGTGTCGCCGCCGACGGCATCGTGCCCGGGGAGCCGCTGAACGAGAAGGCGTGGGCCGTCTCCTGGGACGTGAACGTCATGGCTCATGTGCGGGCCGCTCAGGAGTTGCTGCCCGCCTGGCTGGAGCGCGGCAGCGGCCGGTTCGTCTCCACCGTCTCCGCCGCCGGGCTGCTCACGATGATCGGCGCCGCCCCCTACGCCGTCACCAAGCACGGCGCGCTCGCCTTCGCCGAGTGGCTGTCGCTGACGTACCGGCACCGGGGCGTGAAGGTCCACGCCGTCTGCCCGCAGGGCGTGCGCACCGACATGCTCGCCGCCACCGGCAGTGCGGGCGACCTGGTGCTCCAGCCCACCGCGATCGAGCCGGAGGCGGTGGCGGACGCTCTGCTGAAGGGCATCGAGGAGGACCGTTTCCTGATCCTGCCGCACCCGGAGGTCGCCGCCTACCACCAGGCCCGGGCCGGTGACCCCGACCGGTGGCTGACCGGCATGAACCGTATCCAGCAGCAGTGGGAGGAGACCCGGTGACCGAGTCCCGTTACGCGGCCAAGCCCTGGCTGGGGCTGCTGAACGACGCCCAGAAGGGCGCGATCAGCCCCGCCGGTTCCCTGGTGCACGCCCTGCGCCGGGCCGTGGCCGAGACGCCCGACACCGAGTTCCTGGCCTACTTCGACGGCCGGCTGACCTACCGGGACGTCGACGAGCTCAGCGACTCCGTCGCCGGGCATCTGACGGAACGCGGTCTTCAGCGCGGCGACCGGGTCGCGGTCCTGCTGCAGAACTCCCCGCACTTCGTGCTCGCCTTGCTCGGGGCCTGGAAGGCGGGCGCGGTCGTCGTGCCCGTCAACCCGATGTACAAGTCGGGCGAGGTGGCCCACGTCCTGCGGGACGGCGAGGTGGCCGCGCTGATCTGCTCGGACCGGGCCTGGGAGTCGTATCTGCGCGAGACGGCGGCCGACTCGCCCGTACGAATGGTGCTCACCGGGTGCGAACTGGACTTCCAGACCCGGGGCGACGCGCGGGTGCTGACCTTCGAGCGGCTGCCGCAGGCCCAGGACGCCGACGACCTGGTGGCCGTGGCCCGGGCCGGGAACAAGGCGCCCGAGGGACGCGAGCCCGGCCCCTCCGACATCGCGCTGATCAGCTACACCTCCGGCACGAGCGGGACGCCCAAGGGCGCCACCAACACGCACGGCAACATCATGTACAACGCCGAGCGGCAGCGGACCGGTCTGGGGCTGCCCGAGCGGCCCGTGTACTTCGCGATGGCGCCGCTGTTCCACATCACCGGCATGGTCTGCCAGTTCGGCGCCTGCCTGGACAGCGGGGGCACGCTCGTGCTGGCCTACCGCTTCGAGGCGGGCGTGGTGCTCGACGCGTTCACCGAGCACCGGCCGCACTACACGGTCGGCCCGTCCACGGCCTTCATGGCCCTGGCCGCCCACCCCTCCGTCACCCGCGACCACTTCTCCTCCTTCCGGGTGATCTCCTCCGGCGGCGCCCCGCTGCCGCCCGCGCTGGTGGAGAAGTTCCGCGCGGGCTTCGGGCCGTACATCCGCAACGGCTACGGGCTGACCGAGTGCACCGCGCCCTGCGCCTCCGTGCCGCCCCATCTGGAGGCGCCCGTCGACCCGGTCTCCGGGACCCTCGCCGTCGGTCTGCCCGGCCCCGACACGGTCGTCCGGATCGTCGACGACAACGGCGAGGAGGTGCCGTTCGGCGAGCAGGGCGAGATCGTCGTACGGGGCCCGCAGGTGGTGCCCGGCTACTGGCGCCGTCCCGACGCCACCGCCGAGACCTTCCCCGGCGCCGAACTGCGCACCGGCGACATCGGCTTCATGGACGAGCAGGGCTGGCTGTACGTCGTCGACCGCAAGAAGGACATGATCAACGCGTCCGGCTTCAAGGTGTGGCCGCGCGAGGTCGAGGACGTCCTCTACACGCACCCGGCGGTGCGCGAGGCCGCCGTCGTCGGCGTGCCCGACGGGTATCGCGGGGAGACCGTCAAGGCGTACATCAGCCTGCGGCCGGACGCCGAGACGGACCCGGGTGCGCTCGCCGACTACTGCAAGGAGAGACTGGCCGCCTACAAGTACCCGCGCCAGGTGGAGATCCTGCCGGACTTGCCGAAGACGGCCAGTGGGAAGATCCTCCGTCGGGAACTGCGTTCCCGGACGCAAGGCAACTGACAGCAGTACGGAAAGGCAGGTGGCGGCAGTGCCCAGGACCACGGACTCGGACGGCACCCCCGTGCCTCAGCGGCTCCTGGCCGCCGCCACCCGGCTCTTCGCCGAGCAGGGCTACGACCGCACTTCGGTGCAGGAGATCGTCGAGGCGGCCGGCGTCACCAAGGGAGCGCTCTACCACTACTTCGGCTCCAAGGACGACCTCCTGCACGAGGTGTACGCGCGCGTGCTGCGCATCCAGCAGGAGCGGCTGGACGCCGTGGCGGACTCCGGCGAGCCGGTGGAGAAACGGCTGCGGGCCGCGGCCGCGGATGTCGTGGTGACGACCATCGACAACCTCGACGACGCGATGATCTTCTGGCGGTCCATGCACCATCTCAGCCCCGAGAAGAACAAGCAGGTGCGCGCCGAGCGCCGTCGCTACCACGAGCGCTTCCGTGCGCTGGTGGAGGAGGGGCAGCAGTCGGGCGTCTTCTCCGAGGCGACACCGGCGGACCTGGTCGTGGACTACCACTTCGGCTCGGTCCACCACCTGTCCACGTGGTACCGCCCTGACGGTCCCCTCACCCCTCAGCAGGTCGCCGACCACCTGGCCGACCTGCTGCTGCGCGCCCTGCGGCCGTGATCAGGTGACTCCGTCGCCGGCGCCGGTCAGGTACTCGTAGGTGCCGGTGATCTCGAGCAGGCGCCGCAGCGCCGGCCGAAGCGGCGGTGGGGGCGTGACACCCCCACCGCCACCGCGTGTCACAGGTACCGCTTCAGCTCCCGCCGGGCCAGCGAACGCTGGTGCACCTCGTCCGGGCCGTCCGCGATCATCAGGGTCCGCGCCCCGGCGTAGAGCTCTGCCAGGGGGAAGTCCTGGCTCACCCCACCCGCCCCGTGCAGCTGGATCGCCCGGTCGAGGATGTCGACCACCGCCCGAGGCGTCGCGATCTTGATGGACTGGATCTCGGTGTGGGCCCCCTTGTTGCCCACCGTGTCCATCAGCCACGCCGTCTTCAGCACCAGCAGCCGCAACTGCTCGACCGTCACCCGCGCGTCCGCGATCCAGTTGTGCACCACGCCCTGCTGAGCCAGCGCCTTGCCGAACGCCGTACGCGACACGGCCCGTCGGCACATCAGCTCGATCGCCCGCTCCGCCATGCCGATCAGCCGCATGCAGTGGTGGATCCGCCCGGGACCCAGCCGGGCCTGCGCGATGGCGAAACCGCCGCCCTCCTCGCCGATCAGATTCGACGCCGGCACGCGCGCGTTGTCGAAGATCACCTCGGCGTGGCCGCCGTGGTAATGGTCCTCGTAGCCGAACACCTGCATGGCCCGCTTGATGGTGACGCCCGGGGTGTCACGCGGCACCAGCACCATCGACTGCTGACGGCGGATGTCCTCCCCGTCCGGGTCGGTCTTGCCCATCACGATGAAGATCTTGCAGTCCGGGTGCATCGCCCCGGAGATGTACCACTTGCGGCCGGTGATGACGTAGTCGTCGCCGTCCCGCTCGATGTGGGTGGTGATGTTGGTGGCGTCCGAGGAGGCCACCTCCGGCTCGGTCATCGCGAACGCCGAGCGGATCTCGCCGGCCAGCAGCGGCTCCAGCCACTGCTTGCGCTGCTGCTCGTCACCGAACTGCGTCAGCACCTCCATGTTGCCGGTGTCGGGCGCCGCGCAGTTCGTCACCGTCGGCGCGAGCTGCGGCGAGCGGCCCATGATCTCGGCGAGCGGCGCGTACTGCAGATTGGTGAGCCCGGCCCCGTACTCGGAGTCCGGCAGGAAGAGGTTCCACAGGCCCTGCCGGCGCGCCTCGGCCTTCAGTTCCTCCACCACCGGCACCGTCTCCCACGGGGAGGCGAGCCCGGCGCGCTGCTCGTGCGCCACCGCCTCGGCCGGGTAGACGTACTCGTCCATGAAGGCGAGGAGCTTGGCGCGCAGCTCTTCGGTGCGTGCGTCGAAAGCGAAGTCCATCTGGATCAGCCCTCCTGGAGGCCTTCGTGGAGCGTGGTCAGTCCGTGCCGGACGAAGACGGGCACGAGGTCGCCGATGCGGTCGAAGCCGCGCCCGACCGTCTGGCCCAGCGTGTAGCGGTAGTGGATGCCCTCGAGGATCACGGCGAGTTTGAACCAGGCGAACGCCGTGTACCAGGAGACCGCGGAGACGTCGCGGCCCGAGCGCGCGGCGTACCGCTCGATCAGTTCGGACGGCGCCGGATGCCCGGGGGCCTCGGCGGTCGTGGAGACGGGGGAGTCGGACATCCCGAGCGGCATGCTGTACATCACCAGCAGGCCGAGGTCGGTGAGCGGGTCGCCGAGCGTCGACATCTCCCAGTCGAGGATGGCCTTGATCCGGTCGTCCTCGCCGATGAGGACGTTGTCGAGCCGGTAGTCGCCGTGTACGACGGCCGGGGCGGGGGAGCGGGGCAGGTCCCGGCCGAGGGCGGCGTGCAGCTCGTCGATGCCGTCCAGGTCGCGGTTGCGGGAGGCGTCCAGCTGCTTGCCCCAGCGCCGCAGCTGCCGGTCCAGGAAGCCCTCGGGCCGGCCGAAGTCGGCGAGGCCCACCTCGCCCGGGTCGACCGCGTGCAGCTCCACCAGTGTGTCCACCAGGTTCAGCACCGCGCCCCGGGTCCGCTCCGGGCCGATCGGGGCGAGCTGGTCGGCGGTCCGGTAGGGGGTGCCCTCGACGAACTCCATGACGTAGAACGGCGACCCGAGCACCTCCTCGTCCTCGCACAGCAGCACCGGCTCGGGGACCGGCACGGCCGTCGGGTGCAGGGCGCTGATCACCCGGTGCTCACGCCGCATGTCGTGCGCGGTGGCGAGGACATGACCGAGCGGGGGCCGCCGTACGACCCACCGGGACGTACCGTCGGAGAGCGCGTAGGTGAGGTTCGACCGTCCGCCCTCGATCAGCCGGCCGGACAGCGGGCCGGTCACCAGGCCGGGCCGCTCCCGTTCGAGCAGGCTGCGCAGCCGGTCGAGATCGAGTCCGGGCGGATGGTCGGGGCTCATGCGTCGCTCCTACGGGCAGGTGGACGGTTCCCGACTTATGATGCCGACCGGTCGGTATGTAGTCCAGAGCGGGGCCGAAACGTGATCGGAGCCACGATAGGCCGACGGCCCCGCCCGCCGGGCCCCGGGGAGCGTCCGGCGGCTTCGTTCAGGCCATCCGGCTTGCGTGCGGAACGGGGAGCCCCGAAGGTCGGACCCATGAAGGCCATCAGCTACTCACGGTACGGCGGACCCGAGGCACTGGCGTTCGGGGAGGTCCGCGACCCCAAGGTCGGCCCCGACTCGGTGCTGGTGAAGGTGCGGGCCGCGGCCGTGAACCCGGTCGACTGGAAGGCCCGCGAGGGCTACCTCGACGGCATCCTCGAAGCCGCCTTCCCCGTGGTGCCCGGCTGGGACGTCTCGGGCGTGGTCGTACGGCCCGGCGCGGCCGTCTCGGAGTTCGACGTCGGGGACGAGGTCATCGGGTACGTACGCGAGGACTTCCTCTCCCGCGGCACCTTCGCCGAGTACGTCGCCGCGCCCATCCGCACCCTCGCCCGCAAGCCGCGCAACCTCTCCTTCGAGGAGGCGGCCGGGCTGCCGCTGGCCGGGCTCACCGCCTACCAGGTGCTGACCCGTGTGCTGGAGGTGAAGCGGGGCGAGACGGTCCTCGTGCACGCCGCGGCCGGAGGTGTCGGCTCGCTGGCCGTGCAGCTGGGTGTGCACCTCGGCGCCCGCGTGATCGGCACGGCGAGCGAGCCCAACCACGACTTCGTGCGCAGCCTGGGCGGGGAGCCGGTGGCCTACGGCGAGGGGCTGGGCGAACGGGTGCGGGGCGCGGCGCCCGAGGGGATGAACGCGGTGTTCGACACGGTGGGCGGCGACACAATGAAGGTCTCGGCGAACCTGCTGGCCCCCGAGGGCCGCCTGGCGTCGATCGCCGATGGTGACGTCGTGAACTACGGCGGCCGCTACCACTTCGTCCGCCCCGACGCGGAGGACCTCCAGCGGCTGTCCGAACTGGCGGAGCGAGGGGCGGTGAGCGTGCACGTCTCCGAGACGTTCCCGCTGGAACGGGCGGCGGACGCGCACCGGCTGAGCCAGGAGGGCCGGACTCGCGGCAAGATCGTCGTGACGGTGGACTGGGAGACGGAGAGCGCGGAGCCGGCCCCGGGTTCTGCCTGACATCGCCTACCGGGCTCCTCCCTGACACCGCCTAGAGGACGAGCGCGGCCCCGCACACCGCCATCGCCGTCGTGCACAGCACGGCGGCCGCGGCGTGCCGGGGCGCGAACGCCGGGGGGTCGGCGCAGACCGCGAGGGCGCGGATACGGCGGTGGGCGACGCCCAGGAACCCGAGCCACAGGACGCAAGCCAGCGCGCACGCGACGATCCCGGGCGCCGACACCCCGCCGTGCAGCGCGGTCTTCACGGCGAGCACGGTGGCGACGGTGCCCGAGAGCGTCGTACGCCGCCATGCGAGGCGGGTCCGCTCGGGTTGCAGCCCGGGGTCGCGGTCCGGGTCCCGGGGCACACTGTGCGGCCCGCTCACCCCTCCCACCCCACGAGCACCACGAAGACCATGACGAGGGCCACGACCGCCACGACGAGGCTCAGCACCGCGGGGAACCGGGACACCGGCAGGTCCTCGCCCCGGCGCATGGCCCGCTCGCAGCGCACCCAGTGGTTGACCGCCCGCAGTGAGCACAGCACGCCCGCGGCCAGCAGCGCGAGCGCCAGCCCCACACGCCAGCCCCAGCGCAGGTCCGGCAGGAACTGGTCGACGGCGAAACCGCCGCCGATCAGCGCGAGCGCGGTGCGCAGCCAGGCCAGGAAGGTGCGCTCGTTCGCCAGGGAGAACCGGTAGTCGGGCGTCTGGCCGTCCCGCCGGACCTCCGCGGGCGCGAACCACAACCGGACGTTCCGTACGAACTCGATCACATGCGCGACCCTACCCGGGTCCCTGTCGCTTCCCGCCCGCCTCTCCTGCCTGCCCGGCCCGGCCCCTGAGGCCCGCCTCGGCCCCGGCCGGCCCGAGGCCGTACCCGTTCACGAGCCCGATCGGCCCCTCGACCGGAACGCCGTGAGCCGCTCGTACGCGGCCAGCCCGTCCGGCACCCACTCCCAGTCGCGCAGCCGCCGCCGCACCTCGTCCTCGGGCAGGAAGTCGTGCCAGGCGACCTCCTCGGCCTGGGGCCGGACCGGAAGCTCGCAGGTGACCTCGTACACCGCCGACCACCAGGACTGGCCGGCGCCGTTGTCGTAGAGGAACTTGAAGAGGTACTTCGGGGCCGGCAGCCCGGTCACGCCCAGTTCTTCCTCGGCCTCGCGCAGGGCCGCCGTGTCGTAGGCCTCGCCCGCGCCGACCACACCGCCGACGAACATGTCGTACAGGGAGGGGAAGACCAGCTTGGTCGGCGTCCGCCGGTGCACGAAGATCCGGCCCTCGGCGTCCCGGGCCTGGATGAAGACGCAGCGGTGGCGCAGGCCCCCGGCGTACGCCTCACCCCGGGGGGACTGCCCGATGACCTGGTCGTTCTCGTCGACGATGTCGAGGATCTCGTCAGCAGCGCTCATGCCCTCATCCAAGCAGGGCGCGCCTCCGGGCGGGCGACGGCTTCACCGGGTCTGCGGCTGGAGCTGCCCCACGGTGGCCCGTTGGACCGCCCCTGTCGGCATGCACGGGTGCAGACCCAGCAGTATGATTCCGGCCACCACGGCCAGGAGGCCGCCCGCCTCCCAGGACAGGGCCACCGCGTCGGTCCGCAGCCGGTCGCCCAGGAAGCCGACGCCGCAGATGATCCCGGCGAGCGGCTGGGCGGCGGTCAGGGCGGGCAGCGACTTGCGCAGGGACGCGGTCTCGAAGGCGCTCTGCACGAGGAGCAGCCCCGTGACGCCCAGGGCGAGCACCGCGTACGGCTGCCAGCCGGTCATCAGCTCGGCGAAGCCGCCCTGGGAGAACTTCTCCCCGCTCACCCGGGTGAGCGCGTCCTGCACGCCGTACAGCAGCCCGGCGGCCAGTGCCAGCAGCACCGGCCCGGAGCTCAGCCGGGAGCGCTTCGCGTGCGTCGTGAGCAGCAGGGCGAGTCCGGTCATGGCCCCGATGATCAGCCACTGCCGCGTCGGATCGGCCGTCGCGGCGCCGCCCTGCGGCTCGCCGGCCACGATGAACGCGGTCACCCCGCCCGCCAGCAGCAGCAGACCCGCCCACCCCTGGCGGCCCAGCGACTGCCGGGTCTGCCTGCGGGACAGCGCGAGCGCGAAGAGCAGGTTCGTCGCCAGCAGCGGCTCCACGAGCGACAGCTCACCCTGCCCCAGCGCCGCAGCGCCCAGCGCCATGCCGGCCACCATCAGGCCGATACCGCCGAGCCAGCGCGGCACCTTCATCAGGTCGACCAGCAGGCGGAAGGAGAGGAAGTCGTTGAGGGGGGCGCGCTGGGCCGCGTTCTGCTGCAGGACGAAGCCGAAGCCCAGACAGCAGGCGGCGCTCACGGCGAGCACCAGAACTAGAACCGACACGCGGTGTACCTCGATCGTCAGGCCGGGTCACGGTTGCGTAGGGGCCGACTCTACCGGCCGGCTCCGCCCGGCGCGCCCGTACGTCGTGCCATCGTGCGGGGCGGTGACCACTCAGCACTATGACGTACGTCACAAAGGGCGAAACGGAAAAATCGGATGGGTGTCACACGCCTCTCCTGCTCCCCGTGGATCACAAAACCCTCACGACTAACGGCACTTGACGCGTGTAACGCCCTTGCGGCCCTTGACGCCAACCCTTGGCGGGGGGTTGGCTGTCCGTGATCAGTTCATGGCAGTGCGCACACTCGCGCACCACCGACGCCGTGAGCCGAAACACCAGAAGAGCGCGTGAGGAAGTTCGCGGTGCCCCCACCCCCGCCTCCCCTCGGCCGTGGCCGCAGACGTGCGTCCCAGGCCTTCGACGAGGCCCTCGACGACGCCGACCTCGTCGCCGCGCGCGCCGCACTGGCGCAGGGCCGCTGGCAGAACGCCCGTTCGCTGCTGGTGCACACCGGAGACGACTGGGACCGGCGCGGCCACCGCGTCACCGTCCTCGCCCGGGAGTCCTACTGCGCCGCATGGGCCCGCGAGTGGCTGCTCGCCGAGCCCGAGTCCGCCGACGCCTCCGTGCTGCTCGCCCTCGCCCAGGTCCGGCGCGTGCTGCACGGCAAGGGCAAGCCGGCCCGTGCCCGCGAGGCCTGCCTGACCGCCGCCGACCGCGTCCCCGCCGACCCCACCCCCTGGCTCGGCCTGCTCATGCTGGAGTGCGCGGTCGGCACCGACCAGGACGTGGTCCGCGGTTTCGAGCAGGTCCGCGGCCGGTACGCCGACCACCACCACGCCCACCACCTGATGGTCACCCGGCTCGCCGGACGCCGCACCGAGACCGGCCCGGACCCGCTGCACGAGGTCTACGACTTCGCCAACTGGGCCGCCGAACAGGCACCGGCCGACTCCCCGCTCGCGATCCTGCCGGTCATCGCGCACGCCGAGCGCTACCGCGCGCTGGCCGCGGCCGGGCACGAACCCGCCGACCCGGCCGGCTCGGGCCACTGGACCGGCCGCCGCGCCCGGCAGGTGATGAAGTCCGCCTTCGACTGGTGGCTGGAGTGGGAGCTCGAAGGCCACCCGCGCAGGCTGATCGACCTGAACTTCCTCGCCCACGCCAAGTTCTGCGAGGGGCGGGGCGCCGAGGCCGCCGCCCTGTTCCACCGGATCGGCCGGCACGCCACCCCCGCGCCCTGGTCGTACCCGGACCGCGACCCGCACACCGCTTTCGCCGCCGCCCGCGCCGGCGCGCTCGGCACCGCATGACACCCGGAAACCCAGAAGTGAGGACGCTCTCCCGATGACCACGGACAGTTCGAGTACGAGCACGTCCGCCGCCGGTGGCGGCATCAGCACGTTCAAGGGACAGGAACGGGCCCTGCGCGCCGACCGCCTCGGCACCGGGGGCCTGCTGCTCTCCGTCCTCGCCGCGACGGCCCCCCTCATGGTGGTCGCGGGTGTCATGCCCACCACATTCGCGGTGATGGGCATCGTCGGCCAGCCGCTGCTCTTCGTCCTTCTCGGCGTCGTCCTGATCCTCTTCAGCGTCGGGTACGCCGAGATGAGCCGCCACGTCCACAACGCGGGCGCCTTCTACGCCTACATCTCCCGCGGTCTCGGCGGCACCGCCGGCGCGGGCGCCGCGCTGGTCGCCCTCGTCGCCTACAACGCGCTCCAGGTCGGCATCTACGGCATCTTCGGCTTCGAGGTGTCCGGGCTCTTCGCCACCTACGCCGAGGTGGAGATCGCCTGGTGGATACCGGCGCTCGTCGCCGCGCTCGCCGTCGGGCTGCTGGGCTGGCTGAAGATCGACGTCAACGCGCGGGTGCTCGGCGTGCTGCTGGTCATCGAGGTGCTCCTCGTCGTGATCTTCGACGTCGCCGCCCTCGCCGACCCCGCGAAGGAAGGCCTGTCGCTGCACGCCTTCAACCCCGACACCCTCACCGGCGCGGGCGTCGGCACCGCGCTGTGCTTCTGCATCGCCGCGTTCCTCGGCTTCGAGCAGGCCCCCGTCTACGCCGAGGAGACCAGCAGGCCGCATGTGCTGGTCCCGCGCGTGATGTTCCTCGCCGTCGGCGGCGTCGCCGTCTTCTTCGCGCTCAGCAGCTGGGCCCTCACCGTGGCCACCGGCCCCTCCGCGATCGTCGGCACGGCCCAGAAGCAGAGCGCCGGACTGCTGTTCTTCCTCACCGAGTCCCGCCTCGGCGGCACCTTCACGGACGTCCTGCACGTCCTGTTCGTCACCGGCATGTTCGCCGCCCTGCTCAGCTTTCACAACGTTGTTGCCCGCTACGCCTTCGCCATGGGCCGCGAGGGCCTGCTGCCCGCCGCCTTCGGCCGCACCAGCGGCGGCAGCGGCGCCCCCGGCACCGGCTCGCTGCTCCAGACCGTCGTGGCCGTGCTGGTCGTGGTCGCCTTCGCGATCGCCGACGACAAGCCGGCCGGCGACCCCACCGCACCCGTCCTGCACCTGTTCACCTGGTTCGGCAACATCGGCGCCCTCGGCGTGATCGTGCTGATGGCGGCGGCCTCGCTGTCGGTCGTCGTGTTCTTCGTCCGCCGCGGCGCCGCGGGCGCCCAGGCCTGGCGGCTGGTCACCTCCGCCCTGGCGTGCGTCGCCCTGCTCGTCATCGCCGGCTACACGGTGAGGGACTTCGAGGTGCTGGTCGGCGCCGGCCCCGGCTCCGCGCTGAGCTGGGTGCTGCCCGGCATCATCGGCCTCGCCGCCCTCGCCGGCGTGGTCCTCGGCCTGGTGCTGCGCGCCCGTGCACCCGAGAAGCACGCCCGGATCGGCCTCGGCAACGAGGCGTTCCAGCTGGACAAGGCGGCGTCGTCCTGAGACGGCCGGCGTAAGAAGTCGTTACGGAAGTCTGACGAGCACCCGCGATCCCTGTCCTGTCGGGGCCGCGGGTGTTCGAATGAGAACGTGGACAGGAACGCGGACAAGAACGCGGACGAGGACGTGAATGGGGGCGTGCACGAGGACGTACAGGACGGCGTGAACGACCGACACCCCGAGGAGCGGGGCACCCCGATCGGCCGCCGTGTCTTCCTCGGCACCCTCGGCCTGGGCGCACTCGGCGTGGTCGCCGCGCCCAAGCTGCAACGCGGCCTGGAGGGCTTCCTCGGCGGCACCGCCGACAAGGACCCCACCGGCCTGACCGGACTGCTCCCGAACGGCGGCGGCTTCCGCTACTACTCGGTGGCCTCCTCCGTCCCCCGCAAGAACGCCGACACCTACCGCCTGAAGGTGGACGGCCTGGTCGACCGTCCCGCGACCTACACCCTGGCCGATCTCAGGGCCCTCCCGCAGACCCGCATGGTCCGCGACGTCCAGTGCGTCACCGGCTGGCGCGTCCCGCACACCCCCTTCGAGGGCGTACGCCTCGCCCGCCTGCTGGACGACGCCGGAGTCCGCCCCGGCGCCAGGGCGATCCGCTTCACCTGCTTCGACGGCACCTACAGCGAGAGCCTCACCCTCGACCAGGCCCGCCGCGCGGACGTCCTGGTCGCCCTGCGCATGCAGGACAAGGACCTCGGCCACTCCCACGGCGGCCCGGTCCGCCTCTACGTGGCACCCATGTACTTCTACAAGTCGGCCAAGTGGCTCTCCGGCATCACCGTCACCGACGAGGTCCGGCCCGGCTACTGGGAGGAACGCGGCTACGACGTCGACGCCTGGGTGGGCCGCTCGAACGGACGGGACGATGACCCCACCAGCTGACACGACGACCGGGGTCGGGCGCTTCAGCCGGACCGAGCGCTGGGTGCACCGCACGACGGCCGTCCTGATGGGCGTCTGCGTCCTGACGGCGGCCTGCCTCTACATCCCCCAGCTCGCCGAATTCGTCGGCCGCCGCGCCCTGGTCGTCACCCTGCACGAGTGGGCCGGCCTCGCCCTGCCCGTCCCCGTCCTGGCCGGCCTCGCCTCCCGTGCCTTCCGCGCCGACCTCAGCCGCCTCAACCGCTTCGGCCCGCACGACCGCACCTGGCTGCGTGCCGCCCTGCACCGCGACAAACGGCACGCGTCCCGCCCGGCCGGCAAGTTCAACGCCGGCCAGAAGATCTACGCGGCCTGGATCGCCGGCGCCACCCTCGTCATGCTCGGCACCGGCCTGCTGATGTGGTTCACCCACCTCACCCCACTCGTGTGGCGCACCAGCGCGACCTTCGTCCACGACTGGCTGGCCCTCACCATCGGCATCGTCCTGGCCGGCCACATCGGCATGGCCCTGGCGGACCCGGAATCCCGCCGGGGCATGCGCACCGGCTCGGTGAGCCGCGAGTGGGCGGACCGGGAGCACCCGTTGTGGCGGCCGTGACCCAGGTGGGCCCGGTCGGCGGGACACCGCGCCTGCGCCGAACGTAGGCGACCGTGACGGCCCCGAGCAGTGGCCCCCACAGCAACAGCGGGGCGTAGCAGACGTAGAACACGGCTGCCTCCCAGCCGCCCGCCGCTGTCGGGTAGTCGGACGGGAGCGGATCTCCCCGGAGGGTGACTCCGGCAGCCTCCGCGACGCACGCGGCGGTCCACAGGGCCGTCAGCACCACCGCGCCGAGGGTGGCCGGCACGACCGCGACCCCGGTCGGCACCCTGCGCCCCCGCAGTAGCGGGATCCAGCGCGGGAACACCTCACCCCACGCGGCGATCAGCCCGACCCCGGTGAACGCCACCAGCTCGGACAGAACCGAGAGCAGGACCACATAGACCTCACCCGGCAGCCACGACGGCAGGCTCCCGGTCTTGCCTGCGGTGTCCTCGTCGAAGAAGGCCACCAGAACCCGCCACAGGCTCGACGGCAACACGACGAGCGGTATGGCGTAGGCGGCGCTCCGCGCCCACCGAGGCACTCCGGCCACCGGCGCGTGAGCGGCGGCCCAGGCCCTGCGCAGTCGCCCGGGCGGGCGAGGGACCCCGGGCGGTGGGACGGATGAGACGGTATTCGTCATGTCCCCAAGGTCGCAGTCCCTCGACGAGCGTGGATCACCCCGGGGAAGGAACCGACTCCACCGCTCGGGGGACCCTAAGGGGCGCGGGGAACTGCGCGACCAGCCACAGCGAACCCGCACCCGCCCGACACCGACACCCCTAAGGCGCGACGGCGAAATCCAGCAGCACCTTGCAGGACCGACTCCGATCAGCGGCCAGGGCGAAAGCGGACTCGGCGTCCCGCACCGGAACCACCGCACTGACCAGCCCGTCGAACGCCGGCTCCACCGCGAGCAAGGCCAGCGCCTCGTCGAACTCGGTGTCGAACCGGAACGCCCCGCGCAGCTCGATCTCCCGGCTCACCACGAGGTTCCCCGCGAACGGACTCTGCCCCGGCGGCAGCATGCCCAGTTGCACCACGACCCCACCGCGCCGAACCCTCCGCAGACACGCGTCGAGCCCCGCGGCCACCCCGGACGCCTCGATCGCCACGTCCACCTCGTCGGGCCACCCGGCGTCGTCCGGGTCGTCAGCCCGTACCACCGTGCCGGCCCCGGCGACCGTCGCGTACTCCAGCGCCTCGGGCAGCAGATCCGTCACGGTGACGTGCGCGGCGCCCGCCGCCTTCGCCGCCGCGACCACCAGACACCCGATGGGCCCGGCACCGGTCACCAGCACATGCCGGCCGGCCACCTCCCCGGCCCGCCGCACCGCGTGCACGGCGACGGACAGGGGCTCGGCGAGCGCGGCCCGGCGCAGCCCGAGACCGTCCGGCAGGGCCCGCACCTGCTCGGCGGGCACGACCACCTGGGCCGCGAACCCGCCCTGCACGTGCGGGAAGCGCGCCGCACTGCCCAGATAGCTGGTGTCGCGGCACACGTTGCGCCGCTTGTCCCCGCACTCGGGGCACACCCCGCACGGGGTCGCCGGATGCACGGCGACGGCCGTACCCGGAGCCGGCCCCGACGCGCCCGCACCGTACTCCAGGACGGTCCCGACGACCTCGTGGCCGAGGACCATCGGCTCCCTGAGCCGGAAGTCACCGACCCCGCCGTGCCGCCAGTAGTGCAGGTCGGACCCGCACACCCCGCCGTACCGCACGGCCACCAGCGCCTGCCCCGGCCCGGGGACCGGAACCGGCAACTCCGCCACTCTCAGGTCACCCTGACCGTGGATCACACAACCCAGCATCGCAGCCTCCCTGATGGTCACAGCACGCTCGTCATGCCGCCGTCGACGTACAGCACCTGTCCGCTCACGAAGTCCGCGGCGGGGGAGGCGAGGAACAGCACCCCGCCCACCAGGTCCTGGGTGCGGCCCCAGCGCCCCGCCGGGGTGCGCCGCCGCACCCAGGCACTGAACTCCTCGTCCTCGACGAGCGGCTGGGTCAGCTCCGTCTCGATGTAGCCCGGGCCGAGCCCGTTGACCTGCACGCCGCTCGGACCCCAGTCCGCGCACATGCCCTTGGTGAGCATCTTCAGCGCGCCCTTGGTGGCCGCGTACGGCGCGATCCCGGGCCGTACCACCTCGCTCTGCAGCGAGCAGATGTTGATGATCTTGCCGTGGCCGCGTTCCGTCATCCGGCGCGCCGCCTCACGACCGACCAGGAAGGCACTGGTCAGGTTGGTGTCCAGGATCCGGTGCCAGTCGGAGTCCTTGAACTCCAGCAGCGGGGCGCGCAGTTGCATACCCGCGTTGTTGACGAGGATGTCGAGCGGGCCCACCCGCTCCTCGACGTCCGCGATCCCGTCCGCCACGGACGGCCCGTCGGTCACGTCGAACGCCGCCGTGTGCACCTTGTCGCCGGGCAGAGCGGCCGCCGCTTCGGCGAGCCGGTCCTTGTCCCGTCCGTTCAGGACGACCGTGCAGCCGGCCTCCGCGAGGCCACGGGCCAGGGCCCGTCCGATGCCTCGGCTGGAACCGGTCACCAGGGCCGTACGGCCGCTGATGTCGAAGAGGGGGTGAGCCGTCATCGCAGTACCACTCCTAAATCACCAGGGACAACAACAGGACGATGCCGCCGGCGACCACCGAGATGATCGTCTCCATGACGGACCAGGTCTTGATGTTCTGGCCGACACTCAGCCCGAAGTACTCCTTCACCATCCAGAACCCGGCGTCGTTGACATGGCTGAAGAAGAGCGAGCCGGCGCCGATGGCCAGGACGAGCAGCGCCGCGTGCGTGGTCGACATGTCGGCCGCGAGCGGGGCGACCAGACCGGCCGCCGAGACCGTCGCCACCGTCGCCGAACCGGTCGCGAGCCGGATCGCCACCGCGATCAGCCAGGCCAGCAGCAGCGCGGGGATCGACCAGTCCTTCGAGATGTCCAGGACCATCTGGCCCACCCCGGTGTCGATCAGCGTCTGCTTGAAGCCACCGCCGGCGCCGACGATCAGCAGGATGCCCGCGATCGGCGCGAGGCTCTTCTCGACGAGCGGCGAGATCCGCTCCTTGGAGAACCCGGCGGGCCGCAGCAGCGTGAAGATGCCGACCAGCACCGACGCGAGCAGCGCGATCATCGGGGCGCCGATCACGTCGAAGACGCGCTGGACCGGGTTCTCCACATCGTCGATGACGATGTCGACGAGCGCCTTGGCCAGCATGAGGATCACCGGCAGCAGGACCGTGAACAGCGTGGCGCCGAAACCGGGGCGCTTCTCCAGGTCCTCCGAAGCGCGCTGCGGAATCATGTTCTCGGGCGCGGGGACGTCCACCCAGCGGGCCGCGTACTTCGAGAACACCGGACCGGCGATGATCACCGTGGGTATCGCGACGAGGACACCGAGGGCCAGCGTCACACCGAGGTCGGCCTTGACCGCGTCGATCGCGACCAGCGGGCCGGGGTGCGGCGGCACCAGACCGTGCATCACGGACAGACCCGCGAGCGCCGGGATGCCGATCCGCATCAGCGAGTAGTTGCCGCGCTTGGCGACCATCAGCACCACCGGGATCAGCAGCACGATGCCGACCTCGAAGAACAGCGGCAGCCCGATCACGGAGGCGATCAGCACCATCGCCCACGGCATCGACCGCCCGCCGGCCTTCGCGAGGATGGTGTCGACGATCTGGTCGGCGCCGCCGGAGTCGGCGAGCATCTTGCCGAGGATCGCACCGAGGGCGATCAGCACACCGACGCCGGCGACCGTGGTGCCGAGGCCGGTGCTGAAGCTGAGCAGGACCTTGTCCAGCGGCGCCCCGGCGATCGCGCCGAGCGCCAGGGACCCGATGGTCAGCGCCAGGAAGGCGTGCAGCTTGAACTTGGTGATGAGCAGGACGATGACGGCGATGCCCGCCAGGACGGCGATGCCCAGCTGAGCGTGTCCGGCCGAGGTGATCGGCTCGGGTGCGTCCGCTGCCAGCATCTCGACGCTGAGTCTGGTCACGGGGTAGGGGTCCCTTGTCTTCGGGGGAGTAGAGGAGGGGGAGAGGAGACCGTCAGGGGCTACCGGACGGTTTCGGGGAGGTCCGCCAGGGCGAGCGCGGCGCGCTCGGTAATCTCCTGCGGACTGCCCGAGACGTCCACGCCGACCCCCGCCTCGTCCGTCTCCAGCGGCTGGAGCGTGGCGAACTGGGAGTCGAGCAGCGCCGTGGGCATGAAGTGCCCCTGCCGGTGCGACATCCGGTCCTCGATCAGCGCGCGGTCGCCCGTGAGGTGCAGGAAGACCACGCCCGGCGCGGCGGCGCGCAGCCGGTCGCGGTACGACCGCTTCAGTGCCGAGCAGCTGACCACCCCGCCGAGTCCGGCCCTCCCGTGCGCCCACTCGCCGATGGCGTCGAGCCAGGGCCCGCGGTCCTCGTCGGTGAGCGGCGTACCGGCCGACATCTTGGCGATGTTGGCCTGCGGGTGGAAGTCGTCGCCCTCGGCGTACGGAACGCCGAGCCGGGACGCGAGCAGGGGACCGATGGTGGTCTTGCCGGTGCCGGCGACGCCCATGACCACGACGACGTGGGGGGTGTTCATCGCTGCCTCACTGTCTGCTGTCTTCGTCGACACGTGATGTCGACGCAACTGAAACCCATTAGGTACGACTAATTCAAGAGCCTGTGGCGAATAAGTCTGACTTTTTGTCTGCGTGATCTACCCCGTACGCTGAGTGCATGAGCACACCGGGCCGGGGGCTGCACGGCCATGTACTGGACACCCTCGGCCCTGAGATCACGGCGGGCGAGTACCCGCCCGGCAGCGTGCTGCGCACCGACGAGCTCGCCCAGCGTTTCGACGTGTCGCGCTCCGTGATGCGCGAGGCGGTCCGCGTCCTGGAGTCCATGCACCTGGTCGAGTCCCGCCGCCGCGTCGGCGTCACGGTCCGCCCGGCGTCCGAGTGGAACGTCTACGACCCCGAGGTCATCCGCTGGCGCCTGGCCGGCAAGGACCGGCCCCGGCAGCTGCGTTCCCTGACGCTGCTGCGCTCGGCGATCGAACCGGTCGCGGCCGGCCTCGCCGCGCGGCACGCCACCGCCGAACAGTGCGCCGAACTCACCGAGTGCGCCCTCGGCATGGTCGCCAACTCACGCGGTCACAAGCTCGAGGAGTACCTCGTCCACGACATGGCCTTCCACCGCGCCATCCTGGACGCCTCCGGCAACGAGATGTTCGCCCGCCTCGGCGACGTCGTCGCCGAGGTGCTGGCCGGCCGCACCCATCACGACGTGATGTTCGAGGACCCCGATCCGGCCGCCGTCACCCTGCACGTCCAGGTCGCCGAGGCGGTCCGCGCGGGCGACGCGGCCCGCGCGGAGGAACTGACCCGCGAGATCACGGTCGGCGCCCTCCAGGAACTCGACATCCTGGCGCCCTAGTTCTCAGCCGAGGATGTCGCCGTCGACGTAGACCCAGGCCCCGTCGACCCGCTCGAACCGGCTCCGCTCGTGCAGCGACCCGCCCCGGTACGAGGCCCGGAACTCCACGGTCCCGGTGGTGTGGAACGCGGTCCCGTCACGCGTGCCCAGGATCTCCAGCCCGGTCCACCGCATCCCCGGATCGAGCTCCAGCCGCCCGGGCCGCGTCCGCGGGTGCCAGGTCCGCAGCAGATACCCGGTATCGCCCTTCACGAAGGCGCTGTACCGCGACCGCATCAACGCCTCGGCGGTCGGGGCGGCGGCACCGGAGTGATAGCGGCCGCAGCATGCCTCGTAGGCCCCGGGCAACCCGCATGGGCAGGAACGGCTGGTCATGGTCACCCTTCCGCGACAACGCCTGAGGGCCGTGACCTCGCGGTCACGGCCCTCAGCTTGATGTGTCCGAGGGGGGACTTGAACCCCCACGCCCGATAAAGGGCACTAGCACCTCAAGCTAGCGCGTCTGCCATTCCGCCACCCGGACAAGGTGTCTGTCGCGCGGGTTCTCCCCGCGGCGACGACGTAAACATTACCAGGCTTTCCGGGGTGGCCGATCACCCCCCGTCCGCGCCCCGGCGGGGCGTGAACGACGTGTGACGGGCCGGGAGGGCTCTTGGGGAGCGGGCCGGGGAGAGGGAGGATGAGGGGGACCCACCAGCAGTGACAGCGGGAGGAAGCACGTGAGCGAGACGGACACGGCCAGGAGCGTCACCGGCGAGGACGAGGTCGTGGACCTCTGCCGCGAGCTGATCCAGATCGACACCAGCAACTACGGCGACCACTCGGGTCCGGGCGAGCGCAAGGCGGCCGAGTACGTCGCCGAGAAGCTCGCCGAGGTCGGGCTCGAACCGCAGATCTTCGAGTCCCACCCGGGCCGCGCCTCCACGGTGGCCCGGATCGAGGGCGAGGACCCCTCCCGGCCCGCGCTCCTCATCCACGGTCACACCGACGTCGTACCGGCCAACGCGGACGACTGGACCCACCACCCCTTCTCGGGCGAGGTCGCCGACGGCTGCGTGTGGGGCCGTGGGGCCGTCGACATGAAGGACATGGACGCGATGACCCTGGCGGTCGTCCGCGACCGGCTGCGCAGCGGGCGCAAGCCCCCGCGCGACATCGTCCTCGCGTTCCTCGCGGACGAGGAGGCCGGCGGCACGTACGGCGCCAAGCACCTCGTGCGCAACCACCCCGAGCTGTTCGAGGGCGTCACCGAGGCGATCAGCGAGGTGGGCGGGTTCTCGTTCACCGTCAGCGAGCAGCGTCGGCTCTACATGATCCAGACAGCCGAGAAGGGCATGCACTGGATGAAGCTCACCGTGGCCGGCACCGCCGGGCACGGGTCGATGATCCACCGGGACAACGCGATCACCGAGCTTTCGGAGGCCGTCGCGCGGCTGGGGCGGCACAAGTTCCCGGTGCGCGTCACCAAGACCACCCGCGCCTTCCTCGACGAGCTCGGTGACGCGCTCGGCCTCGAACTCGACCCGGAGGACATGGAGTCGACCCTCGTCAGGCTCGGCGGCATCGCCAAGTTCATCGGCGCGACCCTGAGCAACACGGCCAACCCGACGCAGCTCGGTGCCGGCTACAAGGTCAACGTCATCCCGGGTGAGGCGACCGCCCACGTCGACGGACGGTTCCTGCCCGGACACGAGGAGGAGTTCCTCGCCGACCTCGACAAGATCCTCGGCCCGAACGTGCGGCGCGAGGACGTCCACGCCGACAAGGCCGTCGAGACCACCTTCGACGGGGCGCTCGTGGCGGCGATGCAGTCCGCGCTGCTGGCCGAGGACCCGACCGCCAAGGCGATCCCCTACATGCTCTCCGGTGGGACGGACGCCAAGTCCTTCGACGACCTGGGCATCCGCGGCTTCGGCTTCGTGCCGCTGAAGCTGCCGCCGGAGCTGGACTTCGCCGGCATGTTCCACGGCGTGGACGAGCGGGTGCCGGTCGAGGGCCTCCAGTTCGGCGTGCGGGTGCTCGACCGGTTCATCGACGCGTCCTGAACCGGCCCGAGCGGAACGCCAGTATTCGGTCGGGCGTACGAGATCGACTGGGAAGAGTGAATGCGACCATAAGCTCGTAGCCTCATTACTCCCTCCTCGTTACAGGTAATGCGATCGCAAGATGGGTCGCTTTGCCAACTAGGAGGAATAATGATCAAGAAGGTCGTCGCTGCTGCGGCTGCCACCGGTGGGCTGGTTCTCGCGGGCGCGGGCCTGGCCGTCGCCGACTCGGGTGCCCAGGGTGCCGCCGTGCACAGCCCGGGTGTCCTGTCCGGCAACGTTGTTCAGGTGCCCGTTCACGTCCCGGTGAACGTCTGCGGCAACACGGTCTCCGTGATCGGGCTGCTGAACCCCGCCTTCGGCAACACCTGCGTCAACAAGTGATGCTTTCCCCTCGCTGAGGGGAGTTTCAAAGCCATCGGTCCCGGAGTGCATGCCATGCGCTCCGGGGCCGAACGCTTCTTTCGAGGAATTCGAGAAGAACTCGAAAAGAATTCGAGACAGGGTCGAAGGCAGGTATTCAGTAATGCGACAGGTCACCCGCAAGGGTCTGATGACCGTGGCGGCCGCGACCGGCGTGATCGCCGCCGCGGGCGGCGCGGCGCACGCCGACTCGGGCGCCCAGGGCGCCGGTTCGGGCTCGCCCGGCGTGCTGTCCGGAAACACGGTGCAGGCGCCGGTGCACGCGCCGGTCAACGTCTGCGGGAACACGGTCAACGTCGTCGGGGTGCTCAACCCGTCGGTGGGCAACTCGTGCGCCAACAAGGGGGGCGGATCGTCCTCGGGGGGACACGGCGCGCACCGTGGCCACGGCGGCTCGCACGCCGGCGGACACGCCACCGACTCGCCCGGCGTCGGTTCGGGCAACCACGTGCAGGCACCGATCGACGTGCCGGTGAACGTCTGCGGCAACAGCGTCGACATCATCGGCGTCGGTAACCCCAGCGCGGGCAACGACTGCCGCAACGGCGGCTCCGGCGGACACCACACCAACCCGCCCGGCGGCGGCCACGAGAACCCGGGACAGCCGGGTAACCCGGGTAACCCTGGTAACCCGGGCAACCCCAGCAACCCGGGCAACCCGGGCAACCCTGGTAACCCGGGCAACCCCGGTAGCCCCGAGGAGCCCGGTAACCCCGGTACCCCGGCCACCCCGCCCAGCACCGGTGGCGAGACGCCCGGCGGTTCCTCGCACGGCGATCAGCCGGGCGGCCGGCTCGTCACGCAGGCCGGCGGCGACGCCCAGCTCGCGAGCACCGGCAGTGACCTGCCGCTCGGGCTCGTCCTGCCGGCCGGCGCGGGCGCGCTGCTGGCGGGCGCGGTCCTCTACCGCAAGGCACGCGCCTCGGCCTGACACCCCGGCGAACGGAGCGGGCCCCGCCACCCGGCGGGGCCCGCTCCGTCACATGCCTTCTCCCAGTGCGCCGCCCCAGCTCACCACGTGGCCCGCACCTGGCGGATGATCCGCCGGCGCAACCGCACCTTGCGGCTGCCGTCCCGCAGCAGGCTCAGACGGTACAACTCCCAGTGTCCGTACTCGGCATGGTCCGTCAGCAGACGTGCCGTTTCCTTGCGGGAGACCCCGCGAGGTACGTACACGTCGACAAATTCGTATTCCGGCATCGCATCTATTGTGCGGGCTGGGGCCTGGTACGGATAGCGTCTGCACTATGTCTGATGCTGCGCAGCCCACCGCTGCCGAGGTACGCGCCGCCGCCGAGGCGGTCAAGACCGCGCTCGACCGCCACCTGGCCGCGGTCGAACGCAGGTCGGGGGAGGACGACCCGGCCGTCTACGAGGCGTTCAACCAGCTGGCCGCGGCCGCAGAGGTGTACGACGAACTGCTCTACGACCGCTACGACGAGGTCACACCCTTCGAGATCCCCGGTACGGAGGACGCGCTGCCCCCGTACAACGGGCCCGAGGAACCGAACGCGGTGAGCGTACTGATCCGCCGTGACTACGCGGTGGCCGAGCCGCAGCGACTGCTGGCGCAGGCGGAGCGGATCGAGGCCGCGGAGGGCGAGGACGGCGCGGCCGCCTCCGGGACGGTCCACGGCGCGCTCGGCCTCCTCTTCGGCGAGTTCGAGCCCGACGAGATCGCCTCCCGGCACAAGGAGTTCGGCCTGGAGGAGGGCGACTCCACGCTCTGGGTGGCGGCCGCGGACGAACCCGCCGAACCCGGCGAGTGGCTGGAGGCGCCGTTCGAGCAGGTCGATCCGCAGCAGGTGGTCTGCCGCTTCGACGTCAGCGCCGTCTTCGACGAAGAACTCGACGACGTCGATGACGACGATGACGACGACGGCGACGACAGCGAGGCCGAGGACCTGGACGACCTCGACACCGACCTCGACGAGGACGAGGACCTGGAGCCATTGGACGCGGACCGCCCCTGAGCCCGGGCGCCGGCCACCACGAGCAGCCACCACGAGGGGGTGGGGTGGGGCCCGCCGCGGCCGCGGG
>NZ_JBEXQJ010000058.1:0-32148 GCF_040612515.1 Streptomyces sp. NPDC006372 | reverse complement strand
AGCTGCGGGCAGTCGTGCCGCTGGGGCGATGGGGGTCCCCCCTGCTCGAGCGAAGCCGAGAGCTTGGGGGAGGGTGGGCGCAGCGGCACCCCGCTGCGCCGGGCTGCGCAACGCCCCGGCCCCAGCAGCAACGCCCAGGGGCTACAGCCGCCCCAGGACCTGCGCCAACAGCGACCCCATCCGCGTCGCGGAGTCACGCCCCGCCTGCAGAACCTCCTCGTGGTTCAGCGGCTCACCGGTCATCCCCGCGGCGAGATTGGTCACCAGGGAGATCCCGAGAACCTCCGCCCCCGCCTCACGCGCGGCGATCGCCTCCAGGACCGTCGACATGCCCACCAGATCCGCACCGATCACACGAGCCATACGGATCTCGGCCGGGGTCTCGTAGTGCGGGCCGGGGAACTGGGCGTAGACGCCCTCCTCCAGCGTGGGGTCGACCTCCTTGCACAGGGCGCGCAGGCGCGGGGAGTAGAGGTCGGTGAGGTCGACGAAGTTCGCGCCGATGATGGGCGACGTGGCGGTGAGGTTGATGTGGTCGCTGATCAGGACCGGCTGGCCGGGGCGCATGCCCTCGCGCAGGCCGCCGCAGCCGTTGGTGAGGACGATCGTCTTGCAGCCGGCCGCCACCGCGGTGCGGACACCGTGGGCGACGGCTGCCACGCCGCGGCCCTCGTAGTAGTGCGTACGGCCGAGGAAGACCAGGGCGCGCTTGTCGCCGATCCGGTAGGAGCGGATCTTGCCGCCGTGCCCTTCGACCGCCGGCGGCGGGAAACCGGGCAGCTCGGTGACCTGGAGCTCGGCCTCGGGGGCGCCGAGGGCGTCCACGGCCGGGGCCCAGCCGGAGCCCATCACGAGGGCGACGTCGTGGGTCTCGGCGCCCGTGAGTTCGCGCAGGCGGGCCGCGGCGGCGTCGGCGGCGGTGTGCGGGTCGCCCTGGATGTCGTCCGGAAGAAGAGATGCGTTCACGCCGACGAGAGTAGCCGCTGTTTGCCTACGCGCGTAGATGGTGGAGCTCACGGGGTTGTGATCGTTGCCTTGTCGTTTCCAACGAGGGGCCCGGCGAGGGTTCCGTCAGCAGGGGCGCTTGCGCAGTTCCATGACGTAGTCGTGAGGGGCCCCGGCCGATTCGGCCGCGTCGGCGATCTCACCCAGGTAGCGGGCGGAGGGCAGGCCGCCCTCGTACGCGTTCAGGGCGAAGGCCCACGCCGGCTCCTCCCCGTCCAGGGTGTGCACCCGTACGCGGGTACGGCGGTAGATGTCGAGGCCCACCCCCTCCCAGCGGTCGAGTGACTCCTCGTCCATGGGGGCGATGTCGTACAGCGCGACGAAGACCTGGGAGGCCGGGTCCTCGACGATCGTCGGCAGGGCGCCCTCCCACCCCATGTGCTCGCCGCCGAAGGTCAGCCGCCACCCGTTCAGCCAGCCCGTGGCGCGCAGCGGCGAATGAGGGGCGCGGCGGGTCATCAGCCGCGCGTCGAGGTTGCCGGCGTACGCGGCGTAGAGCGACATGGACAGAGGGTACGGCAGGTGGCCCGGAGTCACTCGCGTAACAGAGCCGCATAGGGCGGCCCCCGGGGCGGTGCCCCGTTGATGGGTGCGGGACAATGGGGTACGTGACTCGGATCGTGATCATCGGTGGCGGACCCGGCGGATACGAAGCGGCGCTGGTGGCCGCTCAACTCGGCGCGGAGGTGACCGTCGTCGACTGCGACGGTCTGGGCGGGGCGTCGGTGCTCACCGACTGCGTACCGTCGAAGACCCTGATCGCCACGGCCGAGGTGATGACCACCTTCGACTCGTCGTACGAGGAGCTGGGGATCATCGTCGCCGACGACACCCCGCCCATGGAGCAGGCCGCCCGGGTGGTGGGTGTGGACCTGGGCAAGGTCAACCGGCGTGTGAAGCGGCTCGCGCTCGCCCAGTCGCACGACATCACCGCCTCCGTGACGCGTGCCGGGGCGCGTGTCATGCGTGGGCGCGGGCGGCTGGAGGGCATGCAGGCGCTGGACGGGTCGCGCAAGGTCGTGGTGCGCGCCGCCGACGGGAGTGAAGAGACTCTTACGGCCGATGCTGTGCTCATCGCCACCGGCGGGCATCCCCGCGAGCTGCCCGACGCCCTGCCGGA
Source organism: Streptomyces sp. NPDC006372 (assembly GCF_040612515.1). Classification (NCBI taxonomy): domain Bacteria; kingdom Bacillati; phylum Actinomycetota; class Actinomycetes; order Kitasatosporales; family Streptomycetaceae; genus Streptomyces; species Streptomyces sp. NPDC006372. The sequence continues at coordinate 30,023 of NZ_JBEXQJ010000058.1, read as the reverse complement.
CGGTGAGCGGATCCTGAACTGGACCCAGGTGTACGACCTCGACGAGCTCCCCGAGGAGCTGATCGTGGTCGGGTCGGGTGTGACCGGTGCGGAGTTCGCCGGCGCCTACCAGGCGCTCGGGTCGAAGGTGACGCTCGTGTCGTCGCGGGACCGGGTGCTGCCCGGCGAGGACCCGGACGCGGCCGCCGTGCTGGAGGACGTCTTCCGGCGGCGCGGCATGAACGTCATGGGGCGTTCCCGGGCGCAGTCCGCCAAGCGCGTGGGGGACCGGGTCGAGGTGACCCTCTCCGACGGGCGGGTCATCACCGGGTCGCACTGTCTGATGGCCGTCGGTGCCGTGCCCAACAGTGCGGGCATGGGTCTTGAGGAGGCCGGGGTCAGGCTGCGCGAGTCCGGCCACATCTGGACCGACAAGGTGTCGCGTACGACCGCTCCGGGCGTGTACGCGGCCGGTGACGTCACGGGCGTGTTCGCGCTCGCCTCCGTGGCCGCCATGCAGGGACGCATCGCCATGTACCACTTCCTGGGCGATGCGGTGGCCCCGCTGAACCTGAAGACCGTCTCGTCGAACGTCTTCACGGACCCGGAGATCGCCACCGTCGGCTACACGCAGGCCGACGTCGACGGCGGGAAGATCGACGCCCGGGTGGTGAAGCTGCCGCTGCTGCGCAACCCGCGCGCCAAGATGCAGGGCATCCGCGACGGCTTCGTCAAGATCTTCTGCCGGCCGGGCACGGGCATCGTGGTCGGCGGTGTGGTCGTCGCGCCGCGCGCCTCGGAACTGATCCACCCCATCTCGATCGCGGTCGACAACAACCTGACGGTCGAACAGATCGCGAACGCCTTCACCGTCTATCCCTCCCTGTCGGGCTCGATCGCCGAGGTGGCACGGCAGTTGCACACCCGTAAGGAGACCGGCGAGGGCTGAGGCCGAAAAGCGACTCCGCGCTGGTCACGTGGAGTGTTCGACCATTCGTACGGCATAGGCGGCGGGACTAAGCCCTATACCACTTCCCGCTACCCGGTGCGAACATCTTCTGCTATTCAGCGCAAACTGCTGAAAGCAGACGGTCGCTGGCGTTACTGTCAGTTTCGTGTTCGCTGCAGAACGTCGCCAATTGATCCTCGAAATGGTGCGAGCGAACGGAGCCGTGTCGCTCCGTGAGCTCGCCCGCGTCGTCCAGACCTCCGAAGTGACCGTACGGCGGGACGTGCGCGCGCTGGAGGCAGAAGGACTCCTCGACCGCCGGCACGGCGGTGCGGTACTGCCGGGCGGTTTCACGCGGGAGTCCGGCTTTCCGCAGAAGTCTCATCTCGCGACCGCCGAGAAGACCGCCATCGCCGACCTCGCCGCGAACTTCGTGGGAGAGGGCGAGGCGATCGTGGTCGGGGCGGGTACGACGACCCAGGAGCTGGCCCGCCGGCTCGCCCGGGTGCCAGGGCTGACCGTCGTCACCAACTCGCTGCTGGTGGCGCAGGCGCTGGCCCATGCCAACAGGGTCGAGGTCGTGATGACCGGGGGCACGCTCCGCGGGTCCAACTACGCCCTGGTCGGCAGTGGTGCCGAGCAGTCCCTGCACGGGCTGCGGGTGTCGCGGGCGTTCCTGTCCGGGAGCGGGCTGACCGCCGAGCGGGGGCTGTCCACGTCCAACATGCTGTCGGCGTCCGTCGACCGGGCGCTGGTGCAGGCCGCGGCGGAGGTGGTCGTCCTCGCCGACCACACCAAGCTCGGTACGGACACCATGTTCCAGACCGTGCCCACGGATCTCATCACGCGTCTCGTGACGGACGAGCCGCCCGCGCACGACGACCGTGCGGCAACGGAGCTTCAGGCGCTGGCCGACCAAGGTGTGCAGATCGCCGTGGCCGGGGGGCAAGGGGGTTCGGCGGGGGCGGTGGGCCCTGGGGGTGATTCCGTCCCTGCGCGTCAGCAGCGGCGGGATGTGCCTTTGCCGGGGCCTCGGAGGCAGGTGCCGGGGGGTGGGGGCGGCGCGGGTGGACTGCGGTCCGCCTCGATGCTGGGGGAGCAGGGGGCCGGCGGGGCTGAGCGGGCGCGGGTGGCGGATCTGCGGCGGCGGTGAGGCACTCTCAGCTGTCAGGTGCCCGGCGTCGGTGCGGGGGCCGGGGCGTTGCACAGCCCGGCGTAGCGGCGTGCCGCTGCGCCCACCCTCCCCCAAGCTCTCGGCTTCGCTCGAGCAGGGGGGACCCCCATCGCCCTTAGCGGCACGATTGCCCGCAGCTAGGGCGGATGGGCGGCCCGCCCCCACGCGCCCGCACTCGCATACGGCGAGCAGGGGACGTGTCGGGGGGTGTCCGCCCGCAGCGGTTGGCGCGTCAACGGACAGTTAGTCGGTGTCCGAGCCCATCGCGCCGTTCCGAGGACGGACACCCCCCGACGCGGCCCCGACCCACCACCGGTGGTCAGGCGCCGCGCCAGGGGAGGAGCGTCAGTCCTTGATCTCGCAGATCGCCGCGCCCGACGTGATCGACGCGCCGATGTCCGCGCTCAGGCCCTTGATCGTGCCCGACTTGTGGGCGTTGAGGGGCTGTTCCATCTTCATGGCCTCGAGGACGACGATCAGGTCGCCTTCCTTGACCTCCTGGCCCTCCTCGACGGCGACCTTGACGATCGTGCCCTGCATCGGCGAGGCGAGGGTGTCACCGGAGGCGGCGGGGCCCGACTTCTTCGCCGCGCGGCGCTTGGGCTTGGCCCCGGCCGCGAGGCCCGTGCGGGCCAGGGACATGCCCAGCGAGGCCGGGAGGGAGACCTCCAGGCGCTTGCCGCCGACCTCGACGACCACCGTCTCGCGGTCCAGCTCCTCGTCCGTCTCCGTGTCGGCCACCGCCGCGAACGGCTTGATCTCGTTGACGAACTCCGTCTCGATCCAGCGGGTGTGGACCGTGAACGGGTCGGACGAGCCCGTGAGCTCCGGCGCGAACGCCGGGTCCTTCACCACCGTGCGGTGGAACGGGATCGCCGTGGCCATGCCCTCGACCTGGAACTCCTCCAGGGCCCGCGCGGCCCGCTCCAGGGCCTCCTTGCGCGTGCGGCCGGTGACGATCAGCTTGGCCAGCAGGGAGTCCCAGGCCGGGCCGATGACCGAGCCGGACTCCACGCCCGCGTCCAGCCGCACACCGGGGCCGGACGGCGCGTCGAACTTCGTGACCGTGCCGGGGGCCGGGAGGAAGTTGCGGCCCGGGTCCTCGCCGTTGATGCGGAACTCGAAGGAGTGGCCGCGCAGGGCGGGGTCGTCGTAGCCCAGTTCCTCGCCGTCGGCGATGCGGAACATCTCCCGCACGAGGTCGATTCCGGCGACCTCCTCGGTGACCGGGTGCTCGACCTGCAGGCGGGTGTTGACCTCCAGGAAGGAGATCGTGCCGTCGTTGCCGACGAGGAACTCGACCGTGCCGGCGCCGACGTAGCCGGCCTCCTTCAGGATCGCCTTCGAGGCGCTGTACAGCTGGGCGACCTGCTCCTCGGAGAGGAAGGGCGCGGGCGCCTCCTCGACCAGCTTCTGGTGCCGGCGCTGCAGGGAGCAGTCACGGGTGGAGACCACCACGACGTTGCCGTGCTGGTCGGCGAGGCACTGGGTCTCCACGTGCCGCGGCTTGTCGAGATAGCGCTCGACGAAGCACTCACCCCGGCCGAACGCGGCGACCGCCTCACGGACGGCCGAGTCGTACAGCTCCGGGACCTCTTCCAGCGTCCGCGCCACCTTCAGACCGCGACCGCCACCACCGAAGGCCGCCTTGATGGCGATCGGCAGACCGTGCTGCTCGGCGAAGGCCACGACCTCCTCGGCACCGGACACCGGGTCGGGCGTACCCGCCACCAGCGGGGCGCCCGCGCGCTGCGCGATGTGCCGGGCGGCGACCTTGTCACCCAGGTCGCGGATGGCGTGCGGGGGCGGGCCGATCCAGATCAGGCCCGCGTCCAGCACGGCCTGTGCGAAGTCCGCGTTCTCGGAGAGGAAGCCGTAGCCGGGGTGGATCGCGTCCGCGCCGGACTCCCGGGCGGCGTTCAGCACCTTCTCGATGTCGAGGTAGCTGGTGCCCGGGGTGTCACCGCCCAGGGCGAACGCCTCATCCGCGGCGCGGACATGCAGAGCGTCCCGGTCCGGGTCCGCGTAAACGGCCACGCTCGCGATCCCGGCGTCCCGGCAGGCCCGGGCCACGCGGACAGCGATTTCGCCACGGTTGGCGATGAGCACCTTGCGCACGATTGAGGCTCCCTCCTTGAAACAAGCCGAGTTTAGGGACTGCCGACACGGCACTTCGACCCGTCCCCAGTGGTGAGCTTGCCCACACGGAGCGTGATGCGAGGCTCGTTCGACCCGCGAAATCCCTTGTCGCACCGCGGTACGCAGTACTCCTCCGGGAAACCCTAGCCCGCTCCTGTGGTCAAGGTCTCTGTCATCACGTGCTGCGGGCCACTCTGTTTCTTTGTGGAGTCCCTACGAATGGCCCAATGATTCTTTGCCCGCCGCAGAACCCTTGTCCCTGGGTTTACCTGTCAGTAGCGTTCGCGATGTCTTGAACGTACTAGGGGTAAGTGGGTGGCCCGGTGGTGCGCAGGCCGGTGGCGTGGGTCGTGGCGGTGGTGCTGTTCGGCGAGGCGTTCGGTGTCGCCGCGCTGAACTGGTTCCTCGGAGTCGTGGTCGACCGGCAGGACATGTCCCTGGCCGGGCTCGACCCGCACATGATGTCGATGTCGTCGAAGCTCGGCGGGGTCGTCTTCGGCCTCTACTTCGCGCTGTGCGCCCTGGTCGCCCTGCTGGTGGCCCTGCGGGACCGGCCCCCGGTCGGCTTCGGGCGGATGCTGCTGATCAGCGCGGCGGTCGTGCACGGGCTGCTGGGCGCGGTCACCTGGGGCCCCGTCGGCTGGCCCGCGTTCGTGTTCATGGTGCTGGTGCTCGGCCTGATCGTGCTGCTGCTGATGACGTACGACCTTCCGGCCGAGCCCGCCGACGCCGCGCCCGAGGACGGGGCGGACGGCGACGGGTCCGCGGTCACCGCTCCGGCGGCGCCCACAACTCCGTGATGCCGACGCCCAGCTCGGCGAGCAGCCGCCGGACGAGGGGCAGGCTGATGCCGATCACGTTGCCGTGGTCGCCCTTGATCCCGTCGATGAACGGGGCCGAGCGGCCGTCCAGCGTGAACGCCCCGGCGACGTGGAGGGGCTCCCCGGAGGCGACGTAGGCGGCGATCTCCTCGTCGGTGGGGTCGCCGAAGTGGACGACGGTGGACGCGGTGGCCGAGACGTACCGGCCGGTGAGCGTGTCGTAGACGCAGTGGCCCGTCTGGAGGGTCCCGGCCCGTCCGCGCATCGCCTTCCAGCGGGCGGTGGCCTCCTCGGCGTCCGCTGGCTTGCCGAGTGCCTGGCCGTCGAGGTCCAGCACCGAGTCGCAGCCGATCACGATCGCGCCCCCGACGTCGGGACGGGCGGCCACGACGGAGGCCTTCGCCTCGGCGAGGGCGAGCGCCAGTTCGGCGGGGGTGGGGGCGGTGACGGCGTCCTCGTCGACGCCGCTCACGATCACCTCGGGGGCGAGCCCGGCCTGGCGGAGCAGTCCCAGCCGGGCGGGGGACTGGGAGGCGAGGACGAGTCGGCGGCGCGGCTGATCTGTCATGCGTTCAGCGTATCGGCGTCAGCGGACACCGATCACGAGCATCGCGCAGACCATGGCCAACGCCATGAGAACGCCGAGCCGCCGCAGCATGTTCTGCATGTCACGCAGTTCTTCGGGCGGTTCGTTCTCGGGGTCGGACCACAGCATGACACCAGCGTGCGGCCCGGCGGGGCGGGGGCGCCTGAGTAGGGATACTCAAATCGGCGCGCCGTCGGGGGCACGGTTCCCCGTGCCCCCGAAAAGCGATCTCACCCCGGCCAGTAGGTGCGGCCCCACGCCGTCGGCCCCGGCTGGGGCAGGCGGTGGGCGGCGATGCGGGACGGGTCGGACCAGGAGTCGCGGGCGGCGGGTGCGCCGGGCGGCGTTTCGGCCACCGCCGCGGCGCGGGCCCTGACCACCGCCAGGGCGGCGGCCAGCTCCTCCGGGGTCGGGTTGCCCCGTACGACCTTGATCGTCATGTGGGCCTCCTGGGCTCGGCCGTGCTAGAGGGGGATGTTGCCGTGCTTCTTCGGAGGCAGGGATTCCCGCTTCGTACGCAGTTGACGCAGGCCCCGTACGACATGCCGGCGCGTGTCGGACGGCATGATCACGGCGTCGACGTACCCACGCTCGGCCGCGACGTAGGGGTTGAGGAGGGCGTCCTCGTACTCCTGGATCAGCCGGGCCCGGACCGCTTCCAGATCCTCGCCACTCGCCTCCGCCTCGGCCAGGGTGCGGCGGTGCAGGATGTTGACCGCGCCCTGGGCGCCCATGACGGCGATCTGGGCGGTGGGCCAGGCGAGGTTGAGGTCGGCGCCCAGGTGCTTGGAGCCCATGACGTCGTACGCCCCGCCGAACGCCTTGCGCGTGATGAGCGTGATGAGCGGGACGGTCGCCTCGGCGTACGCGTAGATCAGCTTGGCGCCGCGCCGGATGATGCCGTCGTGCTCCTGGTCGACACCGGGCAGGAAGCCGGGGACGTCGACGAAGGTGATGACCGGGACGTTGAAGGCGTCGCAGGTCCGCACGAAGCGGGCCGCCTTCTCGCTGGCCTTGATGTCCAGGCACCCGGCGAGCTGTGTCGGCTGGTTGGCGACGATGCCGACCGGGTGGCCCTCGACCCGGCCGAAGCCGGTGACGATGTTCGGCGCGTACAGCGGCTGCGTCTCGAAGAACTCGGCGTCGTCCAGGACGTGCTCGATCACCGCGTGCATGTCGTACGGCTGGTTCGCGCTGTCCGGGACGATCGCGTCCAGCTCGCGGTCCTCGTCGGTGATCTCGAGGTCGGCCTCCTCGGGGAAAACCGGTGCCTCGGAGAGGTTGTTGGACGGCAGGTACGACAGCAGCTGCTTGATGTACTCGATGGCGTCCTTCTCGTCCCCGGCCATGTGGTGGGCCACACCGGAGGTCGAGTTGTGCGTACGGGCGCCGCCCAGTTCCTCGAAGCCGACGTCCTCGCCGGTGACGGTCTTGATGACGTCGGGGCCGGTGATGAACATGTGCGAGGTCTGGTCGACCATGACCGTGAAGTCGGTGATGGCCGGGGAGTAGACGGCCCCGCCCGCACACGGGCCGACGACCAGGCTGATCTGGGGGATGACGCCGGAGGCGTGGGTGTTGCGGCGGAAGATCTCGCCGTAGGCGCCCAGCGAGGCGACGCCCTCCTGGATGCGGGCACCGCCGGAGTCGTTGATGCCGATGACCGGGCAGCCGGTCTTCAGCGCGAAGTCCATGACCTTGACGATCTTCTGTCCGTAGACCTCGCCGAGGGCCCCGCCGAAGACGGTGAAGTCCTGCGAGAACACGGCGACGGGGCGGCCGTCGACCGTGCCGTACCCGGTGACGACACCGTCTCCGTACGGCCGGTTCTTCTCCAGGCCGAAGTTGGTGGAGCGGTGCTGGGCGAACTCGTCGAGTTCGACGAAGGAACCCTCGTCGAGCAGGAGCTCTATCCGCTCACGGGCTGTCAGCTTGCCCTTGGCGTGCTGCTTTTCGACGGCGCGTGCGGAGCCGGCGTGCGTCGCTTCCTCGATACGGCGCTGCAGATCCGCGAGCTTGCCCGCGGTCGTATGAATGTCAGGCTGCTGCTGCTCTTCCGGCTCGGACATCGGGATGCGGCTCCCTGCCTGCTCAAAAGGGGGGACGGATACTCATCCGTACATTAGTGGGGTGCCTCCGGATCGGCAGTGCGGTGTTTACCACACCGTCCCTGCCTTCCCAGGAACGCCGATGAGATCTACGGAATCGACGGCGCGGCGGCCGACGTGGCGCATACGATCAAGGCGTCGCGGCGGGACACGCCGGAGAGGCGACGCCACGGAGTGGCCGAGCGCCTGTGAACCTCAGCCCTTCCGGGCTGGAATCCACTCCCTCTGCGGGATGGAGGATGTCAAACCTAGGGTGGCTTGCATGAAGACGCCACCAGGTGAAGACGGAAACCCGCCCAACGGGCCCCGTGAGCCGAGGTCGAGCCGATGGTCCGACCTCGGCCGCCCGCCCCTCAATGTCACCGCCCTGCGCCGGGGCCTGGTGCGGGAGGGAGGGCTGTGGACGGAGGTGGCCGTGGTGCAGCGCACCGGCTCCACCAACTCCGACCTGGTGGCCCGGGCGGCCGCGGGCAGGGCAGCGGAGGGTGCGGTGCTGGTCGCCGAGGAGCAGACGGCGGGCCGCGGACGCCTGGACCGGCAGTGGACGGCACCGCCCAGGTCCGGCCTCTTCTTCTCCGTGCTGCTCACGCCCGGCGAGGTGCCGGTCGAGCGGTGGGGGTGGCTGCCGCTGCTCACGGGGGTCGCCGTGGCGACGGGGTTGTCCCGGACGGCCGGGGTCGACACGGCGCTGAAGTGGCCGAACGACCTGCTGGTCACGGTTGAGGGGGACGAGCGCAAGGCCGGGGGCATTCTGGCCGAGCGGGCCGGTGACGGCGGGGTCGTCATCGGGGTCGGCATCAACGTCACGCTGAAGGAGAACGAGCTGCCCGTGCCGACGGCGGGGTCGTTGGGGCTGGCCGGGGCGGTGAGTACGGACCGGGATCCGCTGCTGCGCGGGGTGCTGCGGGCTCTGGAGGAGTGGTACGGGAAGTGGCGTGCGGCGGGGGGTGACCCGGGGGTGTGCGGGTTGCAGGAGGCATATGCGGCGGGGTGCGCGACGCTCGGGCGGGTGGTGCGGGCGGAGCTGCCGGGGGATCGGGCGGTTGTGGGGGAGGCTGTGGCGGTGGATGGGGACGGGCGGTTGGTGCTGGCTACGGGGGAGGGCGTGCAGGAGCCGGTGGGGGCCGGGGACATCGTGCATCTGAGGCCGGTGTGAGCTGGGGGCGAGTGGGACCGCAACCCGGCGTAGCGGGGTGCCGAAGGCGCCCCAGCTGGGTGCGGGGCAGGTGTGTGCAGCCCGTCCGGCTGGCACCACCCCCGGCTGGCCCTGACGGAGTGAGCTGGCGCACACCTGCCGTAGAGTTGAGGCCGGTCGATACATGACCGTGACAGATCGGAAGGGCAACACGCGTGACCGTCGACGACTCGGGTTCCGGCGAGGACGCGCAGGGCGCCGACTCCGGCGAGGATCCGCTCGCCCTGCGCCTCGAAGGGCTCATCCTGGGCGCCGAGCGCCGCTACACCCCGTTTCAGGCTGCCCGCAGCGCCGGTGTCTCCATGGAACTGGCCTCCCGCTTCTGGCGGGCGATGGGCTTCGCCGACATCGGGCAGGCCAAGGCGCTCACCGAGGCGGACGTCCTCGCGCTGCGGCGCCTCGCCGGTCTCGTCGAGGCGGGGCTGCTGAGCGAGGCGATGGCCGTGCAGGTGGCCCGGTCCACCGGGCAGACCACCGCGCGGCTCGCCGAGTGGCAGATCGACTCCTTCCTGGAGGGGCTGACCGAGCCACCCGAGCCGGGCATGACGCGCACCGAGGTGACGTACCCGATCGTCGAGCTGCTCCTGCCCGAGCTGGAGGAGTTCCTCGTCTACGTCTGGCGGCGGCAGCTGGCCGCCTCGGCCGGACGGGTCGTGCAGGCCGCTGACGACGAGGAGATGGTCGACCGGCGGCTCGCGGTCGGTTTCGCGGACCTGGTCGGGTTCACGCGGCTGACCCGCCGGATGGAGGAGGAGGAGCTCGGCGAACTGGTCGAGGCCTTCGAGACCACGGCCGCCGACCTGGTGGCCGCGAACGGCGGACGGCTGATCAAGACCCTCGGCGACGAGGTGCTGTACGCCGCCGACGACGCGGGCACGGCCGCCGAGATCGCCCTGCGCCTGATCGAGACCATGGCGTACGACGAGACGATGCCGGAGCTGCGCGTCGGCATGGCGTTCGGCACGGTGACCACCCGGATGGGCGATGTCTTCGGTACGACCGTGAACCTTGCCTCCCGGCTCACCTCGATAGCCCCGAAGGACGCCGTTCTCGTGGACAGCGCGTTCGCCGAGGAGCTGATCCGCACGCGGGACGCCCCGGCCTCGGAGGCCGAGGCGGCGGAGGAGGCCGCGGCTGCGGAGAAGGAGGGCGAGGAGCCGCCGGCGTACCGGTTCGCGTTGCAGCCGATGTGGCAGCGGCCGGTGCGTGGGCTGGGCGTCGTGGAGCCCTGGCTGCTCACGCGGCGGGACGGCGGCTGACAGGACCGGCATGGTCGTCACTCGCGGTCGCCGGGAGTGTCCACGCACAGGCCGATGACCGGGACGCACAGGCCGGGGTCGTGTGGTTTCTTCGGCTTCTTTGATTCGTCGGGCTCGGGCGTCGGGGCCGGTGCGGGCCGGCTCGGGGACGAGGGAGCCGGGGCCGGGCGTGGGGCGGTGCCCGGTGACGTCGGTGCCGGGGTGTTCGTCGTGACGGGGATGGTGGTGGGCGGGGGAGTGGCGGCCGTACCTGTACCTGTACCTGTACCTGTACGTGTCGCTCGGGAGCCGGTCGTCGCGGATGCGGCGGACGGGGCCGCCGCGGGGCCGCGGGTGCCGGGGGACGGGGTCAGGCCGCCCAGGGCGGTGGGCGACGAGGGGCCCGCGTCGGGAGCGGCGGGTGTCGTGACGGCGGTGCCGGTGGCCGGGTCGGTGGCGGTGGTGACGGGGTCCGGGCGGGGTTCGGCCTCGACGGTGCCGACGCCGTCGGGTCCGGGGCCGGGGCCGGAGGTCAGGCGTACGAGGCTCAGGGCGCCCGCGGCCAGCGCGAGGCCGCCGGCGGCGAGCAGGGCCTTGCGGGGGCGGGGCCTGCGGTGCCGGCCCCGGGCGCGAGCGGGGAACAGGCCGGTTTCCGGACGGGGCGGTTCGTAGGGCGGGGCCGTGTCGTGGAACGGGGTGTCCCGTTGTGGCCGCGTCGGCGTGTTCGTCGTCATCTTGTTCCCTCCCCGATGCGCCCGCCCCCTGTGCGCCGTGGCGGACGCACGCTATGCGCTCCCATGGGCTATTGGGTCGGAGTTGGGGTGATGTCACTCGAACGGGTGGGCGGGGGCTGGTCGCGTCCGGTCTTTCGCGGGTGGGGTGCCCGCTGCGATGATCGGGGCGACCATGTTGTTAACCCGCGTTAACCGGAGGGTGCCATGAGTGAGGAACGGTTCGGGGAGTTCGTGCTGGTGCGGCGGCACGAGCAGGGGCATGTCGCGGAGCTCGTCCTGGACCGGCCCAAGGCGATGAACGCGGTGTCGACGGAGATGGCGCGGTCCGTGGCCGGGGCGTGCGCGGCGCTGGGGGCGGACCGGGAGGTGCGGGTGGTCGTGCTGACCTCCACGCACGAGCGGGCGTTCTGTGTGGGGGCCGACCTGAAGGAGCGGAACTCGTTCAGCGACGCGGAGCTGGTGCGGCAGCGGCCGGTGACCCGGGGGGCGTACACCGGGGTGCTGGAGCTGCCGGTGCCGACGGTGGCGGCGGTGCACGGGTTCGCGCTGGGGGGTGGGTTCGAGCTGGCGCTGGCGTGCGACGTGATCGTGGCGGACCGTACGGCGGTGGTGGGGTTGCCGGAGGTGTCGGTCGGGGTGATTCCCGGGGGTGGGGGGACGCAGTTGCTGCCGCGGCGGGTGGGGGCCGCGCGGGCGGCGGAGCTGATCTTCTCGGCGCGGCGGGTGGAGGCGGCCGAGGCGGGGGAGTTGGGGTTGGTCGATCAGGTGGTGGAGGAGGGGCGGGACCGGGAGGCGGCGCTGGAGCTGGCTGCTCGGATCGCGGGGAACTCGCCGGTGGGGTTGCGGGCGGCGAAGCGGGCGCTGCGGCTGGGGCAGGGGTTGGAGCTGCGGGCCGGGCTGGAGATCGAGGATGCTGCTTGGCGGGCCGTGGCGTTTTCCGGGGATCGGGCGGAAGGGGTTGCTGCTTTCAACGAGAAGCGGAAGCCGGTGTGGCCGGGGGAGTGAGCTGAGGGTTCGTTGTCGGGTGCTCGGCGTTGGTGCTGAGGGTGGGTGCACAGCCCGGCGTAGCGGGGTGCCGCTGCGCCCACCCTCCCCCAAGCTCTCGGCTTCGCTCGAGCAGGGGGGACCCCCATCGCCCCAGCGGCACGACTGCCCGCAGCTATGCGGGCTCCGCAGATTCCAGCCGCCCCGTTCGCGTCGTAAACAGGTCAGTCTGGCTGGAAACTCCCTAGCCTGGAGTGATGGGTGAGGACAGACGGCTGGTGGCCGTCGTCGCGTTGGCTCAGGGGATGGCGGCCGCGCACGGGTCGCGTGAGGCGTGGCGTGCGGCGGCTGCCGGGGCGTGCCGGGCGCTGGGTGGGAGTTTCGCCGCGCTGTCGGTGTGGGAGCGGGAGATCGGACGGCTGAAGGTCCTCGTGAACGTGGGTGAGCTGGCCGAAGGGGAGGAGGAGTTCCCGGAGGACGAGGCCTACCCGGTGCACCAGTTCGCGGAGATCACGGAGTTCCTGCACGAGCAGTGGGCGGGGGGCGGGGAGCCCGACGCGTGGGTGGAGACCGCTGAGGGCCCCGCGGCCGGGCGCCGCCCCGGTTACTGCCACCAGCGCGTCGCCGCCCTGCGCCGCAGGGGCCGCGGCTGCTGCGTGGTCGCGCCCATCGTGCTGCACGGCCGGGCCTGGGGCGAGCTGTACGTGGCCCGGCCGGCCGGCGAGCCCGTCTTCGAGCGGGCCGACGCCGACTTCGCCACCGTCCTGGCCTCCGTGGTCGCCGCCGGTCTCGCCCAGACCGAGCGGCTGGAGGAGGCCCGGCGCCTCGCGTACACCGACGCGCTGACCGGGCTCGCCAACCGTCGTGCCGTGGACGTACGCCTGGAGCGGGCGATCGAGCGGCATCGCAGGGACGGGACCGTCGTCAGTCTCGTGGTGTGTGACCTGAACGGGCTCAAGAGGGTCAACGACACCCATGGGCACGCCGCCGGCGACCGGCTGCTGGAGCGCTTCGGGTCGGTGCTGTCGCTGTGCGGGGCCATGCTGCCCGGGGCCTTGGCGGCGCGGCTCGGCGGGGACGAGTTCTGTCTGCTCGCGGTCGGGCCCGCCGCCGACCAGGTCGTGAAGGCGGCCGGGGAACTGTGCCGCCGGGCGGCCGAGTTGGAGCTCGGGGACGGTGTGGCCTGCGGCGTCGCCTCCACCGACGATCCGATCGGGCCCGTATCGTCCGCGCGCCGGTTGTTCCGGCTGGCCGACGCCGCCCAGTACCGGGCCAAGGCCGAGCGGGCCACCCGGCCGGTCGTCGCCGGGCGGGCCGGACCCGACGACCCGGTGGTGCGGCTCGCGGACGAGCCGTCCAGGGAGGCCGACGGTGAGCGTCGGAGGTTCCGTGGGCGGCACGCGCCGTAGGGAGCGGCCCGGACCGGTGTGACGTATCGGTAAGGGGCGCAGCCCGTCCCCAGTGGTGACATCATCGAATTCACTGCGTACGCTCCTGAATATGGATATGCACACTGTGGTGAGTGGGGAAGGCGCGAAGCGCGGCCTTGAAAGGGTGGTGGTGGGCGACGGGCGGGCGTCCGGCGTGACGGCGTCCGACGTGCTCGCCGTGGCGCGCGGCGGCGCCCGCGTAGAGCTCTCCGAGGAGGCGGTGGCCGCCCTCGCCGCGGCCCGCGAGATCGTGGACGCGCTGGCGGCCAAGCCGGACCCCGTCTACGGCGTGAGCACCGGCTTCGGCGCCCTGGCGACCCGGCACATCAGCCCGGAACTGCGCGCACAGCTCCAGCGCAACATCGTCCGCTCGCACGCCGCCGGGATGGGGCCGAGGGTGGAGCGCGAGGTCGTGCGCGCCCTGATGTTCCTGCGGCTGAAGACCGTCTGCTCCGGGCACACCGGCGTACGGCCCGAGGTCGCACAGACCATGGCCGACCTCCTCAACGCCGGTATCACCCCGGTCGTGCACGAGTACGGCTCCCTCGGCTGCTCGGGTGACCTCGCCCCGCTGTCCCACTGCGCGCTCGCGCTCATGGGCGAGGGGGACGCGGAGGGCCCCGACGGTGCCGTACGCCCGGCCGCCGAACTCCTCGCCGCGCACGGCATCCAGCCGGTCGAACTCCGCGAGAAGGAAGGCCTCGCCCTCCTCAACGGCACGGACGGCATGCTCGGCATGCTGGTCATGGCCCTGGCCGACCTGGACACGCTCTACCGGTCCGCCGACGTCACGGCCGCCCTGTCGCTGGAGGCCCTGCTCGGCACCGACAAGGTCCTCGCCCCCGAGCTGCACGCCATCCGGCCGCACCCGGGACAGGCCGCCAGTGCCGCCAACATGGCCGCCGTGCTGAAGGGTTCGGGTCTGACCGGGCATCACCAGGACGACGCCCCGCGCGTCCAGGACGCCTATTCGGTGCGCTGCGCCCCGCAGGTCGCCGGTGCCGGGCGGGACACCATGGCCCACGCCCGGCTGGTCGCCGACCGCGAGCTGGCCTCGGCGGTGGACAACCCCGTCGTGCTGCCCGACGGCCGGGTGGAGTCCAACGGCAACTTCCACGGGGCGCCCGTCGCCTACGTCCTGGACTTCCTCGCCGTCGCCGTCGCCGACCTCGGCTCCATCGCCGAGCGCCGCACCGACCGGCTGCTCGACAAGAACCGCAGCCACGGCCTGCCGCCGTTCCTCGCCGACGACGCCGGTGTGGACTCGGGTCTGATGATCGCTCAGTACACGCAGGCCGCGCTGGTGAGCGAGCTGAAGCGGCTCGCCGTACCGGCCTCGGCCGACTCGATCCCGTCCTCCGCGATGCAGGAGGACCACGTCTCGATGGGCTGGTCGGCGGCGCGCAAGCTGCGCACGGCCGTCGACAACCTCACCCGTGTCCTCGCCGTCGAGCTGTACGCGGCCACGCGCGCCATCGAGCTGCGCGAGGGGCTGACCCCGGCGCCCGCGACGCAGGCGGTCATCGCAGCCGTACGGGAAGCGGGAGTTCAGGGTCCCGGACCGGACCGTTTCCTGGCGCCCGACCTGGCTGCCGCGGACGCGTTCGTGCGCGACGGGCGGCTGCTCGCGGCCGTGGAGACGGTCACCGGGCCGCTCCAGTAGTTCTCCGGCAGGAGCAGGCGGCAACCGGGGCCCCGCCCGCCGGCGGGACCCCGGCGCGTGACGTCAGAAACCGAGCCGTTCCCGGCGGACCGAGTACACGACGAAACCCGCGCCCAGCGTGAGGCAGAGGGTGCCGCCGACCACGTACGGGGTGGTGTCGAAGCTGCCCGTGTCGGCGAGACGGGTGCCGGTGACGGAGTCGTCCGCGGTCGTCGCCGCGATCCGCGCCTGCTCCGTGACCTGCGGCGACGGGCTCGCCGAGACCGCGTCTCTCACCGGTGAGTCCGACGTCGCGTTGGCGGACGGGACGAACCACAGGGCGCCCAACAGGGTCGCCGCGGCGGTGGCGGTCAGCAAGGGACGGCGAGCGGATGACACGGAATATCGATCCCCTTGTGGCACTGGTGAATTGGCCGTGTGGGGCGATGTTAGTGAAAGTGGCGGGTCACGGGAAAGTCACGGGAGCTCCTGGCCTTACCCTCCCGGGATGAGCACTCCAGAGACATCACGTTTTGTACGGCTTCGGGTGGAACTCGTCGTCGAGGTGGAGGACGCTGACGTGGTCACCAAGTCCGCGCTGCGCCGGCTCGCCGACGACGAGGGGCTGCCGGTCGCGGAGCGGGCCCACGCCGAGAGCAGTGTGACCGAAGACACCGCCGAGGCCCTCGCCTACCTCGTGGACCCGTTCGACCTGGTCAGCCGGGTGCCCGGGGTGGAACTGCAGCAGGCCTCCTGGAGCAGCGAGCGGATCGAGTACGACCCCGACTCGCCGGACTGGGACCTCGACGAGGATGATGTGGAGGAGGACGACAACGGCGGCTGAGGCTGTTCGGGAATCACCTGACCCCGGACGGCAACCGTCGTCCGGGGTTTTCGCGTCTCAGGTGACGCACCGACCACACCCGCACCGCCCCGCGGATCGCCGCGGACGTGTTGCTCCCCACACCTGCGTCACATGGGGAACCGGACGAACCGGTCGTAGCGTTGAAGGTTCTCGGTGAGGACTCGACGGTTCTCGGCGAGGACTCACGAAGCCCGGCGAGGACTCACGAGTTCCGACGGGGGCACTTGGACCTGACGGGGACTCGGGGTTTTGGGGAAATCGGCAACGATGGAGAAGCGTGTGATGACGGTCAGTAAGCGGCGCAAGGGCCTGACGGTCGCGTCCGCACTGCTCGGCGGAGTGCTGGTGCTCTCGGCGTGTTCCGGCGGCGACGACAACGCCTCCGGGAGCGACGGCGACAGCTCCCAGTCGAAGGTCGACGAAGCCGCGGCCAAGAAGACCTCCGAGGCGCAGATCAAGATCACACCGGAGGACGGCTCCGACAACGCCTCCATCAACAACTCCGCCGCCGTCACCGTGAGCAAGGGAACGCTCACGGACGTGAAGATGACGACGAACGACGGCAGCGAGGTCGACGGCCAGATATCCGCCGACAAGAAGAGCTGGAAGCCCAGCACGCAGCTGGAGCGGTCCACCACCTACAAGCTGGCGGCGGAGGCGAAGGACTCCGACGGGCGCGTCGCCCACGAGAACGCCTCGTTCACCACCGTCTCCCCGGCCAACAGCTTCATCGGCAACTTCACGCCGGACGACGGCACCACCGTCGGCGTCGGCATGCCGGTCTCGATCAACTTCGACAAGGCGATCACCAACAAGGCCGCCGTCCAGAAGGGCATCAAGGTCAGCACGACCGGCGGCCAGGAGGTCGCCTGCCACTGGTTCAACGCCAACCGCATGGACTGCCGTCCCGAGGACTACTGGAAGGAAGGCTCCACCGTCACGCTGAAGCTCGCGCTCGACGGTGTGGAGGGTGCCAAGGGCGTCTTCGGCGTCCAGCAGAAGACGGTCACCTTCAAGATCGGCCGCAACCAGGTCTCGTACGTCGACGCGAAGACCAAGCAGATGAAGGTCACGCAGGACGGCAAGGTCGTCCGGACCATCCCGATCTCCGCCGGGTCGCCGGACAACAAGACGTACGAGGGCACCATGGTGATGTCCGAGAAGTTCAAGGAGACGCGCATGAACGGCGCGACCGTGGGCTTCACCGACGACGACGGCAAGGGCGAGTACGACATCAAGGACGTGCCCCACGCCATCCGCCTGTCCAGCTCGGGCACCTTCATCCACGGCAACTACTGGGGCGCGAAGTCCATCTTCGGCAACGTGAACACCAGTCACGGCTGCGTCGGTCTCCAGGATGCGAAGGGCGCGAACGACCCGAACACCCCGGGCGCGTGGTTCTTCAAGAACTCGATGATCGGTGACGTGGTGGTCGTCCAGAACACCGGCGACAAGACCGTCGCGCCGGACAACGGACTCAACGGCTGGAACATGGACTGGGCCCAGTGGAAGGCCGGTTCGGCGGCCTGACGCTTCCTCAGCCGCACACGGACGAGCCGCCGCCCGCCCCGGAAGGGGACCGGGCGGCGGCTCGCGTCTTCTTCGCACTGAAAGAGGATCAAAATCCCGAAGTACTCACGAACTCATTGAGCAGCTGATCACCCCCGGGGCATACTGCGTATTCCGGGGGCGTACGGGCAAGCGTGCGAGACCACCCCCGGCCGGGTGAACGGGGAATTCACCCGGTACTTCTGCAAGGGGGAAACTTGCGCAGACAAGTGAAAAAGGCGTGCGCGGCCACGGTCGCCACAGCGGCAGCCGTAGCCCTGGCGGCGGGTATGACCAGCCCGGCGTCGGCGAACGGCGAACAGCCGGCCGCCACCGCCAAGTCGGCGTCCTTCACCGCCAAGTCCCGCGTCACGCTGATCACCGGCGACCGGGTCGTACTGGACGCCAAGGGCCGGGTCGTCGGCCTTGAGCGGGCCAAGGGCCGCGAGGACATACCCGTCCAGGTCCGCAAGCTCGACGGCCGCACCCTCGTGATCCCGGCCGACGCGGCCCGTCTGGTCGCCACCGGCAAGCTCGACCAGCGGCTCTTCGACGTCACCGAGCTCAACAAGTCAGCGACCCGCAAGGCCCAGAAGAAGGGCCTGAAGGTCATCGTCGGCTACCGGGGCGGCGCCGCGACCACCAAGGCCGACGTCCGCGACGCGGGCCGGCTGAGCCACTCCCTGAAGTCCCTGAACGCGGACGCGGTGCAGACGCCGCAGGAGGACACGCCCGAGCTGTGGGACGCGGTCACCAACGGCGACCGTACGGCCTCCGGCATCGCGCACGTCTGGCTCGACGGCGTCCGCAAGGCCAGCCTCGACAAGTCCGTCGCGCAGATCGGCGCGCCCAAGGCGTGGTCCGCAGGCTACGACGGCAAGGGCGTGAAGATCGCCGTCCTGGACACCGGCGTCGACGGCACCCACGCCGACCTCAAGGGGCAGGTGATGGGCGCCAAGAACTTCACCACGTCGCCCGACGCCTCCGACAAGTACGGTCACGGCACGCACGTCGCCTCCATCGCGGCCGGCACCGGCGCGAAGTCCGGCGGCAAGTACAAGGGCGTCGCGCCCGGCGCGAAGATCCTCAACGGCAAGGTGCTCGACGACAGCGGCTACGGCAGCGACTCCGAGGTCCTCGCCGGCATGGAGTGGGCCGCCGCGGAGGGCGCCGACGTCATCAACATGAGCCTGGGCGGCGGCGACTCGCCCGAGATCGACCCGCTGGAAGCGGCGGTGAACAAGCTGTCGGAGGAGAAGGGCGTCCTGTTCGCCATCGCCGCAGGCAACGAGGGCGACTTCGGCGAGCAGACCATCGGCTCCCCGGGCAGCGCCGCCGCGGCCCTGACCGTCGGCGCCGTCGACGACAAGGACAAGCTGGCCGACTTCTCCAGCCGTGGCCCCGGCATGGACGGCGCCCTCAAGCCGGACGTGACCGCGCCCGGCGTGGACATCACCGCGGCCTCCGCCCCGGGTAACCAGATAGCCGCCGAGGTCGGTGAGAACCCGGCCGGCTACATGACGATCTCCGGTACGTCGATGGCGACCCCGCACGTGGCGGGCGCGGCGGCGATCCTCAAGCAGCAGCACCCGCAGTGGAAGTACGCCGAGCTGAAGGGCGCCCTCACCGGCTCCACCAAGGGCGGCAAGTACACCCCGTTCGAGCAGGGTTCCGGCCGGATCCAGGTCGACAAGGCCATCAAGCAGTCCGTGATCGCCCAGCCGGGATCGGTGAGCTTCGGTGTCCAGCAGTGGCCGCACACCGACGACAAGCCGGTCACCAAGGAGCTGACGTACCGCAACCTCGGTACCAAGGCCGTCACGCTGAAGCTGACGTCGACCGCCACCAACCCGAAGGGCCAGGCCGCCCCGGCCGGCTTCTTCAAGCTCGGCGCCACCTCGGTGACCGTCCCGGCCGGTGGCAAGGCCTCCGTCCCGGTCACCGTGAACACCAAGCTGGGCGGCAACGTCGACGGCGCCTACTCGGCGTACGTGACGGCGACGGGCGACGGCCAGACCGTCCGCACGGCCGCGGCGGTGCAGCGCGAGGTCGAGTCGTACGACGTCACGCTGAAGTTCCTCGACCGCGCGGGCAAGGCGACCAAGAACTACAGCGCCGACCTGAACGGCGTCTCCGGCCTGGGCCAGGACAAGTCGTTCATGCCCTACGAGGAGGACGGCACCGTCACCACCCGTGTGCCCAAGGGTGGTTACGTCCTCAACACGAGCGTCTACGTCAGTGACGACCCGGAGAAGTTCGAGGGCGTCGACTGGCTGGCCCAGCCCAAGCTGAACGTCACCAAGAACACGACGATCACGCTGGACGCCCGCAAGGCCAAGCCGGTGAACATCACCGTGCCGGACGCCGGAGCCAAGTTGGACGGTCTCTCCGCGGACTTCGCGGTGCAGGCGGGCGACGGCATCTACGGCTACGGCTGGGGGGTCTCGTCACTCGACGGGTTCCGGACCGCCCACGTCGGTCCGCAGGTCACCGATGGCTCGCTGACCCAGCAGTGGGACGGGCACTGGGTCAAGGGCGACAAGGAGGAGTACGCCGTCACCGGCGGCGGCGCGGTCAAGCAGCTCGCCACGGGGTACAACCGGCAGTACAAGGCCGGCGAACTCGCCACTGTGAAGGTCGGTCTCGGCGCGGCGGCGAGCGGCAAGCGGGGCGCGGTCACCGCCGTCGGCTGGCTGCCGTGGAGCAGTGGCGCCACCTCGATGACCGTCCCGCAGGCGGTGCCCGGCACCCGGACCCTGCACCTGTCCACCGGGGGCGGCGTGGCCTGGCAGCTGGACTACGAGCAGTACGGTGGTCCGGACGAGGAGACCGAGGCCGCTTACACGCTGGGTGAGGGGCTGAAGTTCAAGGGCGGCAAGACCTACTCGAAGACCGTCAACACGGCCGTCTTCCAGCCGCGTCTGAACAAGGACTTCGGCGTCTTCCGCGAGGGCGACGAGATCTTCGGCTCGCTGCCGCTGTTCGCCGACGGCAAGGGCAACGTGGGCTACTCGAACTTCTCCTCGGTCGACACGACGCTCTACCGGGGCGGCACGAAGGTCGGCAGCAACGACGACCCGCTGTTCGGTGAGAAGAGGTTCAAGGTCCCGGCCGGCGACGCCGAGTACAAGCTGACCACGTCGGTCAAGCGCAGCGTCAAGGTCGCGGCGGCCTCCACCCGCATCGACGCCAGCTGGACGTTCCGCTCGAAGAAGACCGCCGACCTCAAGCAGCTGCCCGCCTCCACGGCCCGCTTCAACGCGGCCACAGGGCTGGACAGCAAGGTCCCGGCCGGCAAGACGGTCAGCATCCCCGTCACCGTCGAGGGCGCGGCCAAGGGCAGCAACCTGAAGTCGCTGTCGGTGTACGTGTCGTACGACTACGGCCAGACCTGGAAGAAGCTCACCGTCAAGAACGGCAAGGTCACCGTCAAGAACCCGGACAAGGGGAAGGCCATCTCCTTCCACGCCAAGATCGCCGACAAGAAGGGCAACAAGTCGACGATCTCGATCTACAACGCGTACTACGGCAAGTAGGCCGTAGGACACGTCCGTTGCCGGCCCGCCGGGAGCCTCGGCTTCCGGCGGGCCTGGCGGAGGCCCGGGGAGGGCTCACTCCGACGAGGTCGACGCCCTCGTGCCGGAGCGCGTCGCGTCCGCGCCCCAGCTCGCCAGCAGGCGCAGCGCCTCCGCCGACGGGGTGCCCGGTTCCGCGTGGTACGTGATCAGGGACTGCTCGGCGTCGTCGACGAGGCGGAACGTCTCGAACGACAGGGTCAGGTCGCCGACCAGCGGGTGCCGCATGCGCTTGACGCCGTAGCTCTTCTCCTTGACGTCGTGCGCGGCCCAGAGGCGGCGGAACTCCTCGCTCTTCACCGACAGTTCGCCGACCAGGGCCGACAGCTGCGGGTCGTCCGGGTGGCAGCCCGCGTCCATGCGCAGGTAGCCGACCATGTCCTTGGCCTTCTGGTCCCACTCGACGAAGAGGTCGCGGTAGTCGGGCCGCAGGAACACCAGCCGCGCCCAGTTGCGCTCCGCCGGCGGCAGCTCCGCCCAGTCCCCGAAGAGGGCCG
The DNA here is from genome assembly GCF_040612515.1 of Streptomyces sp. NPDC006372. NCBI lineage: Bacteria > Bacillati > Actinomycetota > Actinomycetes > Kitasatosporales > Streptomycetaceae > Streptomyces > Streptomyces sp. NPDC006372. Next base: position 8,559 of record NZ_JBEXQJ010000058.1, on the reverse strand, counting down.
CGGCCATCCGGTTCCAGGCCAGGACGTCCGAGCGGCGGCCGACGATGTACGCCGGGACGCTGTCGATCGAGTCCAGCAGGTGCCGCAGCGCCGGCCGGACCTGCTGGGCCCGTGCCACCGGCTTCTTCTTGTGCTGCTTCGGCTTCGCCAGGTGCGTCAGGTGGGCGTGCTCGGCGTCGCTCAGCCGCAGGGCGCGCGCGATCGCGTCCAGCACCTCCGCCGAGACGTTGTTCCCGTTGCCCTGCTCCAGCCGTGTGTAGTACGCCACGGACACCCCGGCCAGCTGGGCCAGCTCCTCGCGGCGCAGCCCCGGGACCCGGCGCCGCCCGAAGTCGGGCAGCCCCACGTCCTCCGGCTTCAGCCGGGCACGCCGGGTGCGCAGGAACTCGCTGAGCTCGGCACGCCGGTCCAGGCCCCCGCCGGCCTCCGGTGCGGGCTCCTGTACGGGTTCGGGCTGTTCGTCCATGCCACCCAGTATTCACGGTCGTACGCACATGAGCCTGACCCCGCCAGTGGTACGCACGCTGTGCGTACGCAAAACCGTGGTCTGGGTAACCGCTCGCGGCTCAGGCACGCTGGGGATCGTGCCCGGTCAGAAAGATCCCGAAGGCAACCGGGCACGGAACCTGCTAGGAGAGAACCCCAGCATGACCACTGTCGCCGCGTACGCCGCACCCGCACCCAAGGCTCCGCTGGAGCGCACCACCATCGAGCGCCGCGAGGTCCGCGAGTTCGATGTCCTGATCGACATCAAGTTCGCCGGTATCTGCCACTCCGACATCCACCAGGCCCAGGAGGGCTGGGGCGAGGGGATCTTCCCGATGGTCCCCGGCCACGAGATCGCCGGCGTCGTCTCCGAGGTCGGCCCGGGCGTCACCAAGTTCAAGGTCGGCGACCGCGTGGGCGTCGGCTGCATGGTCGACTCCTGCCGCGAGTGCGAGAACTGCAAGGCCGGCCGCGAGCAGTACTGCGTCCAGGGCAACATCCCCACGTACAACGGCATAGGCAAGGACGGCGAGCCCACCTACGGTGGCTACTCGCAGAAGGTCGTCGTCGACGAGAACTTCGTCGTCCGCATCCCGGACGGCCTCTCCCTCGACGTCGCCGCGCCCCTGCTGTGCGCCGGCATCACCCTCTACTCCCCGCTCAAGCGCTTCGGCGCCGGCCCCGGCAAGAAGGTCGCCATCGTCGGCCTCGGCGGCCTCGGCCACATGGGCGTGAAGATCGCGCACGCGCTCGGTGCCGAGGTGACCGTGCTGTCGCAGTCCCTGCGCAAGCAGGAGGACGGCCTGCGCCTGGGCGCCGACCACTACTACGCCACCAGCGACCCGAAGACCTTCGAGGAGCTGGCCGGCACCTTCGACCTGATCGTCTCCACGGTCTCGGCGCCGCTCGACTTCGGCGCCTACCTCTCGCTGCTGAAGACCGAGGGCACGCTGGCCAACGTCGGCGCTCCCGAGGAACCCATCTCCCTGAACCTCTTCTCGGTGATCGGCGGCGGCAAGAGCCTCGCCGGCTCCATGATCGGCGGTATCGCGGAGACCCAGGAGATGCTGGACTTCTGCGCCGAGCACGGCATCGGCTCCGAGATCGAGCTGATCCGCGGCGACCAGATCAACGAGGCCTACGACCGTGTGGTGGCCAGCGACGTGCGCTACCGCTTCGTGATCGACACCGCGACGATCTGACGCCCCCCTACGGCTGCTCCGGCACGGACCGAGGTGAGGTATGCCTCAGTTCGTGCCGGAGTATCGTGGTTCTGGAGGGGAGCTCCGCCATGACCGTGCAGCTGAACCACACCATCGTCGTCGCCCACGACAAGCGCGCCTCGGCCCGGTTCCTCGCCGACCTCCTGGGACTCGAAGTGAGCCCGCCCTACGGCCCGTTCCTCCCGGTCGAGATCTCCAACGGCGTGACGCTCGACTACATGGACAGCCCCGGCGCCATCACGCCGCAGCACTACGCCTTCCTCGTCTCGGAGGACGAGTTCGACCAGATCTTCGCCCGGATCCAGGAGGCCGGTCTCACGTACTGGGCGGACCCGTTCCACAGTCGCCCCGGCGAGATCAACCACCACGACGGCGGCCGTGGCACCTACTTCGACGACCCCGACGGCCACCGCCTGGAGATCATCACTCGGCCGTACGGCAGCGGCGGCTGATCTTCCGCACGCCCCGGCTCGCGCGTCCGCCTGTCACATCACCGCGCCGCCCACCGTCATAGCGGCGAAGGCGAAAGCGAAGGCGAGACGAAGAGCTGGGAGCAGTCATGACGACATCCACCATCCTGGTCACCGGCGGAACGGGCACTCTGGGCGGCCACGTCGTCCCGCTGCTGCGCGCCTGTGGCCACGACGTCCGGATCCTCACCCGGCACCCGCGCACCGGCACGGACGGCGTCGACCACATCGCCGGCGACCTGCTCACGGGCGAGGGTGTCGAGGCCGCCGTCGACGGCGCGGCGACCGTGCTGCACCTGGCGGGCGGCCCCAAACGCGACGACGAGGCGACCCGCACCCTGGTGCGTGCCGCGTCCCGGGCCGGCGTACGGCACCTGGTCTACGTCTCGGTCGTCGGCGCGGACCGGGTCCCGCTGGCCTGGATGCGGACGAAGCTGGAGTCGGAGCGGGCCGTGGCCGACTCGGGCATCCCGTGGACGACCCTGCGCGCGGCCCAGTTCCACGACCTCGCGCTGACCATGGTCGAGAAGATGGCGAAGCTGCCGGTGTTCCCGGTCCCCGGCGGCCTCAGGCTCCAGCCGGTCGACTCCCGCGAGGTCGCCGCCCGCCTCGCGGAGCTTACCCTCGGCGCGCCGTCCGGCCTCGTCCCCGACCTGGTCGGCCCGCACCTCTACGACCTCGCCGCCCTGGCCCGCCCCTACCTCCGCCACAGCGGCCGGCGCCGCCCGATGCTGCCGGTGCGGATCCCCGGCAAGGCGGGGCGGGCGTACCGGGCGGGGGCGAACCTGTCGGCGGCGGGGGAGGGGGCGGAGGCGGGGAAGCGGACCTGGGAGGAGTTCCTCGCGGAGAGGCTGGGCTAGTCGGTGCCGGTCGGGTTCCCGGCGGCCGGGTGCGTGTCGGCCGGGTTGGTGTGGTTCGTGTCGGTCGGGCGGTCCTGGTCGCCGAAGGTCCACACGGCACGGGAGCCCGGGCCGACGACGAGGTCCGAGTGGCCGATCCGCTCCACGTGCCGGTGGGACACCGGCCGGTTCAGCGACATCTCGACCTGCCGGAGCCCCGCCTGCTCGGCGGGCACGGCGTCGAACCGGAGCGTGGTGCCGCCCCCCTTCGCGACGACGCCCCCACCCGGCAGGGACTGTACGGCGAACCCGCCGGCCTTGAGCAGCGGCACGGTGTCGGCGAGGTCCCCCGCGGTGACGGCCAGGCGGATGCCGGTCACGTCGCGCATCAGGTGGTCGCGGTAGGCGTCGGACAGATAGCGCTCCCGGCCCACGTCTCCCGGGTAGGCGGCGGGCTCGGTGTTGCCGCGCGGGTCGGCGAAGTACTCCGGCCGGTACTCCGACCCCCAGGCGTTGAAGAGGTCGTACTCCTCGGTGGTGAGGACGGCCTCGAACCACGGCACGGGGACGCCGTCCCCGAAGTCGCGGGTCTGCTGGAACTCGACGGGATCGCTGATCCCCAGCTCGCGCAGGCGCTCGGTCACCGTCGCCAGGTCGCCCGCCTGCTCGGCCGAGACGCCCATCCCGGCGGCGCCCAGGGTGCCGTCCTTGCCCGGCACATCACCGACCCCGAACAGCTCGAGGTAGGTCTCGCGGCCCATCAGATAGCGGCCGGTCCAGGTCTGGCCGCCGGCGCCGGTGGTCGTGCGGACCTGGAAATTGGCGAAGTCGCGCAGATAGGGGGAGTGCTCGACGGCGTCCGCGGTCTCCCGGTCGAACACACCGTAGGCGTGGTTGTAGAACAGCAGCTGCCGCCCGCCGTCCTCGGCCTGCGCGGAGCTCACTCCGCCCTGGACCGCCCCCGCGAGGGCCAGGGCGACGACCATGATCATCTGTAAGGCTCGTCTGACCGTCATGCGCAGGAGCGTAGGAGGAGCACCGAGCGGGAAGAAACGCTTCCGCTGTGGAATCAGGCTTTTGTCAGGGGCTCTTGGGCGGGTGGCTCCTGCCCGCCCGGGTCGAGACGGAACGGCGGGTACTGGTCGGTCATCAGCGCGGCGTAGGCGGCCACCCGCGCGCACCAGCGGGCGAGGCCGAGCAGGAAGTCGAAGAGGTGCCGCGGGTAGCGGGCGGTGAACAGCAGGACGACCACCGCCACCAGGGAGAGGAAGGGAATCAGCCCACCGCCCCGCCAGCCGTTCCCGTGCTCCCCGCCCCAGCCCCAGCCGCCGCCCAGGAACATCCCGACGACGATGTACTGGGGGATCGCCAGCAGCCACCACTTCACCAGCACCAGGCCGCGCGACAGCCGCTCGGGGTAGACGACGTCGAAACGGGCCGGGTAGTCGGGCACGTCGGCGAGGGTGAACGGCGGGTACCGGTCGGTGCCGAGCGCGGTGTGGGCGTAGTAGCCGACCCGCCAGTTCCAGCGCAGCACACCGACGTTGAAGTCGAAGAGGGACCGCGGGTACCGGGCGGTGAACAGGATGGCGAAGAACGCCACGACGCTCACGACCACGAACGCGATCCACAGGAAGAACAGCACGATGTAGTGCGGGATGGCGAGCAGCCACTTCACCAGCCACAACCATCGGGACAGCCGGGCGTCGACAGACGCCTCGAGACGTACGGGCGACGCGGCGACAGGAACCATGGGGCGGAACTCCTTTCGCCTGCAGACTCGCAAGCGAGCAGGAGCCCCGCGACCTGAGGAGGGCCGTTCGCGCTTCCGGGGCCGCTACGACAGCCCGGGACCGCTAGCCAGTCCGGGAGCCCCGGGCCCGCTGGACAGTCCGGGAGCCCCGGGCCCGCTGGACAGTCCGGGAGCCCGGGGCCGCCACGACAGTCCGGGGCCGCTACGACACGACGGGTGCGGCGGTGTCCGGCTCGTCGGTGCCGTCCGGTTCCTCGGGCGGCTCGCCGAGCTGTTCCCGCACGTAGTTCCAGACCACCGCGATCAGCGCGGCGAGGGGCACGGCGAGCAGACTGCCCACGATGCCGGCCAGGCTGCCGCCCAGCGTCACCGCCAGCAGCACCACGGCGGCGTGGAGGCCGAGCCCCCGGCTCTGGATCATGGGCTGGAAGACGTTCCCCTCGAGCTGCTGCACCACCACGATGATGGCCAGCACGATCAGCGCGTCCGTCAGGCCGTTGGAGACGAGCGCGATGAGGACCGCGACGAACCCCGCGAACAGGGCACCGATGATCGGCACGAAGGCGGAGACGAAGGTCAGCACCGCCAGGGGCAGCACCAGCGGTACGCCCAGGATCCACAGACCCAGCCCGATCAGCACGGCGTCGAGCAGACCGACGGCTGCCTGGGAGCGTACGAAGGCGCCGAGCGTGGCCCAGCCGCGCGCGAAGACGACCGGGACGTCGTCGGCGAGCCGCCCGGGCAGCTGCCGGGACAGCCAGGGCAGGAACTTCGGCCCGTCCTTGAGGAAGAAGAACATCAGGAACAGGGCGAGGACGGCCGTGACCACACCGCTCACCACGGTGCTGACGCCCGTGACCACCGTGCCCACCATACTGCCGACGCCCTCCTGGGCGCGGGCGACCGCGGAGTCGAACGCCTTGTTGATCTGCGCGTCACCGATGTTCAGCGGCGGCCCGGCGGCCCACTCGCGCAGCCGCTGAATACCCTCGACCACCCCGTCGGTCAGTTGACCGGACTGCGACGCCACCGGCACCGCGATCAACGCCACCACACCCGCGGCGACCAGCAGGAACAACACGGTCACCACCGACGCGGCAAGCGCCGGCGGCCACCCGCGCCGCCGCAGGAACCGGGCCGCGGGCCAAGTGAGCGTGGTCAGCAGCAACCCGACGACGAGCGGCCACACCACCGACCACATCCGGCCCAGCAGCCACAGGGCCACGGCCAGCATCACGAAGACGAGCAGCAACTCGGCGGAGACCCGCGCGGATATCCGGAGCGCGGCACGGGCTTTCGTGGAACTCAAGGGGGCAGTCACGCAGGCACCCTATTGCCACGGACGCCCCCCAGGTCCCTCGGTGTCGCTGACCGCCCTCAGCCGTCGGCCTTGGCCACACCGATCGGGCAGGACACCCCCGTCCCGCCGATGCCGCAGTACCCGGCAGGGTTCTTGTCCAGGTACTGCTGGTGGTAGCCCTCGGCCGGGTAGAACGGGCGGTCCTGCGCCGGGAGGATCTCCGTGCTGATGTCGCCGTAGCCGGAGGACGTGAGCACCTGCTGGTAGGAGTCACGGGAGGACTTGGCGACGGCCTCCTGCTCGGGGGTGTGGGCGTAGATCGCCGAGCGGTACTGCGTGCCGACGTCGTTGCCCTGGCGGAAGCCCTGCGTGGGGTCGTGCGACTCCCAGAACGTCTTCAGCAGCTTCTCGTACGAGATCACCTTCGGGTCGTAGACCACGCGCACGACCTCCGTGTGGCCGGTCAGGCCCGAGCAGACCTCCTCGTACGTCGGGTTCTCGGTGTAGCCGCCCTGGTAGCCGACCAGGGTCGTCCACACGCCCGCGGGCAGCTGCCAGAACTTGCGCTCGGCGCCCCAGAAGCAGCCCAGGCCGAAGTCGGCGGTCTCCAGGCCCTCGGGGTAGGGACCGAGCAGCGGGTTGCCGAGGACGGTGTGGCGCTCCGGGACCGTGAACACCGGCTCCGGGCGGCCGGACAGCGCCTGCTCGGGGGTCGGCAGCTGAGGGGTACGGCTGTGCAGGAACATGCGGTCTCCAGCGGTCTCGGACAGGGCATCGCCGACGAGGGGCGACGCCACGTTCAACGTGCGAGGACGGGAGGGAATTCCTGCCCGGGCCAGGACCGGGGCGGGCCCGAGGCTCGGAACGAATCCGAACCCGGGCGTCAGTGCGGCAGGCTGGCCGGGCTGCCGCCGTTCGCCTCGTAACCCGCCACCGCCAGCGCCCGGTACACCGCGAACTCCGCCGCCGGGTCGGCGGACAGCGTCCAGGGCAGGGCGCCGACATGGCCGTCTATGTGGACCAGCTGGCTCATGGCCTCCGACCAGCGCTCGCCGCGGACCAGGAAGAGGACCAGCATGTGCCGCACGTGCGCCAGCATCGGGTCGTCGGGGCGCGCCGAGTGCACCGCGTGCAGCGCGCCGTGGACCGCCTTGGTGACGACCTCGCTCTGCCAGAAGCTGCTGACCAGGGTCACCTCGGGCAGGTGCTCGAACACCGCGAAGAGGGGCATCGCCGCGAGGAGGGAGCCCTTGGGCGCGCGGGCCGCCGCGGCCTCCGCGAACGAGTACGCCAGGTCACGGGAGCCGTGCCACTTCTCGCACCAGTAGTGCAGGGCGGCCAGATGCGCCCCCATGTGGACCGGGGCGCGGTCCAGGATCTTCAGCCAGAGCTGCTCGAAGTCCTTCTGCGAGTAGCCGAGACCGCGGGCCACCGACAACTCGACGATGTACGGGATCGGATCGCCGGGGGACAGCAGCGCCGCCTCGCCGCACGCCGCCTTCGCCTCCTCCATGATGATCCGGAACTCGTCCGTCCCGGGCGACGCCGTGCGCCACGCCTGCTGCACCAGGAACTCGGCGTGCACCGCCGCGCCGCCCGCGTCCTTGGGAGCCTCGGCCCGCCACACCCGCAGCCACTGCCCACCGGGTGACTCGCCCACCCCGCCGGGCTGCTGCTGGAGCTCCAGGGATGCCGCACCCGCGAAGGCCTGCACGCGCTGCCAGCGCCGCTCGCCCTCCGTCTCGGTGCCTGCGAGGAGCTGCTGGGCCGCGCGGTAGTCCTGCGTGCGCTGCACCACGTCCAGGACGTCCAGCAGGTCCTGGTCGGGGCCGGGCATGCGGATGTCGAGCTCCTCCTCGCGGACGAAGCCGTAGTTCGCCGGGTCCGCGGCGTCCGGGTGGTCGGGCGAGACCAGGCCGACCGCACCGCGCCCGCGCCGCAGGAAGGGGAGCAGCACGAAGCCCAGCAGGACCAGTGCGATCAGGACCCAGAGAATCTCCATGCGACAAGCGAACCAGACCACGCCGACAATTGGCCAACAGGGCCACCGAACCTGTGGAAAACCCGACCACACGGCACCCGAAGCCCCCGGATCCGCCCCCGGGCTTCCGGGCCCCGGTATCCGGAGCCCCCGTCTTCCCGGGCCCCGGCCTCAGGCCCCCCGGCTTCCCGGGCCCCGGCCCTCTGGAAGCTCCCAGGCCTGGGGCCCCACACGGCCGGGCCCCAGCCCGGGGCCCCCGCCCCCGGAAGAGCCCGGGGCCCCCGCCCCTGGAAGCCCCCGGGCCCCGGGCCCCCGCCCCCCTCGGAAGCCCCCGGGCCCCGATTTCCCCCGGTCGGCTCCCCGGAGCCGCGGCCGCCCGGCCCTCCGGAGCCCCCCAACCGTCCGGAGCCCCCCAACCGCCCGGGCCCCCCAGCCGTCCGGAGCCCCTCGGCCGTCCGGAGCCCCCCAACCCGGCGGGGCGGCGCCGGCGGGCCGGGGGCCGGGGGC
>NZ_JBEXQJ010000057.1:0-32251 GCF_040612515.1 Streptomyces sp. NPDC006372 | reverse complement strand
GGTGGGTCGGGGCCGCGCCGGGGGGTGTCCGTCCTCGGAACGGCGCGATGGGGTCACCTACCGACTGACTGGCGTTGACGCGCCAACCGCTGCGGGCGGACACCCCCCGACACGTCCCCTTCCGTGCGTCGGCGGGTGCAGGCGCGCTCCGGCTTAGCTGCGGGCCGCTGTCCCGCTTAGCTGCGGGCAATCGTGCCGCTAAGGGCGGCACGGGTGGGCGCAGCGGCACCTCGTGGCGCCGAGTTGCGCAACGCCCCGCCCCTAGCGACAACGCCGGGTACCTGACGTCAAGCCGTCGCAGCCGGCGGTGCCGCAGCCAGTTGCCGGGCCAGCCACGTCGGCACACCCCCGAGCAACCGGAACAACCTCCGAGCCTCCGCCCGCAACCGGGACGCCTCCGGCTCGGTCTCCGTGTCGGCCAGCGACACCAGCGCCGGCGCGGTGCCCACGAGATACCCCAGCTCCTCACGGATCCGCAACGACTCGGCGAAACCATGCCTCGCCTCCGCCAACTCCCCCTCCCGTAGGGCGAGTCCGGCCAGGTGGCGCCATGTGAAGGACAGCAGCAACGGATCGGGATGCGCCGTCGCCCCCGCGTGCGCGCGGCGATACGCGGCCCGCGCCGCCTGCGGGGCCAGCGTCAGGTTCTCCGCGAGCAACCCCCGGCGGAAGTCCAGCAGGGCCCGCTGCGGAGCCCCCGGAGGGATCAGCGCCGCCGCCCTCCCCAGCGCCGCCCGCGCCTCGTCGGCCCGGTCGCGGACCGCGAGCAGCGTCGCCGCGTAGGCCAAGTACCCGCGTTCACAAGCGGCCGCGCCCCGCTCGTCGTCGCTGTGGGCCAGTGCCTCGGCCGTGCGCAGGGCGTCCTCGGCCTCCTCCCAGCCCTGCTCGGTGTACAGACACCGCTCCACCAGCAGCGAGGCGCGTTGCAGCGCCGCCGCGGGGGTGGCCGGTAGCAGCAGGGCGGCGGCGTCGGCCCAGCAGGCGCGTGAGCGCAGCCGCCATACCGCGGTCTGGAGGGGATCGTCACCTGCGGTCGTTCCGTTACCAGACATGGCGGTATGCGCCACGTTGCCCTCCCCGAGCACGCCATCGAGCTGTTGAGTGGTGGCGGCATCTCAGCACGAATCCCGGTGCCGGGCCAAGGGGGTGGGTGAAGGATTTCACAAAGTCGTGGGACACACGGCGTGATCGGTTGCCGGGGCCGGGTCAGCTCATCCGCAGGGCCAGGAAGAAGTCCAGCTTGTCCTCCAGCCGTGACAGATCACGGCCCGTCAGCTGCTCGATGCGGCCCACCCGGTAGCGCAGGGTGTTGACGTGCAGGTGGAGGCGGGTGGCGCAGCGGGTCCAGGAGCCGTCGCAGTCCAGGAAGGCCTCCAGGGTGGGGATGAGTTCGGCCCGGTGGCGGCGGTCGTAGTCGCGCAGGGGGTCCAGGAGGCGGGCCGTGAAGGCGCGGCGGACGTCGTCGGGGACGAAGGGCAGGAGGAGGACGTGGGAGGCCAGTTCCTGGTGGCCCGCCGCGCAGACCCGGCCGGGGCGGGCGGCGGCGACGCGCCGTGCGTGGCGGGCCTCTTCCAGCGCGCCGCGCAGGCCCTCAGCGGAGTGCACCGCCGCGCTGACCCCGAGGGTGAGGTGCCCGTCGTCGTCGAGGCCCGCCGTGAGGGGGTCCCGTACGGACTCCAGGAGCGCGTCCGCGAGGACGCCGGTCTCCGAGCCGTCGTGTTCCGTGGAGACGGCCGTCAGCGGGACGAGGGCGACGGCCTCCTCACCCGTGTGGGCCACGGCGATCCGGTCCGAGTGCTCGGGGCCCGCCGCCAGGGGGTCGACGAGGATCTCCTCCAGCAGGGCCTGGGCCACCGGGCCTGCCTCGATCCCCCCGCCGTCCCAGTCGACGCGGGCCACGACCACCTGCCAGTGCGGCGCGGCGCCGAGGCCGGGCAGCAGCACCGGGGCGGCCACGCGCAGGCGGGCGCCGATCTCGGCCGGGGCCGCGCCCGTCTGGACCAGTTCCAGGACCTCCTGGGCGAGGCGGCGGCGGACCGTGCGGGCCGCGTCCCGGCGGTCCCGTTCGACCGCGATCAGCTGCGTGACGCCGTGCAGCAGGTCAAGTCGCTCCTCCGCCCAGTCCCCGGCGTCCGCCTCGACGGCCAGCAGCCAGTCGGACAGCACGGTCTCCCGCGTGTCGCGGGCGGTCTGCGGGGAGCGGCCCGTGGAGCGGATCGGGAACAGGGAGTAGGTGCTGCCGTCCAGGAGAACGCGGTGCGGCGCGCGGCGGCCGGTGCGGGTGGCGGTCAGGTGCTCCGCCGCCAGCCGGCCGCACGCCGAGGCCGGCAGGGCCGGTCCGCCGGCCTCGGAGCCCGCGATCAGCCGGCCCGTGGGGGCCAGGACCCAGGCCCGCAGGTCCAGGTCCGAGCCGAGCAGGTCCAGGACGACATCGGGGCCGCCGCCGGCCGGGCCCGAGGTCATCATCCGGCGGTGCCGGTCGACCACCGCAGCGAGGTCCCCGGCGCGCTCCCCGGAGACCTGCCGTACGACGTGCTCGGTGATGGTCGCGAAGGCCACCGACTCGTGCACCGCGAAGAGCGGGAGGCGGTGGCGGGCGCAGGCGACGACCAGGTCGTCCGGCACATCGCCGAGCTCGGCCTCGCCGGCCGCCAGCGCGGCCACGCCCTCCTGCACCAGGATCCGGACGAACGGCTCCGAGTCCGCGGCGTCCCGGCGCCAGGCCAGGCCGGTGAGCACCAGCTCGCCGCCCGACAGGTAGCGGCTGGGGTCCCGGAGGTCGGTGGTCATCACACCGCGCACGGTGCGGTCCAGCTCGTCCTCGCCGCCGAGCAGCTTGAGGCCCAGCGCGTCCGTGTCCAGCAGTGCGCGCAGCCGCATTCTCGTCGCCGCCGTTCTTTTGTCTCGAAATCTATGGTCGATCTTGGTGGGGTGCGGAGGGAACGTCTGTTCGTCGGGCAGGTGAGCGAGGCGTACCCGCCCTCCGTGCCGGCCCCTGCTGTGCTCCAGGTCACGCGGTCGTGTCGCGCGTTTCCACAGGAAAACGAGGAGGTTTCTGAGGGCCTCCGTTCATACGAATCTACAAGATGCCCGCGCTGGCCAGCCAACTCCTTCATGGTTTCCGTGACTGACCCCGTCGGAGTACCGGGCGGTGTACTGAGGTCACTACGCGTCAACAGCACAGGAACGAGCCGGGACCGCCGCACACGGATTGGCTCAATCTGAACGCCCCACGAGAAGACGGAGAAGAGAGCCGGTCATGGACTTCCTTCGCCCCGCCAGCTGGGAGGAGGCGCTCGCCGCGAAAGCCGAGCACCCCACCGCTGTGCCGATTGCGGGTGGCACCGACGTGATGGTCGAGATCAACTTCGACCACCGCCGGCCCGAGTACCTCATGGACCTGAACCGCGTCGGTGAGCTCTCCGAGTGGGAGGTCGGCGAGGAGAGCGTACGGCTGGGCGCCTCCGTGCCGTACGCGAAGATCATGGAGAACCTGCGCGCCGAACTGCCCGGTCTCGCCCTCGCCTCGCACACGGTCGCCTCCCCGCAGATCCGCAACCGCGGCGGCGTCGGCGGCAACCTCGGTACCGCCTCCCCGGCCGGTGACGCCCACCCCGCCCTGCTCGCCGCGGGCGCCGAGGTGGAGGTCGAGTCGGTGCGCGGTACGCGCCGTATCCCGATCGACGAGTTCTACAAGGGCGTGAAGCGCAATGCGCTGGCGGCCGATGAGCTGATCCGGGCCGTGCACGTGAGGAAGGCCGACGGGCCGCAGCAGTTCTCCAAGGTGGGGACCAGGAACGCGATGGTCATCGCCGTGTGCGCGTTCGGGCTCGCGCTGCATCCCGAGACGCGGACCGTGCGGACGGGTATCGGTTCGGCCGCCCCTACGCCCATCCGGGCCAAGGCCGCCGAGGAGTTCCTGAACGCCGCACTGGAGGAGGGCGGCTTCTGGGACAACGGGAAGATCGTCACCCCGTCGGTCGCCAAGCAGTTCGCCGACCTGTGCTCCGCCGCCTGCAACCCCATCGACGACGTCCGGGGAACCGCGAGCTACCGCCGCCACGCGGTCGGCGTCATGGCCCGCCGCACGCTGACCTGGACCTGGGAGTCCTACCGCGGCGCCCGCCGCACCATCGAGGGAGCTGCCTGATGCGCGTCAACTTCACGGTCAACGGCCGTCCGCAGGAAGCCGACGACGTGTGGGAGGGCGAGTCCCTGCTGTACGTGCTGAGGGAGCGACTCGGCCTGCCGGGTTCGAAGAACGCCTGTGAGCAGGGCGAGTGCGGTTCGTGCACGGTCCGGCTCGACGGGGTGCCGGTGTGCTCGTGTCTGGTCGCCGCCGGGCAGGCGCAGGGCCGCGAGGTCGTCACCGTCGAAGGGCTCGCCGACCACGCCAGGCAGCGGTCCTGCGGGACCGGTGGCTGCGGTACGTCGCTGAAGGACGCGCAGCGGTGGCAGGCCGAGGGCACCGACTCGCAGACCGGCGAGGGCACCGAGCTCGCCCCGATCCAGCAGGCGTTCATCGACGCCGGCGCGGTCCAGTGCGGCTTCTGCACGCCGGGTCTGCTGGTCGCCGCCGACGAGATGCTGGAGCGCAACCCCAACCCCAGTGACGCGGACATCCGCGAGGCCCTGTCGGGCAACCTGTGCCGCTGCACCGGCTACGAGAAGATCATGGACGCGGTCCGCCTGGCGGCCGCCCGGCAGTCCCAGGGGGTCTGACGATGGCTGCCAACGGCGCTCCCACCAAGATCACCCAGGGCTCCCGGACCAAGGGCGGCATCGGCGAGTCCACCCTCCGCCCGGACGGCACCCTCAAGGTCACCGGCGAGTTCGCGTACGCGTCGGACATGTGGCACGAGGACATGCTCTGGGGCCAGATCCTCCGCTCCACGGTCGCGCACGCCGAGATCGTGTCCATCGACACGAGCGAGGCCCTGGCCCTGCCGGGCGTCCACGCCGTCCTGACGTACGACGACCTGCCCACGGCCGTGAAGAACTACGGGCTGGAGATCCAGGACACCCCGGTCCTCGCCCACGGCAAGGTCCGCCATCACGGCGAGCCGGTCGCGATCGTCGCCGCCGACCACCCGGAGACCGCCCGCCGCGCCGCCGCCAAGATCAAGGTCGACTACCGCGAACTGCCCGTCATCACCGACGAGGCCTCCGCGACCGCCCCGGACGCGATCCTCGTCCACGAGAACCGCGACGACCACCACGTCGGCCACGTCCCGCACCCGAACATCGTCCACCGCCAGCCGATCGTCCGCGGGGACGTGGCGGCGGCCCGCGAGCGCGCGGACGTCATCGTCGAGGGCGAGTACACCTTCGGTATGCAGGACCAGGCCTTCCTCGGCCCCGAGTCCGGCCTCGCCGTCCCCGAGGAGGACGGCGGCGTCCACCTCTACATCGCCACCCAGTGGCTGCACAGCGACCTGCGGCAGATCGCGCCCGTCCTCGGCCTGCCCGAGGACAAGGTACGCATGACGCTGTCCGGCGTCGGCGGCGCGTTCGGCGGCCGCGAGGACCTGTCGATGCAGATCCACGCCTGCCTGCTGGCGCTCCGCACCGGGAAGCCCGTCAAGATCGTCTACAACAGGTTCGAGTCCTTCTTCGGGCACGTCCACCGCCACCCGGCGAAGCTGTACTACGAACACGGGGCCACGCGCGACGGCAAACTGACCCACATGAAGTGCCGGATCGTCCTGGACGGCGGCGCCTACGCCTCCGCCTCCCCGGCGGTCGTCGGCAACGCCTCCTCCCTGTCCGTCGGCCCCTACGTGATCGACGACGTGGACATCGAGGCCATCGCCCTCTACACCAACAACCCGCCCTGCGGCGCCATGCGCGGCTTCGGCGCGGTCCAGGCGTGCTTCGCCTACGAGGCGCAGATGGACAAGCTGGCCGCCGAACTCGGCATGGACCCGGTGGAGTTCCGCCGGCTCAACGCAATGGAGCAGGGCACGCTCCTGCCGACCGGGCAGGTGGTCGACTCCCCGGCCCCGGTCGCCGAACTCCTGCGCCGGGTCAAGGCGATGCCGATGCCCCCGGAGCGCCAGTGGGAGTCCAGCGAGGGTGCCGACGTACGGCAGCTGCCGGGCGGCCTGTCCAACACCACGCACGGCGAAGGCGTCGTACGCGGGGTCGGCTACGCGGTCGGCATCAAGAACGTCGGCTTCTCCGAGGGCTTCGACGACTACTCGACCGCGAAGGTGCGGATGGAGGTCGTGGCCGGCGAGCCCGTCGTCACCGTCCACACGGCCATGGCCGAGGTCGGGCAGGGCGGTGTCACCGTCCACGCGCAGATCGCCCGCACCGAGCTGGGCGTCGCGCAGGTGACCATCAACCCCGCCGACACCCGGGTCGGCAGCGCCGGTTCGACCTCCGCCTCCCGGCAGACGTACGTCACCGGCGGCGCGGTCAGATACGCCTGCGAGCTGGTGCGCGAGAAGGTGCTGGAGATCGGGCGCCGCAAGTTCGGCTCCTACCACCCCGCCTGGGCGACGGCCGAACTGCTGCTGGAGGGCGGCAAGGTCGTCACCGACGGCGGGGAGGTCCTCGCCGCCCTGGCCGACGTCCTGGAGGGCGAGACCGTCGAGGTCGAGGAGGAGTGGCGGCACCGGCCGACCGAGCCCTTCGACCTGCGCACCGGGCAGGGCAACGGGCACGTCCAGTACTCCTTCGCCGCGCACCGCGCCGTCGTCGAGGTCGACACCGAACTCGGCCTGGTGAAGGTCATCGAACTGGCCTGCGCCCAGGACGTCGGCAAGGCGCTCAACCCGCTGTCCGTGCTCGGCCAGATCCAGGGCGGCACGACACAGGGCCTGGGCGTGGCGGTCATGGAGGAGATCGTCGTGGACCCGAAGACGGCGAAGGTGAAGAACCCGTCCTTCACCGACTACCTGATCCCGACCATCCTCGACACGCCGACCATCCCGGTCGATGTCCTCGAACTCGCCGACGAGCACGCCCCGTACGGGCTGCGCGGCGTCGGCGAGGCACCCACCCTGTCGTCGACTCCGGCGGTCCTCGCGGCGATCCGCGCGGCGACCGGGCTGGAGCTGAACAGGACGCCGGTCCGCCCCGAGCACCTGACCGGCACGCAACTCTCCGAGGGCTGAGCGGAAGAGCCCTCGCCGGGGGCCTCGTCGTCCCCGGACCCACTTGTTCGTCTCGGGCCGTCCCCCGGGTCGTGAACATCCCAAACCCCTGCGAAACTTGGGAGACGGCATCATGACCCACCAGTCGCTGGAGCCGAGGACCACAGCCGAAGACGCGGGCGAAGGCACCCGCGTCCCGGCCGGCCGGTCCTGGCTCGACCGGTACTTCCACATATCCCTCAGAGGATCCACCGTCGCGCGTGAGGTGCGCGGCGGCGTCACCACCTTCATGGCGATGGCGTACATCCTCCTGCTCAACCCCCTGATCCTGTCCGGCAGGGACGCGGCCGGGAACACCCTCGCGCAGCAGGCCCTGATCACCGCCACCGCGTTCGCGGCGGCCCTCACCACGCTGCTGATGGGCTTCGTCGGCAAGGTGCCCCTCGCCCTCGCCGCGGGGCTGTCCGTCTCCGGAGTGCTGTCCTCCCAGGTCGCGCCCGCGATGACCTGGCCGCAGGCGATGGGCATGTGCGTGATGTACGGCGTGGTCATCATGCTGCTGGTCGTCACCGGCCTGCGCGAGATGATCATGAACGCGATCCCGCTCGCGCTCAAGCACGGCATCACCATGGGCATCGGCCTGTTCATCGCCCTCATCGGCTTCTACAAGTCCGGCTTCGTGCACCAGGGCAAGGCCACTCCCGTCACGCTCGGCCCGGCGGGCGAACTGGCCGGCTGGCCGGTGCTGCTCTTCGCCGGCACCCTGCTCCTGATCTTCATGCTCCAGGCCCGGAACATCCCGGGCGCCATCCTCATCGGCATCGTCAGCGGCACGGTCGTGGCCGCGATCCTGAACGCCGCCGGCGTCATCGCGCCCGAGCAGTGGGCGGGCGGCGCGCCCGAACTGCACGGCAGCGCGATGTCCATGCCCGACTTCTCGCTCTTCGGGGACGTGGACTTCGGCGGCTGGGGCGAGGTCGGCGCGATGACCGTCGGCATGATCGTCTTCACACTGGTGCTGGCCGGGTTCTTCGACGCGATGGCCACCATCATCGGCGTCGGCACCGAGGCGAAGCTCGCCGACGACAAGGGGCGGATGCCGGGCCTGTCCAAGGCGCTGTTCATCGACGGCGCCGGCGGCGCGATCGGCGGTGTGTCCGGCGGCTCGGGCCAGACGGTGTTCATCGAGTCGGCGACCGGCGTCGGCGAGGGGGCGCGCACCGGACTCGCCTCGGTCGTCACCGGACTGTTCTTCGCGGCCTGCCTGTTCTTCACACCGCTCACGGCGATCGTGCCGCAGGAGGTCGCGTCCGCCGCCCTCGTCGTCATCGGCGCGATGATGCTGATGAACGCCCGGCACGTGGACTGGGCCGACCGGGCCACCGCCGTCCCGGTGTTCCTGACGGTCGTGCTGATGCCGTTCACGTACACCATCACCACCGGTGTCGCCGCGGGCGTCATCTCCTACGTGGCCATCAAGACCGCGCAGGGCAAGGTGCGGGAGATCGGCGCCTTCATGTGGGTCCTGACGGTGGTCTTCCTCGTCTACTTCGCCCTCCATCCGATCGAGAGCTGGCTGGGCGTCCACTGACGCCCCTCGCCACAGCCTCTCTGCGCAACCCCAAGGAGACCGAGACATGCTGGACATCGCCGAGGAGCTGAACCGGTGGGTCGAGCAGGGCCGTGACTTCGCCGTGGCCACCGTGGTGGCCGTCGGCGGCAGCGCGCCCAGGCAGCCCGGCGCCGCGCTCGCGGTGGACGCCGAGGGCACGGCGATCGGCTCGGTCTCCGGGGGCTGCGTCGAGGGCGCGGTCTACGACCTGTGCGAACAGGCGCTGCGGGACGGCGAGTCCGTCCTGGAGCGCTTCGGCTACAGCGACGACGACGCCTTCGCCGTGGGGCTGACCTGCGGCGGCGTCATCGACGTCCTGGTCACCCCGGTACGGGCCGCCGATCCGGTCCGCCCGGTGGTCGCGTCCGCGCTCACCGCCGCCGCCCGAGGGGAGGCGGCGGCGGTGGCGCGGATCGTGTCGGGCCCGCGGGAACTGATCGGCCGGGCCCTCCTCGTCCGCCCCGACGGCTCCGGCGAGGGCGGATTCGGCGCCCATCCGGAGCTGGACCGCACGGTCGCCGCCGAGGCGGGCGCCTTCCTGGACGCCGGCCGCACCGGCACCCTGGAGATCGGCGAGCGGGGTTCGCGCTGCGGAGCACCGCTCACGGTCCTGGTGGAGTCCTCGGTCCCGCCGCCCCGCATGATCGTCTTCGGTGCGATCGACTTCGCCTCCGCGCTGGTCCGCATCGGCAAGTTCCTCGGCCACCACGTCACGGTGTGCGACGCGCGCCCCGTCTTCGCGACCCGGACACGCTTCCCCGAAGCCGACGAGATCGCCGTCGAGTGGCCCCACCGCTACCTGGAACGCACGCACGTCGACGCCCGCACGGTCCTGTGCGTCCTGACCCACGACGCCAAGTTCGACGTGCCCCTGCTGAAACTGGCGCTGCGCCTGCCGGTGGCGTACGTCGGCGCCATGGGCTCCCGGCGCACCCACCTGGACCGCAACGCCCGTCTGCGCGAAGTCGGCGTCGCCGAAGCGGAGTTGAGCCGCCTGCACTCCCCGATCGGCCTGGACCTCGGGGCCCGCACCCCGGAGGAGACGGCGCTGTCGATCGCGTCGGAGATCGTCGCGGCCCGACGCGGCGGCAGCGGGGTCTCACTGACCGGCGCCCACACACCGATCCACCACGAGCCGGGGGCGAGGGGGGTGGGGCGGATCGGGTCGGTGGCCTGATACGGCCCATCAGCGGACATGGCTGTCGAGCCGTCAGGCACGCAGCACGAAACAGCGCAGACCGGCCTCCAGGTCGTACCAGCGGCCCGCGGCCCACGGCTCGGTCAGGATGCCGATGTCTTCCGGGGTCAGCCCGATATGCCGGCGATGCTCGGGCAGGAAGGGTGCCAGTGGTGTCGTCACCAGCCATGTCCCGCCGGGCGCGAGGAGGTCTCGCACCCGCTGCGCGACGGTCGGCTTGTCCGCCATGAAGGCGAGGACCAGTCGCATGGTGATCAGGTCGAAGGCCGCCGACGGAAGCGCGGCGGCCACCGCGTCGGTGTCCTCGAAGTCCAGCCGGCGCACCTGTAGTCCCGGCTCGGAGTCCGCGTACCGGTCACGTGACGCGGCCACCGCCGAGTTCGCCCGGTCGACGGCGAGGGTGCGGTAGCCGAGGCCCGTCAGGGCCGCCGCGTACGTCCCCAGTCCGCATCCCACGTCCAGGGCCTGGGCGCCCGGGCGAGGCGGCACCGCCTCGGTGAGGAGGCGGAGTTCGTGATCGTCGGGGTGGCGGAAGCCGTGGCCCGTGGCGAAGTGGTGTTCCCAGCGGGCCCGTTCGACCGCGGTCATGGTGTCCGGAGCAGGTGGTTCAGCGCCCGCCCGAACACGTACCGCGAAGAGCGGCGCAGTACGCCGTCGAAGAGTGACGGCAGCGGCCGGACGTGGATCTCCTCCCGCCAGACCACGCGGCTGCGGCCCCCGGGCCCCGGCCGCACTTCGAGTTCCGCCCAGCCGAGCACCACCCGGCCCCGTTTCTCCAGGCGGCACAGCCCCGGCGCCCCCTCCTCGGGTGGCTGCCACACTGTGACCTCCATCGGGTCGTCGAAGGACAGCGGGCCGATGCCCGAGCGGGCCACGACGAGGGTCCCCTGGCGGGTCGGTCCGGGCGGGACCGCTCCGACCGTCGTCAGCGGCACCACCTCGCCGTGCCGCCGCCACTGAGTGATCCGCCGCCAGGCCTCGTCGAGGGGCAGCGGGACCGTACGCTCGAGCAGGAATTTCGCCACGTCACGATCGTAGGAAATCCCGGCTGTTCAGGGCCCGGCCCGTGCACGGCTCACCCGGTTGGCCCAGACCCGGGATCAGAGTGCGGCACGGGTACTCCTCTCGGCGCCCTCGCACCCTTCCCGCGCGCGACAGCGCCTGCGACTCCCTGACTCCTTTTCGGCCACCGGGGGTTCGAGCCCTACCGGTAGACGTTCCCCGGCTCCGCCTTCCCCGGCGCCAGCAGTTGAGGGACCGTCACGAACACGTACCCCCGTTCCTTGAGCGCGTCGATGATCCCCGGCACGGCCGGGACCGTGCCGTCGTAGATGTCGTGCAGGAGAATGATCCCGTCGCGCGACGACTGGGCGAGGACCCGCCGGGTGATCAGGTCCGAGTCGGTCGTCGTGTAGTCCTTCGCGGTCACGCTCCACAGCACCTCGGCGAGGCCGAGTTCGCGGCAGATCTCGTGCACGGTGGTGTCGGTGCGGCCCTGCGGCGGACGCATCAGGGTCGGGCGGCGGCCGGTGAGGCGGGCTATCTCCCGGTTGGGGCGTTCCAGTTCCTCGCGTATCTCCTCGGGTCTCAGTCGGGTCAGGATTCTGTGGTCCCAGGTGTGGCTGGCCACCTCGTGGCCCTCGTCGGCCATCCGCCGCACCAGCTCCGGGTACTTCTCGATGTGCCGCTTGCCGAGGAGGAAGAAGGTCGCCGGGACCTGCTTCTCCTTCAGGATGTCCAGCAGGCGTGCGGAGTGCTCGCTCGGCCCGGCGTCGAAGGTCAGCGCGATGCACTTGACCTCACGGCAGTCGACGGTGCCGAAACGTGCCGCCTGGAGGTCCGTCGCCGCCCGGGCCCGCGCGGCGCTGGGGGCCGTGGTCTCCGAGCCCGCGCAACCGCTCAGGGCCAGGGTCAGGGCGGCGGTCACCGCGAGCGTCCCGGCCGTTCGGAACGCGATCCCCGTTTTCTTCATCTTCTTGGTCAGAGAAGGCATGCCGGGACTATACAAAGAGTGTATACGCTCGGTTCATAGTTTTCGGTTCTTCACCGGGTTACCCGCGCCGGGACGCAGAGGGTGCCGAGTGGGAGGAGAGCCCCGTGAGCGGACAGGTCTGGAGCCGGGCCCTGATCACCGGTGGCGCCGGGTTCGTCGGGTCGCATCTGTGCGCACGGCTGCTGGACGCCGGCACGGATGTGGTGTGCCTGGACAACCTCGCCACGGGCTCCCGCGCCAACGTGGCCGATCTGGAGCCGCGCCCCGGCTTCCGCTTCGTGGCGGGCGACGCCACCGACCCGGAAGCCCTCACCGGCCTGCCCGGCCGGTTCGACCTCGTCCTGCACTTCGCGTGCCCGGCCTCGCCCGTGGACTACCAGCGGCTGCCGCTGGAGACCCTCGACGTCGGCAGCACCGGCACCCGCCTGGCCCTGGAACGCGCCCGTGCCGACGGTGCCCGGTTCGTCCTCGCCTCCACCTCCGAGGTCTACGGCGACCCGTTGGAGCACCCGCAGCGCGAGGGCTACTGGGGCAACGTCAACCCGGTCGGCCCGCGCAGCGTCTACGACGAGTCCAAGCGCTTCGCGGAGGCCCTGGTCACCGCCCACCGCGGCGCGCGCGGCACCGACGCCGCCATCGTCCGCATCTTCAACACCTACGGCCCGCGCATGCGCACCGGCGACGGCCGCGCCGTCCCCACCTTCGTCACGCAGGCCCTGGACGGCCTGCCGCTGACGGTCGCCGGCGACGGCGGCCAGACCCGCTCGCTGTGCTACGTCGACGACACCGTGGACGGCGTGCTCGCCCTGGCGGCCTCCGCCGAGACCGGGCCCGTGAACATCGGCGGCGGCGACGAGATCACCATGCTGGAGCTGGCCCGCAGGATCATCGAGCTCACCGGCTCCGCCTCCCGCGTCCGCCATGTGGGCCGCCCCGTGGACGACCCCGCCCGGCGTCGCCCCGACACCCGGCTGGCCCGGGAGCGGCTCGGCTGGCGCCCACGCGTCGGCTGGAGCGAGGGGCTGGAGCGGACCGTTGGCTGGTTCTCGCGGTCCGTGGCCGCCTGAGTTCGTCACCCGAGGGTCGTGCTGGATGACAAAGGGTGATAATTCGGGCTATATCGCATTAGTTGGCTCCAAGTGTTTGAGACAGCTCCCCCGCGGCACTCGGCGAAACCGAAGTCCCCACCGCCTCCGGGACGGAGCACCTCTTCCATGCGCATTCTCGGAATCAACGCCCTCTTCCATGACCCTGCCGCCGCCCTCGTGGTCGACGGCAGGACGGTGGCGGCCGCCGAGGAAGAGCGCTTCAGCCGCCGCAAGCACGGCAAGCGCCCGCTGCCGTTCTCCGCGTGGGAGCTGCCCGAGATGTCCGCCCGCTGGTGCCTGGAACAGGCCGGCATACGACCGGGCGAGCTGGACGCCGTCACCTACTCCTTCGACCCGAAGCTAGCCCGGCCCGCGCGCGAGATGGGCCTGGACGACCCCTGGGACCCGCTCCGCCTGGAGTACGCGCGCCGCGCCCCCGAGTTCCTCGCCGAGGCCCTGCCCGGACTCGACCCCGACCGGGTCGTCTTCGTCCCGCACCACGTGGCCCACGCCGCCTCCGCAGGCCCCGCCTCCCCGCACCCCGACAGCGCCGTCCTCGTCCTCGACGGCCGCGGCGAGTCCGCCTCGCACCTGGCCGGCCGTTACCGCGAGGGCAAGCTCGACACCCTCGCCACGCAGGCGCTGCCCGACTCGCTCGGCCTCGTCTACGAGGAGCTCACCGAACACCTGGGGTTCCTGCGCAGCAGCGACGAGTACAAGGTGATGGCCCTCGCCTCCTACGGCACCCCCCGCTTCCTCCCCCAGCTGCGGCAGTACATCCACCCCACCGGTCACGGCGGCTTCCGCGCCCACGGCGTCGACTGGGCCCTCTTCACCCCGCCCCGCGCCCCGGGCGAACCCTGGAACCAGGACCACGCCGACCTCGCCGCCGGCACCCAGGCCGTGCTCGAAGAGGTCCTGCTGGAGCTCGTCGACTGGCTGCACCGCGAGGCCGGCGGCGAGGCCCTGACGATGGCCGGGGGCGTCGCCCTCAACTGCGTCGCCAACTCGAAGATCGCGGCGAAGGGCCCCTACCGGGACGTGTGGGTGCAGCCCGCCGCCGGCGACGCCGGCACCGCCCTCGGCGGGGCGCTGCACCTCGCCGAACAGCCCGAGCCGCTGTCCGGCGCCGACCTCGGCCGCGGCTGGAGCGACGGCGAACTGCGCGCCCGGCTGGACACGGCCGCCATCCCGTACGACGAGCCCGACGACATCGCCGAGACCGTCGCCGAGGTACTCGCGCGGGACGGCGTCGTCGCCTGGTTCCAGGGCCGCAGCGAGTACGGGCCGCGCGCCCTCGGGCACCGTTCCCTGCTCGCCCACCCCGGGCGCGCCGAGAACCTGGAACGCCTCAACCACGTCAAGGGCCGTGAGGAGTTCCGGCCCGTCGCCCCCATGGTCCTCGCCGACCGGGCCGCCGGCCTTTTCTCCGGCGGCCCGCTGCCCAGCCCGTACATGCTGTTCGTGCACGACGTCGCCGAGCAGTGGCGGGACCGCATCCCGGCCGTCGTGCACGTCGACGGCACCGCCCGCATCCAGACCGTCGAGGAGCGGCGCGAACCGCTGGTGGCGCGGATGCTGCGCGCCTTCGAGCGGCGCACCGGGCTGCCCGTCGTCGTCAACACCAGCCTCAACACCGCCGGCCGGCCCATGGTCGACGACCCGCGCGACGCCCTGGAGTGCTTCGGCTCCGCGCCCGTCGACCTGCTGGCCATCGGGCCGTACGCGGTCCGCCGGGGGCGGGCGTTCGCCGGAGGGAGGAGCGCCGCATGACCTCGTACGCCGTCGTGATCCCCACCCTCGTACGGGACACCCTCGCCGACTGTCTCGCGGCGCTGGCCGCGGCGACCGGGCCGCGCCCGGAGCAGATCGTCCTCGTCGACGACCGGCCGGACCCCGAACCGGACAGGCTGGAGCACCCGCTGAGCGTCCTCGGCGATCTGCGGGAGCGCACCACAGTGCTGGGCGGCGGCGGTCGTGGGCCCGCCGCCGCCCGCAACACCGGGCTGCGCGCCGTGACCGCGCCGTGGACCGTGTTCCTCGACGACGACGTCCAGGTCGGACCCCACTGGTGCGGGCAACTGGCCGAGGACCTCGCCGAGGCGTCCCCCGACATCGCGGGCGTCCAGGGCGTCATCGCCGTGCCCCTGCCCGGCGAACGCCGCCCCACCGACTGGGAGCGCGGCACCGCCGGACTGGCCCGGGCCCACTGGATCACCGCCGACATGGCCTACCGCACGGAGGCGCTCAAGCAGGTCGGCGGTTTCGACGAGCGGTTCCGGCGCGCCTTCCGCGAGGACGCCGACCTCGCGCTGCGCGTCCTCGACGCGGGCTGGCGCATCCGGCAGGGCCGCCGCACCACCCGCCACCCCGTGCGCCCCGCCTCCCGCTGGGCCTCCCTGCGCCAGCAGCGCGGCAACGCCGACGACGCCCTCATGCGGCAGCTGCACGGACCCGACTGGTGGGACAAGGCGGTCGCGCCGCGCGGCCGGATCCGCACCCACGCGGCGATCACGACCGCGGGAGTCGCCGCCTGCGCCCTCGCCGCCACCGGGCACGGCCGGGCCGCCACGGCCTGCGCGCTGGGCTGGGCGGCCGGCACGGCCGAGTTCGCCCGGGCCCGCATCACCGCCGGTCCCCGCACCCGCCACGAGGTGACGACCATGCTCGCGACGAGCGTGCTCATCCCGCCCGCCGCGACCTGGCACCGGCTGACCGGTGCCCTGCGCCACCGTCACGCCCCCGCCTGGCAGGAGGTGGCGCGATGAGCCCGGTCAAGGCCGTGCTGTTCGACCGCGACGGCACGCTCGTCGAGGACGTCCCCTACAACGCCGACCCCGACCGCGTACGCCCCGTCGAGGGCGCCCGGGAGGCGCTCGCCGTGCTCCGCGCCCGCGGCATCCGCACCGGCGTCGTCACCAACCAGTCCGGTGTCGCACGCGGACTGCTCACCGAGGCCGAGGTCCGCCGCGTCAACCACCGCGTCGACGAACTCCTCGGCCCCTTCGACGTGTTCGCCATGTGCCCGCACGGCCCCGACGAGGGCTGCCACTGCCGCAAACCCCAGCCCGGCATGGTGCTGTGGGCGGCCGGGCGGATCTGCACCCACCCCGCCGACCTCGTCGTCATCGGCGACATCGGCGCCGACGTGGAGGCCGCCCGCCGGGCCGGCGCCCACGGCATCCTCGTCCCCACCGCGCAGACCCGCCCCGAGGAGACCGCGCACGCGGACCACGTGGCACCGGACCTGCCGACCGCCGTCCGCGCCGTACTGAACGGGCCCCCGGCGGGCCGTGTCCTTGTCGACGAACGCCCCATCCAGAAGGCCTACACGACCGGCCCGACCGCGGGCAGGGTCACGTGAGGGCCCTCGTCACCCGGCTCGACAGCTTCGGGGACGTCCTGCTCGCCGGGCCCGCCGTCCGCGCCGTCGCCGCCCGCGCCGACACCGTCACCCTGCTGTGCGGGCCGCGCGGCGCGCCCGCCGCCGGGCTGCTGCCGGGCGTCGACGACATCCTCGTGTGGGACGCGCCCTGGGTGGGCTTCACACCCCCGCCCGTCGGCCGCGGCGAGGTCGACCAGCTCATCGACACGATCGACGCCGACACCGCGCTGATCCTCACCTCCTTCCACCAGTCGCCGCTGCCCGCAGCCCTGCTGCTGCGCCTGGCCGGCGTCGGCTTCATCGCCGCCGACAGCGAGGACTACCCGGGCTCCCTCCTCGACGTACGCCACCACCGCGCCCCGCACGCCCACGAGGCCGAGGCCGCGCTGGACCTCGCCGAGGCCGCGGGGTTCCCGCCGGCCGACGACGGCCGGCTGCGGGTGCTCCCGCCGCCCGCCACCACCGGTCTCACCGGCCCGGGCCCCTACGTCGTCCTGCATCCCGGCGCCAGCGTCCCGGCCCGCGCCTGGAGCCCCGGGCGCTGTGCCGAGGCGGCGCGTGAACTGGCCGCGGCCGGCCACCGCGTGGTGGTCACCGGCGGCGCGGGGGAGAGGGACCTGACCGCGTACGTCGCGGGATCGCACGCCCTCGACCTCGGCGGCCGCACCGGGGCGGCGGAACTGGGCGGTGTCCTCGAGGGCGCCGCCGTCGTCGTCACCGGCAACACCGGCCCGGCCCACCTCGCCGCCGCCGTCGGCACCCCGGTCGTGTCCCTGTTCGCGCCGGTCGTCCCGGCCGAGCGGTGGCGGCCGTACGGCGTGCCGTACGTGCTGCTCGGCGACCAGGACGCACCGTGCGCGGACAGCAGGGCGAGGGAGTGCCCCGTGCCCGGCCATCCGTGCCTGGACACCGTCACCGCACAGGACGTGGTGACGGCCGTCGAGAAACTGATGGGGGAGACATGAGGATCCTCATCTGGCACGTGCACGGATCGTGGACCACCGCCTTCGTCCAGGGCCCGCACACCTACGTCGTCCCGGTCACACCCGACCGCGGCCCCGACGGACTCGGCCGCGCCCGCACCTGGGACTGGCCCGCCTCCGTCGTCGAAGTGCCGCCGGAGCGGCTCCGGGACGAGGAGATCGACCTCGTCGTCCTGCAGCGCCCGCACGAACTCGCCCTGGTCGACCGGTGGCTGGGCCGACGGCCGCCCCTGGTGTACCTGGAGCACAACGCCCCGCACGGCGACGTGCCCGACACCCGCCACCCCGCCGCGGACCTCCCGGGTGTCACCCTCGTCCACGTCACCCACTTCAACCGCCTGATGTGGGACGCCGGCCCGGCCCGGAGCACCGTCATCGAGCACGGCATCGTCGACCCCGGGCCGCTGTGGACCGGGGAGCTGGACCGCGCCGCCGTCGCCGTCAACGAGCCGCTGCGGCGCGGCCGTACCACCGGCACCGACCTGCTGCCGGCGTTCGCCGAAGCCGCCCCGCTGGACGTCTTCGGCATGGGCACCCAGGGGCTCGCCGAGCAGCTCGGCGTCCCCGCCGGCCGCTGCCGCTCCCACGAACTCACCCAGGGCGCACTCCACAAGGCGATGGCACGGCGACGCGTCTACGTCCACCCCGTCCGCTGGACCTCCCTCGGCCTGTCCCTGCTGGAGGCCATGCACCTGGGCATGCCCGTCGTCGCGCTCGCCACCACCGAGGTCACCGAGGCCGTACCGCCCGGCGCCGGAGTGGTTTCCAACCGCATCGATCAACTGACCGACGCCGTACGGGACTTCGTCGCCGACCCGCAGCATGCCCGCATGGTCGGTGAGGGAGCGAGGGCGGCCGCGCTCGCCCGCTACGGACTCACCCGCTTCCTGGACGACTGGGAACGGCTGCTGAAGGAGGTGGCCCGATGAGGATCGCCATGGTCTCCGAGCACGCGAGCCCGCTCGCCGCGCTCGGCGGCGTCGACGCGGGCGGCCAGAACGTGTACGTGGCCCGCCTGACCGAGGAACTGGCGCGGCGCGGCCACGACGTCACGGTCTACACCCGCCGCGACGCGGCCGACCTGCCCGACCGGGTGCCGCTGCCCGGCGGTGCCGTCGTCGAGCACGTACCCGCCGGGCCCGCCGCCCCCGTCCCCAAGGACGAACTGTTCCCGCACATGCCCGCCTTCGGCGCCTGGCTGGCCCGCGCCTGGGCCCGGGAACGGCCCGACGTGGTCCACGCACACTTCTGGATGTCCGGC
The DNA here is from genome assembly GCF_040612515.1 of Streptomyces sp. NPDC006372. NCBI lineage: Bacteria > Bacillati > Actinomycetota > Actinomycetes > Kitasatosporales > Streptomycetaceae > Streptomyces > Streptomyces sp. NPDC006372. Next base: position 13,631 of record NZ_JBEXQJ010000057.1, on the reverse strand, counting down.
ATGGCCTCCCGGATCGGCGCCCACCCGCACCACCTGCCCGTCGTGCAGACCTTCCACGCCCTCGGCACCGTCAAGCGCCGCCACCAGGGCCGGCTCGACACCAGCCCGCCCGAACGCGTCGGTGTCGAGCGGCAGATCGGCCGCGGCTGCGCCCGGGTCCTCGCCACCTGCACCGACGAGGTGCACGAACTCGCCGACATGGGCGTGCCGCGCCGGCAGGTGTCCGTGGTGCCCTGCGGGGTGGACGCCGGGCACTTCCGCCCCGGGGCGGCACCCGACGGCGTCCCGGCACGCCGCGAGCGGCACCGGCTGCTCGCCTGCGGCCGGCTCGTCCCGCGCAAGGGCTACGACCAGGCCGTCCGGGCCCTCGCCGGGATCCCGGACACCGAACTCCTCATCGCCGGCGGGCCCCCCGCCGGCCTGCTCGACGACGATCCCGAGGCACAGCGGCTGCGGCGGCTCGCGCGGAGCGCCGGCGTGGCCGACCGGGTCCGGATGCTCGGCGCGGTCGACCCGGCCGTCATGCCCGCCCTGATCGGCAGCGCGGACCTGGTGCTGTGCACCCCGGTCTACGAGCCGTTCGGCATCGTGCCGCTGGAGGCGATGGCCTGCGGCGTGCCCGTCGTCGCCACCGACGTCGGCGGCCACCGCGACAGCGTCGCCGACGGCGTCACGGGCCGGCTCGTCCCGCCGCAGGACCCCCCGTCGGTCGCCGCCGCCGTACGCGAACTCCTCGAGAACGACGCGCTGCGCCGCCGCCACGGCACGGCCGGGCGGGAACGTGTCCTCACCCACTACACCTGGCGGCGTGTCGCCGACGGCGTGCAGCAGGTCCACCGCCAGGTCCTCGCCGGACACGCCCAGCAGAAGGAGGTGGCGTGATGACCGTGCACCCGCCCGTCACCGGGCACTGCGACGAACTCCAGGACGCGCTGACCGCGTTCCGTGCCTCGGCGCACCTCACGCAGCGGTGGGGCGAGCGCCTCGCGGCCGTGCTCACCGGCGGCGGCCGGCTGCTGGCCGCGGGCAACGGCGGCAGCGCCGCCCAGGCACAGCACCTGACCGCCGAACTCGTCGGCCGCTACCGCGACGACCGGCCGCCGTTCTCCGCGCTCGCCCTGCACGCCGACACCTCCAGCACCACCGCCATCGCCAACGACTACGGCGTGGACGAGGTGTTCGCCCGCCAGGTCCGCGCCCACGGCCGCCGCGGCGACGTCCTGATGCTGCTGTCCACCAGCGGCGCCAGCGCCAACCTGCTGTCCGCCGCGGACGCCGCCCGGGCGGCCGGAGTCCGGGTGTGGGCCCTCACCGGCCCCGCCCCCAACCCGCTGATGGCGGGCAGCGACGAGTACCTCTGCGTCGAGGCACCGACGGCGGCGACCGTGCAGGAACTGCACCTGGTGGCGGTGCACATGGTGTGTGCGGCGTTCGACGCGGCGGTGGAACGCGGCCCCTGGCACGACGGCGACGGCCGGAGGTGACATGAACGGCAAGGCACCCCTGGTGGTGGTCGGTGACGCGCTGCTGGACCGGGATCTGAGCGGCCGGGCCGAACGGCTCGCGCCGGACGCGCCCGTGCCCGTCGTCGACGACTGCGCGGAACGGACCCGGCCCGGCGGCGCCGCGCTGGCGGCCTACCTCGCGGCCCGTGACGGAAGGGACGTCACGCTGGTCGCGGGGGTGGGCGACGACCCGGCCAGCCGCGCGCTGCGCCGCCTTCTGGAACCCTGGCTCACCCTGGTCCCGCTGCCGCTGACCGGCTCCCTGTCCGAGAAGACCCGGATCCTCGCGCAGGGCCGCCCCGTGGTCCGTCTGGACCGCGGCGCAGGCCGCACGCGCGAGGCCACGGACGCCGCCCGTGAGGCCGTACGCACCGCGCCCGCCGTCCTGGTCTCCGACTACGGGCGCGGTACGGCCGACGCCCTCCGCGACGTCCTCGCCGCCCGCCCTCCGCTGGTCTGGGACCCGCATCCACGAGGCGGTACGCCCGCGCCCGGCACCCGGCTGGTGACCCCGGCCGAGAAGGAGGCCCACGGCCTCGCCCCGCGGGACGGCACCCCGCGCCGGGACCTGCACGCCGCCGCCCACAGCGCCGCCGCCCTCGTACGCCACTGGCGGGCCGCCGCCGTGGCGGTCACCCTCGGCGCCCGCGGCGCCCTGCTGTCCTACGGCGAGCATCCGCTGCTCGTCCCCGCGCCCGCCGCCCACCACGGCGACAGCTGCGGGGCGGGGGACCGGTTCGCCGCGACGGCGGCCGGGCTGCTCGCCGACGGTGCCCTGGTGGCCGAGGCCGTCGAGGGCGCCGTGGACGCCGCGAGCGGGTTCGTCGCCGCGGGCGGGGCGGCGGCGGTACCGAGCGCGGACGCCGAACCGGTACCGCCGCCCGACGAGGACGACCCGCACGCCCTGGCGGCACGGGTCCGCACCGCGCACGGCACGGTCGTCGCCGCCGGCGGCTGCTTCGACCTGCTGCACGCCGGGCACGTCGGCCTGCTCCAGGCGGCGCGGCGGCTCGGCGACTGCCTGGTCGTCTGCGTCAACTCGGACGCCTCGGTACGGCGCCGCAAAGGCGGAGGCCGGCCGGTCACCCCGCTCGCCGACCGCGTCCGGGTCCTGCGCGCCCTGGCCTGCGTCGACGCCGTCGCCGTCTTCGACGAGGACACCCCCGAACGTCTCCTGGCCGACCTGCGCCCCGACGTGTGGGTCAAGGGCGGCGACTACGCGGCGGCCGACCTCCCGGAAGCCGCCCTCCTCCAGAAGTGGGGCGGCCAGGCGGTCCTCCTGCCCTACCTCGACGGCCGCTCCTCGACGGCCCTCATGGAACGGGCGGCGGAAGGAGCACGATGACCCCGGCTCCCCGTCTGCTCGTCCTGCGCGCCCTGGGACTCGGCGACCTCCTCGCCGGTGTCCCCGCCCTGCGGGCCCTGCGGCGGGCCCACCCCGGGCACGAGATCGTGCTGGCCGCGCCCGCCGAACTCGAACCGGTCGCGGCACAGACGGGAGCCGTGGACCGGTTGCTGCCCGCCTCCGCTCCGGGACGCGAGGTGCCGGTCACCCTCGACTGGACCGGGCCACCGCCGGACATCGCCGTCGACCTGCACGGGAACGGACCGCCGAGCCACCGGCTGCTCATGGAGCTGCGGCCGCTGAAGCTGCTCGCCTTCGCCCACCCGGACCTGCCCGGGATCGACGGCCCGCCCTGGTACGCGGAGGAACACGAACGCGACCGCTGGTGCCGGCTGCTCCAGGCGTACGGCATCGACGCCGACCCCGCCGACCTGCGCCTGCCCCGGCCACGCACCGCCTCCCCGGCGCCCGGCGCGGTCGTGCTGCATCCCGGTGCCGGGTCGCCCGCCCGCTGCTGGCCGGTCGAGCGGTACGCGGCCGTCGCCACCGAGCTGCGGGCCCGGGGCCTGCGGGTCGTCGTCACCGGCGGCGCGGACGAGGGCGACCTCGTGGCCCGGCTCGCCAAGCGGGCCGGCCTGCCCGACACCGACGTGTTCGGCGGCGGCCTGCCCTTCGGCCGGCTGGCCGCCCTTGTCGCCGACGCGCACGTCGTGATCAGCGGCGACACCGGCGTCGCCCACCTCGCGGTCGCCCACGCCACACGCTCCGTCACCCTCTTCGGTCCGGTCCCGCCGAGCCGCTGGGGCCCGCCGCCCGGCCCGCGCCACCGCGCACTGTGGTACGGGCCCGAGGGCGACCCGCACGGCCGCCGCCCCGACCCGGCGCTGCTGCGCATCACCCCGGAGGACGTCCTGCGCGCCGTCGACGAACCGCCCGGCACCCGACACCCGCGAGGGAGCACCGCACCACGATGACCACCCGGCACCCGGACCCGAGCCCCGTGGGCGTCGTCATCGCCACCCGCAACCGCTCGGCCGCCCTCGCCCACGCCCTGCGCCGGCTCCTCGCCCTCCCCGAGCGGCCCGAGATCCTCGTCGCGGACAACGCCTCCACCGACGACACCCGCGCCCTGCTCGCCCGCGACTTCCCCCGGGTCCGCGTCCTCGCCCTGCCGTTCAACCACGGCGCCCTGGCCCGCACCTACGGCGCCCGCGCCCTGAACACCCCGTACGTGGCCTTCAGCGACGACGACTCCTGGTGGGCGCCCGGCGCGCTCGGCACGGCCGCCGGGCTCTTCGCGGACCACCCGCGGCTCGGCCTCGTCGCCGCCCGCACCCTCGTCGGCCCCACAGCCGACCCCGACCCGCTCAACGAGGTGCTCGCCGACTCGCCCCTGGGGAGGGTCCCCGACCTCCCCGGCACCCAGGTCCTGGGCTTCCTCGCCTGCGCCTCGGTGGTCCGCCGCCGTGCCTACCTCGACGCGGGCGGCTTCCACCGGCTGCTGTTCTTCGGCGGCGAGGAGACCCTCCTCGCCTACGACCTGGCCGCGCGCGGCTGGGGCGTCAGCCACTGCCCGGACGTCGTCGCCCACCACCATCCGGCGCCCGGGCCCCGCACCGGCCGCCCGGCCGTCCAGCGGCGCAACGAACTCCTCACCGCCTGGCTGCGCCGTCCCCTGCCGTACGCGCTCGCCCGTACTCGCGCCCTCGCCGCCGAGGCCCGCCACGACGACCACGCCCGGCGCGCCCTGCGCGGGACGCTGGCCCGGCTGCCCGCCGCCCTGCGGGCGCGCCGGCCCCTGCCACCGCAGGTGGAGCGGGCCGCGCGCCTGGCCGAGGGAGCGGCCGCATGACCGACAGCCGGACGACCGTCGTCGTGATCACCCACAACCGGCGCCGGGAACTGCTGCGCACCCTCGACCACCTCGCCGAACTGCCGGAGAACCCGCCGGTGATCGTCACCGACAACGGCTCCACGGACGGCACCGCCGACGCCGTCGCCCGTCACCATCCGCGGGTCCGGCTGCTGCGGCCCGGCCGCAACCTCGGCGCCGTGGGCCGCAACCTCGCCGTCCGTCAGGTCCGTACGCCCTACATCGCGTTCTGCGACGACGACTCCTGGTGGGCGCCCGGATCGCTGACGGGCGCCGCCGACCTCCTCGACCGGCATCCGGCGCTGGGCTCCGTCACGGCCCGGATCGTCGTCGAACCGGACGGCACCGACGACCCGATCGTCGAGGAGCTCCGCAACTCTCCCGTGCCCGGGCCCGCTTGGCTGCCGGGGCCTGCCCTCGGATCGTTCCTGGCCGCCGCGACGGTGCTGCGCGCCGACGCGTTCCGGACCGCGGGCGGCTTCCACCCCCGGCTGTGGCTGGGCGGCGAGGAAGAGCTGCTCGCCGCGGACCTGGCGGCCGACGGGTGGTGGCTGACGTACGCCGGTCACCTGGCGGTGCACCACCACCCGTCCCTGGCCCGGGACGCCACCCTGCGCCGCACCCACGGCATCCGCAACACCCTCTGGTTCACCTGGCTGCGCCGCCCGGCCGGCTCCGCCCTGCGCCGGACGGCCGCCCTGGCCCGTACGGTCCCGCGGGACACCGCGTCCCTGCGTGCCTTCGCCGAGGCCGCCGCCGCCCTGCCCTGGGTCCTGCGCGAACGCCGCGTCCTGCCGGATGCCGTCGAGTCCCGGCTGCGCCTGCTGGAGCCGTCCCAGCGCGCCTCGAAGGCCCGCCGCTACACGGGCTGACGCCCGAGCCGCCGACGCGGCCCCGGGCACTCAGCTCCCGCACCACCGGCACATCAGCCGGAACCCGGCGAACAGGGTCAGGGGCCACAGGGCGGCGAACGCCCAGATCACCGCCGGTTCGGAGGTGACGATCCCGGTGACCAGCAGGGCGACCGACACCGCGAGCAGGACCGCCACGGTCCAGACACGGGGACGGTAGGAGGCCAGTCGGACGAAGACCCGGGCGGGGTCGGGGAGGCGGCTCAGCCGCAGGGTGCGCAGTCGGCGGTCGAGGCGGCGGTCGCGGCGCAGGGCGCGTTCCATCTCGTCGAGGATGCGCTGCTCGTGATCGGGAAGTCGGCCGATGGACACGCGGTTCTCCTTCCGGGCGGCCCGACCGTCTCTCCTCCCGGGGGGACGTGCGGCGGGACAGGAAGCGGGGACTGACAAAGCGGGTGCCCCGTGAGGTCCCGTAGCTAACCGGGCACGGCCCGTGCCAGCGCCTCGACGAGCCGGTCCGCGCTGTCCGGGACGGTGCCCTCGCGGAAGCCGTCGCGGATCTGCCGGGCGGTCACCCGGCCGCCGGTCAGGCACCATTCCCACCAGCGGTCCAGCTGCCGCACGTCCAGCCGCTCGGCGGGCACCAGCGCGGGCCAGCCGCAGGCCCGGGCCTGCGCGGTCACCTTCGCCCCGCCGGTGACCGGGTCGACGGCCAGGACCGGGGTGCCGACCCGCAACGCGATGACCAGCCCGTGCAGCCGGTCGGTCACCACGAGGTCCAGCCGGGCCAGCACCGACTGGAGCTGCGCGGGTGTGGCGCTCAGATGCCAGTCGTGGGTGTCGAGCCGGGTCTCCAGCTCCAGACGGGCGCAGTCCTTCCCGGCCAGCCAGCGCGTCACCTCCTCGGCGACCTGACCGTGCCGCCGCAGCTGCCCGTACTCCTGCTGCCCGTGCGTGAGGATCACCCCGACGACCGGCCGGGCCGGTACGTCCGGGGCGCGGGCCGCCAGGTCCTCCACCGGCTCGCGGTCCGGAGCGTCCCGCGGCAGCACCCGGTGGAAGCCGGTCACGGCCGCGCTGCCGGGGTCGATCACCGAGGTGCCGACGGCGATCCGCACCGAGTCCGCGAACCGCCGGTGCAGCTCCTCGACCTGCGGCCCGTGCAGCGGGCCGCACACGAACACCAGGTGGGAGTAGTCCTCCGGCCACAGCCGGTCCAGGTGCAGGGCCTCCGGACGGAAGCCGGGACTCCAGGCGACGTCGTAGGGAATGCCCGTGCCGAGCAGTACGTCCTCCACCCGCCGCAGGGCCAGCACGTCCCCGGCGGTCGCCTCCCCGTCCCGGAAGCTGAACCACCCGGCCAGCAGGACCCTGCGCGGTCGCATGCCGTCTTGTGTGTGCACATGCCCTGAGTGCCCGCCCCACGGGCAGGGCAATCAGGGCATTCCCCGCATATCAGCAGCAGACGCAGACAGCAGGTCGCCCCGCCTCCGTTCGTCACCGCCCCTACGCTGGTCGCATGGCTCGTACGGCTCGTACGGCGGAGGGGGAACCCGTCTCGGTCACGGCCCGGCCCTCGGCGCCCGCGCTCGTGCCGCTGATCGGCGCGCTCGGTTACACCGAGGGACGGTTCGCGCACTCCGCCGAACTCGCCCTGCCGACGGGCGGGGTGCAGCTGCTGGTGAACCTCGACGGGGACGTCCTCGGCTCGTCGGGCCGACGCACCCGGGGCGCGGCCCTCCAGGGACCGCACACACTGCCCGCCGTGATCGACCCGGCGCAGCAACGGGCCGTCGTCTGGGCGGCGTTCCGTCCCGCGGGGGCGTATCCGTTCCTCACCGCCCCGGTCTCCGCGGTCCGTGACGAACTCGTCGGGCTCGACGACCTGTGGGGCGCGGACGGCGCGGCGCTGCGCGAGCGGCTGCTGGAGGCGATGGCCGCCGGTGGCTCCGAGGCCTGCCTGCGGGAGCTGGAGTCGGCCCTGCTGCGGCGGGCGGGGCGTCCCCTGGAGCCCGACCCGGCGGCCCGGCGCGCCGCCGCGCTGCTCGACGGCGGTACACCCGTGGGCGACGTCGCGGACCGGCTGGGCTGGACCTCCCGGCGGCTGGCCCGCCGCTGCACCGAGCAACTGGGGCTCACACCAAAGCGGTACGCCCGGGTACGGCGCTTCCAGCGGCTGCTGGGCCGGGTGAACGCCGGGCCCCGGAATCCGGACTGGGCGTCCCTCGCCGCGGACTGCGGCTACCACGACCAGGCGCATCTGATCCACGAGTTCCGTGCCCTCGCGGGGATCACCCCGACGGCGTACGCTCCGCGCTCGCCCCACGAACGCAACCACGTTCCGCTCGGCGGGTGACGGATCCCGCCGCCCGGCCCTTTTCTACAATCCAGGGCTGCCCGGACCCGCGATCGTGAAGGCATGACGAACGCAACCGGCAAGCCGGCCGTCACCCGGCTCCACGCCCGGCTCGTGGTCTCCGACGGACCCCGGGCGATCGACTTCTACCGGGCCGCGCTCGGCGCCGAGGAGATCGAGCGGTACACCGGCCCCGAGGGGAGGATCGTGCACGCCCTGCTCCGGATCGGCGAGGCGGTCGTCGCGGTCAAGGACGCCGACGACGCCGACCCGGCGCCGGACTCGCTCGGCGGCAGCCCGGTGATCATGGCGCTGGACGTCTCCGACGCCGACGCCGTGGCCGAGGCCATGCTGCGGGGCGGTGCGACCGTGGTGTACCCGGTCGCCGACCAGCACTACGGACAGCGCGGCGGCCGCCTCGCCGACCCGTTCGGGCACCTCTGGACGGTCTCCCAGACCATCGAGGACCTGACGCCGGACGAGATCCAGCAGCGTACGAACGAGTTGTTCACCTCCTGACGGGGAGGGACCGGTCGGGGAGGGACCTGACGGGGCGGGGCGTCAGCGGGCCTGCCGGGCCGGTTCCGCCACCTTCTCGCCGGCGTTCACCTTGCCGCCCGGGTGGCGCAGCGCGCACAGGAAACCGACGCCCAGCGCGATGGCCATGCCGTAGAACACCCACTGGTTGGCCTCGGCGAAGTCCATGCGGACGGCGCTCATCGCGTCCCGCGTCGCGTCGGCGGCCTGGCCGGTGCCGGTGGGCGGCCGGGCGTCTCCGGCGCCCGTGATCGACTCGGTGACGTCGCGGGCCACGGCGTTCGCATCGGCCGCGGACATGCCCCGGGACTCCAGTGTCCCCACCACGTTGTCGGTCGTGACGTGCGTCAGGATCGTGCCGTAGACCGCCAGGCCCACGCTCGCCGCGTAGTTGCGCACGGTCTGGGTGATGCCGGTGACCTCGCCGTACGAGGCGCCGATCGCCCGGTTGACGGCGTCCGTCGAGGCGGGCGCGAGGACGAAGCCGATACCGGCACCGGCCAGGGCCGCGTAGGGCCACTGGTCGTGCATGGACAGGTCGGTGAGCTTGCCCGCCCACAGGGCGAACCCGACACAGCCGAGGGCCGTCCCCAGCTTCAGCGCCGGACGCGCGCCCTGCTTGTCGAGGATCCGGCCGCCCCACTGCGAGGCGATCGCGAAGCCCACGAAGAAGTACAGCAGGAACAGGGCCGCCTGGTTCGGTGACGCGGACAGGGAGACCTGGGCGTACACCGAGGTGAAGAAGAACAGCGGGACGAAGGCCAGCATCGAGAAGAACAGCACCGCCGCGTCCACGGTGAACGCCTTGTCCCGGAAGACCCGCAGGTCGATCAGCGGATGGCGCACCCCGCGCTCGTACCGGACGAACCCGTAGAGCACCGCGAGGCCGCCCGCGACGCACACCCACGTCGCCCAGCTGTCCCAGCCCCAGGACCAGGCCTGCTGGAAACCGAGGACGCTCAGGCCCATGCCGATCGCGATCAGGACCGCGCCGGGGACGTCCAGCGTGCCGGCCCGCCGCCGGTCGTCGACGTGCGCCAGGGCGGTGAGGACCAGCGCCACGACCGCCACCGGGACGTTCACCCAGAAGACGGCACGCCAGGTCCAGCTCGTGAGCCAGCCGCCCAGCAGCGGGCCGAGGGCGGTCAGCGCACCGGAGACACCGAAGAACAGGGCGAGGGCACGGCCGCGCCGCTCGACCGGGAACACCGCCACCACCACGGCCAGCGCGGCGGGGAAGAGCAGGGCCGCACCGAACCCCTGGGCGGCGCGGAACACGATCAGCCAGGCCTGTGCGACGTCGCCCTCGGGGACGCAGCCGCACAGCACCGACGACACGACGAACACCACCGTGCCGATCACGACGACCCGGCGCGGCCCGTAGAGGTCCGCGAGACGCCCGCCCAAGGCGAAGAACGCCGCGAGGGACAGCAGGTAGGCGTTGACCACCCACTGCATGCCGGACGACGACAGATGCAGCTCGCGGACGATGTCCGGGGCCGCGATGGACACGATGGTCTGGTCGATGAAGGTCATGGCGACGGCGAACATCATCGCCGCCAGAGCCAGGCCCTGGTGAGGTGCCGATCGGGGAGGGGACGCGGTCCCGCCGCGCCCCGGGCGGGTGCTGCTCACGCACTCAGTCTGCGCCGGACCCTGATGTCTCGCATCACAAGCCGACCAGCGCCCCGCAAGCCCCGGCAGCCACATTGGACCACGTCGCCGAAGGCTGTCGCCATACCCTCGAACGCACTCCCCGGCAACCCCTGGCAGCTGTGAGGCAGGACTCTTCAGCCGTGTGAAGACGACCGCCCGCGGATCCGGCGTCGAGAGTGCAAGATTCGGGCACCGATGGATGGACGAGCACTCGGCGGGTGTCAGACGGCGAGCGACGGACGAGGAGAGAGGCAGACGATGGTCCCAGCGGAACCGGAACCCCAGCGGATCGGCATACCCGCCGAGTCCACTGCGGGCGAGACCAGGGTGGCGGCCACGCCGGCCACCGTGGGGAGACTTGTCGCACTCGGATACGACGTGGTGGTCGAACCGGGGGCGGGAGCCTCGTCCCGCTTCTCGGACGCGGCCTACGAGGAGGCGGGCGCCCGGCTCGGCGACCCCTGGGCGGCCGAGATCGTACTCAAGGTCAACGGCCCCTCCGGCGAGGAGATCGCCCGGCTGCGGGACGGAGCGACGCTGATCGCGCTGATCAGCCCCGCCCTGAACCCGGAGCTGGTCGAGGACCTCGCGCGCCGGCCGGTCACCGTCCTCGCCATGGACGCCGTGCCGCGCATCTCGCGCGCCCAGTCCCTGGACGTGCTCAGCTCGATGGCGAACATCGCCGGATACCGGGCCGTGGTCGAGGCGGCACACGCATTCGGCCGCTTCTTCACCGGCCAGGTGACCGCCGCCGGCAAGGTGCCGCCCGCCAAGGTGCTGGTGGCCGGTGCAGGCGTCGCCGGACTCGCGGCGATCGGCGCGGCCCGCAGCCTCGGCGCCGTGGTCCGCGCCACCGACCCCCGGCCCGAGGTCGCCGAGCAGGTGCGCTCGCTGGGCGGGGAGTTCCTCACGGTGACCGCCGAGCAGGAGGTGAGCACCGACGGCTACGCCAAGGCCACCTCGGACGACTACAACCGGCTCGCCGCGCAGCTGTACGCCGAGCAGGCCGCCGACGTCGACATCATCATCACCACCGCGCTCATCCCCGGCCGGCCCGCGCCGCGGCTGATCACCGCCGAGGACGTCGCGCGGATGAAGCCAGGCAGCGTGATCGTCGACATGGCCGCCGCCCAGGGCGGCAACGTCGAGGGCACGGTCCCCGGCAAGGCGGTCGTCACCGACAACGACGTGACGATCATCGGCTACACCGACCTGCCCGGCAGGCTCCCCGCCCAGGCCTCGCAGCTGTACGGCACCAACATCGTCAACCTGCTGAAGCTGCTCACCCCGGGCAAGGACGGCCGGCTCGTCCTCGACTTCGACGACGTGGTCCAGCGGTCGATGACGGTGGTCCGCGACGGCGAGAAGACCTGGCCCCCGCCCCCGGTCCAGGTGTCCGCCGCGCCCGCGCCGGCCCCCGCCGGTGCCCCGGAGGCCGCCCCGGCCGCGGTCACCCCGGCGAAGCCGGCCCGCCCCGCGTGGTCCTCCTACGCCCTGGTCGGCGCCGGAGCGCTCGCGCTGTTCCTGGTGACCGCCTTCTCGCCGAGCGAACTCATCGGCCACTTCACGGTCTTCGTCCTCGCGATCGTCATCGGCTTCTACGTCATCGGCAACGTGCACCACGCGCTGCACACCCCGCTGATGTCGGTCACCAACGCCATCTCCGGGATCGTCGTGGTCGGCGCGCTGCTGCAGATCGGGCACGGGAACACCGCCGTCACCGTGCTGTCGTTCGCCGCGATCCTGCTGGCGAGCATCAACATCTTCGGCGGATTCGCCGTCACCCGCCGCATGCTCGGCATGTTCTCGAAGGGCTGATCACGGATGAGCACAGTCACGGCCTCAGAAGCCGCCTACGTCGTCGCAGCGTTGCTGTTCATCCTCAGCCTCGCCGGGCTCTCGCAGCACCGGACGTCCCGCTCCGGAGTCGTCTGGGGCATCGCGGGCATGGTCATCGCCCTGGCCGCCACGGTCGGGCTCGCCTCCGAGAGCCTCACCGCCACCGGTCTCGTCCTGATCGCCCTCGCCACGGCCGTCGGCGGAGGCATCGGTCTGTGGCGGGCCAGGGTCGTCGAGATGACCGGCATGCCCGAGCTGATCGCCATCATGCACAGCCTCGTCGGCCTCGCGGCCGCGTTCGTCGGCTGGAACGGCTACCTCGACGTCGACGCCGAGCTCAGTGGTTCGCTGCTGGGCATCCATCACGCCGAGGTGTTCATCGGGGTGTTCATCGGCGCCGTCACCTTCACCGGGTCCGTCGTCGCGTACCTGAAGCTCTCGGCCCGCATCAACTCCCGCCCGCTCACGCTGCCCGGCAAGCACGTCCTCAACATCGGGGCCCTGGTCGCCTTCGTCGCGCTCACCGTCGCCTTCGTGGCCCGCCCGAACATGGGGCTGCTCATCGCGGTCACCGTGGTCGCGCTCGCCCTCGGCGCCCACCTGGTCGCCTCCATCGGCGGCGGTGACATGCCCGTCGTCGTCTCCATGCTCAACAGCTACTCCGGCTGGGCGGCGGCGGCCTCGGGCTTCCTGCTCGCCAACAACCTGCTCATCGTCACCGGCGCGCTCGTCGGCTCCTCCGGTGCCTACCTGTCGTACATCATGTGCAAGGCGATGAACCGCTCCTTCATCTCGGTGATCGCGGGCGGCTTCGGCACCCCCGCGGCGGCGGCCGACGAGGGCGAGCAGGGCGAGCACCGGGAGATCAACGCCGAGGAGACCGCCGAACTGCTCCGCGACGCCACCTCGGTCATCATCACGCCCGGCTACGGCATGGCGGTCGCCCAGGCCCAGTACCCCGTCGCCGAACTGGCGCGCAAGCTGCGCGAGCGGGGTGTCGAGGTGCGCTTCGGCATCCACCCCGTCGCCGGCCGGCTGCCCGGGCACATGAACGTGCTGCTCGCCGAGGCCAACGTGCCGTACGACATCGTCCTGGAGATGGACGAGATCAACGACGACTTCGCCGCCACCTCGGTCGTCCTCGTCATCGGCGCCAACGACACCGTCAACCCGGCCGCCACCGACAACCCGGCCAGCCCCATCGCGGGCATGCCGGTGCTGCACGTGTGGGAGGCCGCCGACGTGGTCGTCTTCAAGCGGTCCATGGCCGCCGGGTACGCCGGTGTGCAGAACCCGCTGTTCTTCCGGGACAACAGCCGGATGCTCTTCGGTGACGCCCGGCAGCGGGTCGAGGACATCCTGCGCGCCCTCGACTCGCTGGACGCGCCGGTCCCGGAGATGGCCGGCACCTCGCGCTGAACCGCGCTCAGCCGACGGGGACGCCGTAGCCGCCGAGGGCGGGGACGGCGCCCCCGGCACGGGTGGGGGAGCGGGTCGGCGCGGCCTGATGCCCTGGTGGGTGCCGGACGACCACCTCGGCGGCCGCACAGGAAAAGGCCGGGGGGCGGCCGGGGGGGGGCGGGGGGGCGGTCGGGGCGGCCCGGTGTGGGGGGGTTGGGGGGGGGGGGGCACGGGGGGGGCGGGGGGGCGGGGGCGCGCGGCGCCGGCG
>NZ_JBEXQJ010000056.1:0-32629 GCF_040612515.1 Streptomyces sp. NPDC006372 | reverse complement strand
CAGTGACTTCTCCTCGTCCACGGGCACGGACACCCAGACGGTGAACGCGGCCGGGCTGGAGAGGGGCCGAGCCATGTGTGCGCCTCCGCGTGTCCACGTACTCACATGTGGTCGAAATGTCGAACGCTGTGCGATTGATCGACCAGACCCTAGGGAGGGGACGGGGGAGCGTCAACGGGTCGGGAGAGGCGAGTTCAGGAAAGAGCGGCCGAGCGCACGAGCCAGTCGTACGCCGCCCGCGCCGTGAACTCCTCCTGACCGCCCCGCAGAAGCAGCCCGGCGGTGGCGAACTCCGGGGCGTCCGCCTGCGCCGGGACGTACGGGACGGCGATGCACCGCATACCGGCCGCGTGTGCGGCGGCGGCGCCCGGGGCGGCGTCCTCCAGCACGACGCACTCCGCCGGGTCGGCGCCGAGCCGGCGGGCCGCCTCCAGGAAGACGTCGGGGGCCGGCTTGCCGTGTGCGACCTCGTCGGCCGAGACGACGGTCCGCAGCCGGGCGTCCAGGCCCGTACCCACCAGGGCGGCCTCGATGGCCTCGGGCGAGGAACCCGATGCCACGGCCATGGGCACGCCCTCGGCCGCCAGCAGCTCGACGAACTCGCACATCTCGGGATAGGCGCGCGTGGAGCTGCGGGCGAGCTCCAGATAGCGGCGGTTCTTGTCGGCGAACAGCTCCTCCACGGAGGCCCGCAGACCGTACCGCTCCTTCCAGTCCGCCACCGTCTCCTGCGTGCTGATGCCCACGTACCGCTCGTGGTCGGCCCAGCTGAAGTCGGGGACGCCGTGCTCGGCGAGGGTCTGCCGGCCTGCTTCGTAGTAGTTCGGCTCGCTGTCCACGAGCGTTCCGTCGAGGTCGAAGATGACCGTCACGCCGCCGAGATTGCTCATGGTGGCAGCATGTCAAAGCCCCTGATCCCGCAGACGGCGAGGGGTCAGGTCCGGGCCGCGCGCCCGAGGGACTCCACCAGCGGAAGCATCCGGTGGGTGACACGTTCGCGCAGGGCGACCTCGGTGCGGGTGCGGACCACCCCGGGCATGCTGATCAGCTTCTGGACGACGTCTTCGAGGTGGGCGTTGTCCCGCGCCACGACCCGGGCCAGCAGGTCCCCGCCGCCCGTGATGGAGAACGCCTCGACGATCTCCGGCACCGCCGCCAGCGCGTCGCCCACCTCGTCGAGATGGCCCTGGGTGACCTCGATGTGCACGAACGCCAGCACCGGATGCCCGAGCGCGGCGGGGGAGAGGGCCGGTGCCGTGCCGGTGATCACCCCCTCGCGCTCCAGGCGGTCGAGCCGGGCCTGGAGCGTGCCCCGGGCGACGCCGAGGGTGCGGGCGTACTCCCGCACGCTCGTGCGCGGCTGCTCCAGCAGCAGCCGCAGGATGCGGGTGTCGAGCTCGTCCACGGGCATGCCCCGGCCTCCTCGTCCGTTGGCTCTGTCGCGGCCGTTGCCGGGTCGCTGCGGCTGTACCAATGGCCC
This sequence comes from Streptomyces sp. NPDC006372, assembly GCF_040612515.1. NCBI lineage: Bacteria > Bacillati > Actinomycetota > Actinomycetes > Kitasatosporales > Streptomycetaceae > Streptomyces > Streptomyces sp. NPDC006372. Next base: position 31,149 of record NZ_JBEXQJ010000056.1, on the reverse strand, counting down.
AGTCTAAAAGGTGCCTGTTGAGCCAGTGGCGTCCGGGATGCTGATATGGACGCGTCGATGGCGCTGCGGACTCCGCGGCGCCTTTTTCATGCTTTCTCATGGCCGGTGGGCGAAGGGGGCGGTAAGCGGTGCTGAAGAGGGTGTTCATGGCTCCGGATCCGGGGCGGACGCGGTTGCGGTTCGCCTCCCGGGCCGTGCTCGGTATCGCACTCGCGGTCGCCGTGTGCGGCCTCGCCGGACACTCCCTGGCGGGCACCGTCACCGGCGGCCTCGCCGCCCTGCTCGCCCTGTTCACCGTCACCGACGCCACCGTCCGTGGCCAGGCGGTCACCACCGCACTGCTGCCCGCCGTCGGACTGCCCGTGCTCACCGCCGCGGCCCTACTGCACGCCCACCCGGTGGCCCGGGACCTGACCTTCCTCGCCGTGGTCGGCGCGGGCGTGTACGCGCGCCGCTGGGGCCCGCGCGGACACAGCCTCGGCGTGTTCGCGTTCATGACCTTCTTCGTGGCGCAGTTCCTGCATGCCACCACCGGCCGCCTGCCCGAGCTGTACGCCGCCGTCCTGCTGTCCGTCCTCGCCGCCGCCGCGGTGCGCTTCGGCCTGTGGTGCTACGAACGCAGGCTGCCCCCGCCCGCGGTGCCCGCACCGCCCGGCGGCACCGGCCTGGCCCGGGTGACCACCCGGCAGGCCGTCCAGGCCACCGCCGGAGCGGGCTTCGCCCTCGTCGTCGGGCAGCTGGTGTCCGGTCAGCGCTGGTACTGGGCCGTCGGCGCCACGTGGTGGATCTTCGTCAACACCGCCTCACGCGGCGAGACCCTGGTCCGAGGCTTCCGGCGGCTGCTCGGCACGGTCATCGGCATCGCCCTCGGCCTGCTCGTCGCCATGCCGGTGCACGGGGCCCCGGCCGTCACGGCCGTGCTCGCCGCCGTCTGCGTCTTCGGCATCTTCTACACGGCCGCCGTCTCCTACACCTGGATGATGCTCTGGGTCACCCTCCTCGCCGGGCTGCTCTACGGCCTCCTCGGCGTGCTCGGCCCGGGTTTGCTCGCCCTTCGGCTCGCCGAGACCGGCGTCGGGGCGCTGGGCGCCGCCCTGGCCGTGATCCTCGTCCTGCCCGTCACCACCCACAGCGTCACCGACGCCTGGATCCAGCGGGCCCTGCGCTGCGTCCACGGCTGCGCCTCCGAGACCGCCCGGCGTCTGGCGGGAGCGGCCGACGCCGACCCCGCCCCGCACGTGGCCGAGCTGGAGCAGCTGCTCGCCCGGGTGCGGCTCTCCGTCGCCCCGCTGGTCCATCCCCTGAACCCGATGCTCGGCCGCAAGCGGCGGGCCCGGCACGTGCTCGCCCTGCTCGACGACTGCGCCCGGGAGATCCGCGGCCTGGTCTCCGTCGCCGCCGACCCGGAAGCCTCCCACGACGCCCGCCTCGCCGCCGCCTGCTGGCGGGTACAGGCCGCGGTCGAGGCGCTCACGGAGGGCGGGGACGTCTCGGCCCTGGCGGACGGCCCGGCGGCGACGGAACCGGCCCTCGCTCATCTGCACGGCCTGGAACGGGCCCTGGCGGAACTCGCCCGGCCGCTGCGTACGCCCTCGGGATCGCCGTTGGTCGGGGCCTGAGCGTCGCCCGGTCCGCCGCACTCTTGACCGTCTGGTCTAGACCGCGCATGATCGACTGCGCGGTCGTTCAGGACGGCTCGGGGACGAGAGGAAACAGCGATGGCGGACGGTGGCAGGCGACGGGCGTTCATCGGGTCGTTCACGGCGGCCGGCGGACCCGGGATCGTGACGGCGGCCGTCGACCCGGACAGCGGTGCGCTGACCGTCCTGAGCGGCCTGATCACCGTCCCCGACCCCTCCTACCTGGCCCTCGCGCCCGACGGCGACACGCTCTACGCCGTCAGCGAGACGGCCGACGGTGCCGTGGCCGCGTACCGGGTGGACGGGGACAAGCTTGAGCCGGCCGGGCCGCCCGTGCCGGTCGACGGCAACGGGCCGACCCACCTCGGTCTGTTCGCCGGACACGTCCTGACCGCCAACTACGGCTCGGGCAGCGTCACCGCCGTCCCCGTCCGCCTCGACGGCACCCTCGAGCGCTCCGCCTCCGGTGTGCTCCGGCACCGGGGCGCAGGCCCGCACACGCCACGCCAGCAGGGCCCGCACGCCCACCAGGTGCAGCCCGACCCGAGCGGCCGCTGGGCCGTCAGCGTCGACCTCGGCACCGACTCGGTACGCGTGTGCGTGCTGGCGGACGGCGCCCCGGTCCTGCACCGGGAGACCGCCCTGCGGCCCGGCTCGGGCCCACGCCACCTGGCCTTCCACCCGGACGGCTCGTACGCGTACGTCGTCAACGAACTCAGTCCCTCCGTCACCGTCTGCCGCTGGGACGCGGCCGAGGGGCTGCTCACACCGCTGACCGAGACTCCGGTGCTGCCCGAGGCACCGGCACGCGACGCCTGGCCGTCGGGCATCGCCACCTCGCCCGACGGACGCTACGTGTGGACCGCCACCCGTGGCGTGGACCTCCTGTCCGTCCTCGCCGTCGAGGGGGAGCAGCTCCGCCTGGTCACCACCGTTCCCTGCGGCGGCCGCTGGCCACGCGCCCTCACCGCCACCGACGGCTTCCTGTACGTGGCCAACGAGCGCTCGGGCGATGTGACCTGGTTCGCCGTCGACCCCGGCACGGGCGTCCCCGGACGCGCCGGCTCGATCAGGGTGACGGCGGCGTCCTGCGTGGTGTTCGGCTGACCGGCCCCACGGGCGCGGGGCTGTGCCGATGTGCGGCTCGGCCGCGTGGGCGCGACCAGCCACAACGCACCCGCACCCGGCTCGGCGACTCCATACGCCAACGGCGAAGGCCCGCCCCAGGCCGGAGCGGGCCTCGTCATCCGGTTGGGAAACGTCAGCGAACCGGCGTCCCCTGAACCTGCTGCGGCGTGATCCCCAACGCCGTCGTGTACTTGGCCAGGGCCAGCTTCCCGATCGCCGGGTACGGCCCGAGCGACTCCGCCGCGGAGCACTCCGCCTCCTTCGCCGCCTCCGCGACCAGCCCCGGCTCGATCTCCGGACCGATCAGATACGGCGCGAGAGCCAGCTGCTGCGAACCCGAGGAGCGCAGCTGATCCGCGACGGACGCGATGGAACCCTCCTGGTCCAGGGCCGCCGCCATCACCGGCACCGCGAGGCGCGCGGCGAGCAGCATGCCGGTGATCCCGGCCGCCTGCACGGCCTCGTCACCACCCACGGAGGCCAGGATGATGCCGTCGGCGGCGGTGGCCACCGTGAACAGCCGCGCACGGTCCGCACGGGCCAGACCGGCCTCGGAGAGCCGCACGTGCAGCGCCTCCGCGAGCAGCGGGTGCGGGCCGAGGACGTCGGTCAGCTCGGCGGCGATACGGCTCTCCATGACGGCCTGGCGGGCCCGGCGCAGCAGCGCACTGTCCGGACCGGCGAGCAGCGGCACGACGACGGCTACGGGCCCGTCGGGTTCCCTGACGTCCATGCCGGCGGCGCGCGCCTGCTCGAAGCGGGCGGTGCGCTCCTCGGCGGCGCGCACGAGCACGGCCTGCAGCGAGGGGAACTCCGCGTTGTCCCCGTCGAGGTACCCGATGCGGGCGTCGAGGCCGGGCAGCTCGGAGCGGGCGATGCTCACGACCTCTTCGGCGAGGCTGCGCGTGGCGCTACTGGGCGTGCCCGGCACGGCGAGGACGAGCGCCGGCGCGCCCTCCGGAGCCACCAGCGGCTCGGGGCGGCGGTGCCGTCCGGGCTGGCGGGGTCGCGGCATTCGTACTGGCAGGCCGGACTCGGGTCCAGTGGGGGAACTCATGGCGCCGCATGTTACTGGTTTCTTGGGCTCCCCTGTTCGGGGAGGGGGCAGGTGAGCGGTATCCGTCCTGTTTTGTCTGATGAGTTACGTACGGATTGAGTTACGTACGGATCAGACGTGATCGTCTCCCTCGCCCGACTGGGCCGTCACACACGGCGTCGTCACACACAGCATGGCCTCGTCACCCGGCAGCGTGAGCGGACCGGCGGTCAGCTCGGCCGCGAGGCGCACCGAGCCGTGCAGCGGATCGCCCTCGGCCGGCACCCGCCGCGCGTGCGGGAGCCGCTTCGCGAGCTCCTCGTCCAGCGGGACGAGGAGCGGGTCGCCCATCTTGAACAGACCGCCGGTCGCGGCGAGGCGGGGCGCACCGCCGGTGGGGCACACGGCCGCCGCGGAATCGGCCATGTGGCGGGCGGCCGCACGCAGGATGCCCGCCGCGACGGGATCCCCGTCCGCGCAGGCGGCCACGCGGGGCGCGAAGGAGGCGAGGACGGCGGGCCGGTCCGGCCGCGGATACAGCGCGCCGGGAAGCCCCGCCGCCGGTCCGAACACCTCCTCGGCGCACGCCAGCAACCGAGCCGAGCCGCCCTCGCGCCCGTCGTGGGCGCGCAGCGCGGCCTCCAGCCCGGCCCGCCCGATCCAGGCACCGCCCCCGCAGTCCCCGAGCAGGTGTCCCCAGCCGTCCGCCCGGCGCCACCCGGCCAGGTCGGTGCCGATCGCGATCAGCCCCGTACCCCCGGCGATCACGGCACCCGGCCGGGGCCCGAGGGCTCCCACGTACGCGGTCACGGCATCGGCGGCCAGCGCGACCCTGCGCACCCCGAACCGCCGGGCGAGGGCATCCGGAAGTTCGGCGCGCAGCGCGTCACCGAGCGAGGCCAGCCCGGTCGCGCCCACGACGGCGGCGGTCAGGCGCACCGGCCCGGCCTCTGTGGTCAAGGCGCTCACCAACGGCACGAGTTGTGCCATGAAGTGTTCGGGGTCGATGCCCCGGTCTCCCGTGCGTACCGGCTCGGTGGACGCCCGCCGGGCCAGCGGTCCGCGCTCGGCGGTCCCCACGACCACCCGCAGTCCGGACCCGCCGGAGTCCACGGCGAGGAAGCCGGAGCCGCCCGACGCCCCGGTCACGGCAGGCGCCGGTCCACCGGTCGGCCGCCTCGGCGGATCAGCAGGAAGCGTTCGGGACGAAGAGCCGGCCACGCGGGAAGACCCCGGCGGAGTGGCTCGGCCACTGGACGCGACACGTTCCCCTCCTTCCCGGTGGCCGGTTGCGCGATGTGCCCGACCGACCCGAAAACCTCGACGAGGAGGAAGCGTAGCGCCGAAAGGAGCCCTGGTGCCGGGGGCCTGTCGGCTTGTGCGGGGCTTCGCTGTGTGCCAGTAGAGTGACGCGCTGTGGCACCACGACCCTTGTATGAACTTGTTGAAGCAGGCTGGGCGAAGGCTCTCGAACCCGCGGCCGAACGCATCGCGGCGATGGGCGACTTCCTTCGGGCCGAGATTGCGGCAGGCCGGACGTACCTTCCGGCTGGCGCGAACGTCCTGCGGGCCTTCCAGCAGCCGTTCGATGACGTCCGTGTCCTGATAGTCGGTCAGGATCCCTATCCCACACCGGGGATGGCGATCGGGTTGAGCTTCGCGGTGGCGCCCGAGGTGCGCTCTCTGCCCGGCAGTCTGGAGAACATCTTCAGGGAGCTGCACTCCGACCTGGGGCTGCCCAGGCCGTCCAACGGGGACCTGACGCCGTGGACCCGGCAGGGCGTGCTGTTGCTCAACAGGGCGCTCACCACCGCCCCCCGCAAGCCCGCTGCCCACCGGGGCAAGGGCTGGGAGGAGGTCACCGAGCAGGCGATCCGGGCGCTGGCGGCACGGGGGAAGCCGCTGGTGTCGATTCTGTGGGGGCGCGACGCGCGCAATCTGCGGCCGCTGCTGGGGGACCTCCCTGCGATCGAGTCCGCTCATCCCTCGCCGATGTCGGCGGACCGGGGCTTCTTCGGCTCCCGTCCCTTCAGCCGGGCCAACGACCTGCTCGTGCAGCAGGGCGCGCAGCCGGTGGACTGGCGACTGCCGTGAGCCTCACGCCTGCCGCAGGGTCCCCGGAAGGGACCGCGGTGGCCCGGAACCGACCCGGACCACCGTGTCAAACGGGGGAAGTCGTCGGGGTGGGCTCGCGCTCCGGGACGGACGGGCCGGCGAGGCCGCTCTGAGCGGCCAGCGCCTTCTCCAGTCGCCGGATGTGGTAGTACTGCACCCGCGTGGTGCGCTGCAGGGCCATGACCGCGGAGAGGAACTGGTCCATCTCGGCTGCCCGGGTGAGGATGTCGTCGGGTACGTGCTCGTCCGACAGGCAGCCTTCCCCGTCCTGGGTGAGCACGGCGTGTGCCCAGCCGCGGGTGATCGGCTTGAACAGGTCCGGGTGGTTGGCCACGATCCGGGCCCGGATGGCGAGGTCGTTCTCGGCGGCTTCGAGGTGCAGCCCGGTGTCCTTGTTGCGAGCCCCGAACAGCGGCTCATGGATGTGGTGGGCGTCGAAGCCGTGCTCGACGCAGCCGATCCAGAAGTCCCAGTCCTCTCCCGCCCTCATGGTCTCGTCGTACCCGCCCACGGCCTGCCACGCTTCACGGCGGTACAGCGAGCAGTAGAACATGATCAGTCGCTGGAGCAGCAGTTCTCTGCTGTAGGCGGGGAGAGGCATCGCCTGCGGGGGCAGATCGTCGTCGGTGAAGGTGAACACATCGGTTGAGGCGATGGCGATGCCGGGGTCACCGTCCAGTACCTCGACGGTCTTCTCCAGCATCGTGGGCGCGATCATGTCGTCGGCGTCCAGCGGGAGGATGTAACGGCCGGCACTGGCCTCGATTCCGGTGTTGCGCGCGGCGGAGACTCCGGCATTGGCCTGTTGGAGCAGCCGGATGCACCGGTCGGGGTGGCGGGCGGCCAGGTCCTGGGCCACCTCGACCGTGTCGTCGGTGCTGCCGTCGTCGACGATGACGAGTTCCCAGGCGCGGAAGGTCTGGGCGAGGACGCTGGACACCGCCTCGGGCAGATAACGTGCGTAGTTGTGGCAGGGGATGACCACCGAGACCACAGGGTCGGATCTGTGGGGCATGCGCCGTCTTTCGCTTCGGAACGGAACGGGGTGGAGGGGATTCGCAGTACGGGCGGCGGGATTCCGCGACGTCGGGCGCCGACGCCCCCCCTGGCCCTGTTCCAGGACCACGTCGCAGCGGACCAACCGGATGCTAGCTGGAGAGCAGTTGACGCCCGGGGACCTGGTCGTGGTGGCCGTGTCCGTGCTCCTGGTGGTGCCCGTAGTCACAGATGGTCATGTTGCCCACCGGCGTGCAGCAGTGGCCGTAGTCGGTGACGGTCATGTTGCCGATGGGCGTGCAGCAGTGGCCGTAGTCGGTGACGGTCATGTTGCCGATGGGCGTGCAGCAGTGGCCGTAGTCGGTGACGGTGACGTTCCCGATGGGCGTGCAGGGGTGCCCGTCTCCGGAGGTGAGGGTGACGTCGCCGCCTATCTGCCCTTGGTACGTGTACGGTGCCGACGCTGTCAGCGTGTCCGAACCGAGGGTGGCCGCGTAGGCCGCCTCCGCGGTGTTGAGCAGTCCGGCGGTTGCCAGTGCGGCAGGCAGGGCCAGGGAGGACATGACACGGGCTTTCACGGTGGAGCCTTTCCTTCGGGGACTGGGAGTTGCCCTCCGCCGCTCGTGAACTCCGGGGCAGGGGCAGTAGCACCACCGTAGGATGATGTTACTCAGCGCGCCAAAGCGATTACTCCATGCGGTGTACCTGGTCAGGACGGGGCCATGGCCCCCATACCTGCCGCGTCCGTGGCGTGGTGCGGGTGCAGCACTTCCAGGTCGGCCAGCGCCCAGCAGGAAGTGCCCATGTCCCGGGCCATCGCGGCCAGACCCTCGGTCTCGATGAGGTGCTGGTACGGGAAGGAGGGGAAGATCAGGCCGTCCCGGTGGAGATCGGCGCGCACCAGCAGGGCGGTGCCACCGACCGAGTCGACGCGGACGAGCCCTTGCCCGCGCAACGCGTCGAGGTATGTGCGGCCGAACCCCCTGGGTGGCTGCAGAATGCCGTCGCGCAGCCACTGGGACCAGTTGAGCGTGCCGGCCCTGGGGTGCAGGACGAAGGTGTTGAGGTCGTACGTGGGTCCACCGGTCGTCGTGGCACAGTGCGGGACGACGATGTCCTTGCGCGCTCCGAGCAGGCGCTGGACGAGATCGGCCGGGTAGCCCGTGACGTCCACGTCGAGCCACAGCACCCACTCCTCGTCGTCGAGGGCCCGGGAGAGCAGATGGTTGCGTACCTTGGCCAGCACCGATCGGCGCCGGCGCTGGATGCCGGGCTCCCACCGGGGACCGGCCAACTGGAGGCCGAAGTCACGGTGGACGAGGGTGACCCGCCGGAACTCCGCCTCGAGGCCGGGCAGGACCTCTCGGAGCAGATCCGGCGTCATGTCCGTGCTGTCGCCCTCCAGCAGGCCCAGTGAGATCGCCTCGCGCGGGTAGTCCAGTGAGCGAAGGTTCTTCAGATAGCCCGGCAGGAACGCCGCCGCGTCCTTGAGAGGGGTGAGTACCAGGACCGGGGGGCGCTCACTCGCCGGGCCCGGGGCGGGCTCGAGGGCCGTCCGCCCTCTTCGCTCGGCGGCTCGAGCGGCAGGATCGACCTCGGCGTGGGCGATGTCCTCCGGCTCGATCGGCAGCCGTGCCGCCATCGTGAGCAGCCGCTCGGCGTATGCGCCAGGTTCGGACCAGACCTCGGTCGCCACGTCGAAGTGCTCCGCGAAGTGGGCCTCGTTGAACGTATTGCTGCCGTGACACACGTACGTGTACAGCTCGGGTGCGTCGACCGACACCACCCGGCAGGTGCGGACCACCTCTTCCGCCACCGGCGTGTCCTCGCCCCGGCGCAGTGCGGGATAGCGCGGGAGACGGTCCTTGGCGCACACCATCGACCCCTCCCATACGCGCGCGCAGGAGATCGCGAGCTGGTGGCGAGCGGGCCACCACAGTTGTTCACGTGCGAGGAAGCAGGCCTCGGCGCCGAGCGAGGCAATGGCCGCCATCTGGGTCTCGACCCGCTCCGGGTCGTACAGGTCGTCGTCGTCCCACTGGCATACGTAGGGGCCGGTCGCCCGGCTCACCGCCTCGTTGCGCAGTTCGCCCAACGGCCGCCCTTCCGGGGGGAGCCGGTGGTGGCGGATCCGTGGGTCGCCCAGCTCGCGAAGGTACTGCTCCAGGGCGTCGTCCGTGCCGTCCTCCACGACGACCAGTTCCAGACTGGGATACGTCTGCGCACGGAAGCACGTGATCGCGCGGCGTGCGGTCGACGAACGATCCTTCGTCACCATCAGACATGACACCGTCGGCGCCGGCGCGCCCGAGGACCAGCGACGGCGTTGCGCGTCCAGGTTGAGGAGGCCGTCGGCGACGGGGTGCAGCTCCTGGCTCGCCCAGAACGGGAACCGTTTGCCGGCCGAGGTCCGAGGAGTGGCGGGGACGTCGCGCATCCAGCTGCCGGACCAGTGGTGCACGGCGTGCGCATTCTCGTAGTCGGCCTTCTGAGGCCCGAACAGCTCTGCCGCGTAGGGACTCACCTCGGGGTACAGGACCTCCGGGCCGAGGATCGTGATCGAGGCGGGCTCCGGGGCGCTGTCGATCGCTCTGCTGAGGAAGAAGGGGCCCGTGGCGTCCAGAGCACCGGGCATGGCGTGGGCGCCGACCAGCTGGCGGTGCACATGAGCCCAGAAGGGGTGGCCGGGCCGAGACGCGATGAACGCGTTGCCGACGATGCGGCTGAACCCGCGCCGGCGGGCCAGGAGCAGCTGTGTGTGCGCCTGGGGCTCGCAGCCGAGGACGAGTTCGCGCCCGTCAAGGATTTCCTCGATCGGCCTCAGGCACTCGAAGTCCAGATCCACGTACAGCCCGCCGAAATGGTCGAGCAGGAAATAGCGAATTGCGTCGGCCCGCATGATGGGTTCCGCGTAGCCGTCGTAGACCGGCAGGAACCAGGGATAGTGCTCCTGGAGGAATGCGCGATTGTCGGAGTCGGTCCACAAACGGTAACCCCAGTCAGGGTGATGCAGGCGCCATGAATCAGCCCATTTCTTCCATTGGGCGGGTACATCGGCGTCTTTCCAAGTCTGGTGGATCACGGCGGGAATCTTCTGCTGCATCCGCATTCGTGCAGTATGCCGATCCACTTGGCCGAGAGGGCTCCAGCAGAACTCGCGAGGAGGACATTCACCCGCGCGGCCCCTCGTCATGCTCCTTGCCTCATCCGACGAGCGCGGCCCGTACGCACAGCACGTCCGGCAGATGCGAGGCGAGCTGCCGCCAGCTGTCGCCGTCGTCCGCCGACGCGAACACCTCGCCGTTGCGGTTGCCGAAGTAGACGCCCGCGGGATCGGCGTCGTCCGTGCACAGGGCGTCGCGCAGCACCGTGCCGTAGTGGTCCTCCTGGGGCAGTCCCGCCGAGAGCGGCTCCCAGCTCTTGCCCGCGTCCGTCGTCCGGTAGACCCGGCAGCGGTGGTCGGCGGGGACACGGTCGGCGTCGGCGTTGATCGGGAAGACGTACGCCGTGTCACCTCTGTGCGGATGCGCGGCCACCGCGAAACCGAACGTCGACGGCAGGCCCTCGCCGATGTCCGTCCAGTGCGCGCCCGCGTCGTCGCTGCGGTACACACCCCAGTGGTTCTGCAGGTACAGCCGGTCCGGGTTCGCGGCGTCCCGCGCGACCTTGTGCACGCACTGGCCGAACTCGGGGTTCGGGTCGGGCAGGAACACCGCCGAGACGCCCGAGTTCGAGGGCGCCCAGCTCGCGCCGCCGTCCACCGTGCGGAACACACCGGCGGTCGAGACGGCGACCGTCACCGTCTCCGGGTCGCGCGCGTCGGTGAGCACGGTGTGCAGGCCCTCACCGCCGCCGCCCGGCATCCACTTCGACCTGGTCGGATGCTCCCACAGCGGGCGGACGAGTTCGAACGTCTCCCCGCGGTCCGCCGAGCGGTACAGCGCGGCCGGCTCGGTGCCCGCGTACACCACGTCCGGCTCGGCGGCGGCCGGGTGCAGCTGCCACACCCGCTCCAGGGACGCGCCCGTGTCCTTCGGGAACTTGACGGCCGGCCGGGCCGGTTCGGTCCACGTCCGGCCCAGGTCGTCGGAGTGGAACACGGACGGGCCCCAGTGCGCGCTGTCGCCGCCGGCCAGCAGCCGCGGGGTGTCCCCCCGGGTGTCGATGGCGACCGAGTACACGGCCTGCGCGTTGAAGTAGGGGCTCTCGTCGAACTCCCAGGCGCCACCGCCCCGACGGCGCCCGATGAACAGGCCCTTGCGCGTGCCCACGGCGAGCAGTACCTCGGTCATGCCGATCACCTCCGCGGCGTCGCCATCGACGCCCTCGTCTCAGACACCGGCCAGTCTGCACCCCACCACTGACAGTCACCCCCGGAGAGAGCTCCGGCGCAGGTCAGGGCCGTGTCGACGACCGGAAGCGGCCTGCCGGCGCCGTACGCGGGATCTTTCCGAGGTACGTGCAGTGAGCATCCAGGGGCCCTCTTCCGTATGGGGAGGGCGGCGGAATGGTCATGCGCTCATGAGGAGGATCCCTTCGATGGCGTTACGTGGTCCGAAGGTGTGGCTGTGGCGCTGGCGGCGCAATCCGCTCAAGCGCCGCGCCGACAGGGTGGAAGCCTGGGTCGTGCTGGGCGTGTGGACGCTCACCGTGGTCGTGGGGGTGCTGGCCGGCCTGAGCGTGAACCGCTCCGTCGAGGACGGGCTGGCCCGGGAGCGGGTCGAGTGGCGCCCGCTCGAGGCCCGGCTCGCGGAGAAGGCCCCCGGGAGGACCGCCGAGAACGCCGACGCGTCCCGTGCCGAACACGTGTGGGCGGAGGCACGGTGGACCGCCGCGGACGGCTCCACGCACTCCGGCCAGGTGCGGGTCTTCGCGGGAAGCGCCGCAGGGACCCCGATCACCGTGTGGACGGACCGCGAGGGCCGCCAGGTGACCCGACCCGTCACCGAGGCCCAGGCCCGCATACGGGCCGTGCTGATCGGCGGCGTGGCGGGCTTCCTCACCGCGGCCGTGCCACTCGCGGGCGGCCGCGCGGTACGCCGCCGTCTGGAGCGCCGTCGCATCGACCAGTGGGACGCCGAGTGGTCGCGCTTCGGGCCGATGTGGGGCCGTACGACGGGGTGAAGAGGAAGGTGCCGAAAGGCGGGCTGCCATCAGGTAGGACTGCCCCCGGGTGGGGCTGCCACCGGGTAGGACTGCCCGGGGAGGGCCCCCGAGTGGAGCCGGCCCCCGGGCAGGCGCCCCTGGGGGACCGCCTACCCGCCCAGCACCTCCCGGCAGATGCGCAACAACACCTGGTCCGCGTGGAGGGCGTGGCCGCCGCGGCCGCGGGCGTCCGCGCGATGCCGTCGCGGGGACCGGAGCTCCGCTCGCAGCAGGTCGTGCACGGGCGTTCCGGCGGGGCCCAGCGCCGCCGCACACCCGGCGATCATCGTGCGCGTGCGCGGGTGCTCCACCCATGCCGAGCGAAGGACGGGAAGAACCGGCTCCGGCTCTCCGGTGATCCGCCACACGGCACAAGCGGCCGCCGCCCGTTCCGACCCGTCCCCCGAGCCGGTCATCCGGCGCAGCTCGGGCAGAGCCGGGTCGGCTGCCGGTCCGAGCCGGCCGAGTACATCCGCCGCCGCTCGGCGCCGCCGCCCCTGCCCCTGGTCCGTCAACCCCCGGACCAGCACGGGCACCACGGCGTCCGCCTGGCCCGTGACCGACCACAGCGCGTGCGCGGCCGCGACGGCGCAGCCGCTGTCCAGTAGTGCCCGCAGGTCCGGTATCGCCTCGTGTGCGGCGCTGCCGAACGCACCGACGGCACGGACTGCCGCTTCCGTGACGGCGTCGGGCAGCCGCGGTCCGTCCGCCGTGCCACGCAGCAGACGCAGCACCGACGGCACGGACTCGGCGTCGCCCAGCGCCGTGAGAGCGGACAGCAAAGGAACGGCTCGCCCCCTCGACCCGGGGCCGTCGAGCGGAAGGCGGGCGAGCCGGCGCCGCAACGCGGGAGCGAGCGGCCCGGCCGCACGGCCCAGATGGGGTATCACCATCCCGAGGTCGTCGGGTACGACCGGTCCCGCCAGCACCTCGGCCAGCAGCGGTGTGGCCCGCGCGTCCCCGGCCCGGGCCAGCGCCTTGAGCGGCCCGCCCAGCGTCGGCCCACCCCGTTCCCCGTGCCGTATCCGAAGCTCGGGACGGCAGGCCACCAGCGCGTGGAGGTGGTCGGCGGCGGGCGCGGCCAGCTCGAACAGCTCCACCAGGACGGCGACCGCCGCATCGTGCAACCAGCTCTCCTCGGCACCCAGTTGGCCTCCTATGAGGGTGACCGGCTCCTCCGCGCCGGTACGCCACTCGCGGAGCAGTCCGGCCGACATCCACACGGCGTTGCACCGGTCGAGAGGGTCCGGGCTGGTCAACTGCCCGCACAGCAGGGCGAGCCGGTCGGCCACCCTGCCGCCGAGCGCGGAGTGCAGGGTCCGCAGCAGCTGGGAGCCCTCCTCGTCCGAAGGGCGCAGCCGCCGTAGCCGGCCGGCCAGCGTGTCCGCGCCGGGACCGTTCTGCGCGCGTCGCTCACCGGAACGCTGCCCTGACCTGTCCCGGAGCAGCCGGACGACGGTCGGTACCAGATCCGCGGGGAGCAGCTCCGGGGCGCAGCCCGCGAGCCGGCCGAGCGCGGCGAGCCGCAGTCCGGGGTCGTGCGGGGGTTCGCTCAGGGCCACCAGCAGGCGCACCGCCTCGGCGGCGTGGGCCTCGCCGGCCGACCGGTGCCGCCGTGCGAACAGGCCGAGACCCTCGATCAGGGCGAGCAGGACCTGGTCGTCCCGCTCCACGGTGATCCGCTCCCGCAACAGGGCGAGCACCCGCGCCGGTCGGTCGAGAAACCGCACGAGTGCCCCCGGAGCAGCCCGGCGGACCCCGGCGTCCGGGTCCCCCGCCAGCCGGACGAAGACCTCCGCCCCTGCCCGCAGGGCGGCCCTCGCCCGCGCGGCGAAGCCGTCCGCGGCGTGCCCTTCCCCGTCTCCGTCGATGCCGCCGATGCTGACGAGAAGTTCCACGACCGCCGCCCGGTCCCGCACCTCCTCGTGGTCCGCGAGGGCGAGGAGAAACGGAACACAGGCGAGCGTCGAGTCGTACACGTCCCCGCGGTGGTGCACGGCGCCGTACATCCCGTCGAGCGCGGTCTGCCGCACGGCCGGGTCGGCTGAGGCCAGTCCCCGGAGCAGTCCGGGGACGTCCCCCGCGCTGCCGTACGCATGCCGCAGCGAGGCCCAGTCGACCTCGTCGATCCCCCTGAACACGTTGTCCTCCCCAGGCGAAGTGCCAACTGACGGGGAGTCTGCACCACGGCACTGACAACGAAGCGGAATCGGGAGATGACTGTGCGCGATCTGTGCGCCCGTTGGCCGACGGTGACTCAGTCGCGGTCGGGAAGCGCGCGTTCCACGATCGCGTCGAGGGCCGTCGCCGCCGGGAGCGTCCCGAACGCGTACCCCCAGTCGCCGCCGAGCCGGGTCGCGCAGAACGCGTCGGCGACCGGCGGCGGGGCATGGCGGACGAGGAGGGAGGCCTGGAGTGTCAGGGCCATCTGCTCCACGAGCCGGCGGGCGGTCGTCGGTGACGCCTCGGGCAGCCCGTTCCTCAGCCGTGCCACGGCCGCGTCCAGCCGGGCGTCCGCACCTCGGGCGAGGTCGAGCTCACCGAACAGGGCCTCGGCGGTACCCGGTTCGCGGCTCAGCGCCCGCAGCACGTCGAGGGCGTTGACGTTCCCCGAGCCCTCCCAGATGGACAGCAGGGGAGCCTCGCGGTAGTGCCGGGGCATGCCCGAGTCCTCGACGTAGCCGTTGCCGCCGAGGCACTCCAGTGCCTCCGCGGTGAACGCCGGGCCCCGCTTGGTCACCCAGTACTTGCCGACGGCCGTGGCGATCCGGCGGAACGCGCTCTCCCCGGCGTCCCCGCGGACGGCCCGGTCGGCCGCCCCGGCCAGCCGCAGGGTGAGGGTCGTGGCGGCCTCGGACTCCAGCGCCAGGTCGGCCAGCACGTTGCGCATGGCCGGCTGGTCGACCAGCCGGGCGCCGAACGCGCTGCGGTGCCGCGCGTGGTGCCCCGCCTCGACGAGGGACTTGCGCATCAGCGCGGCCGACATCATCACGCAGTCCAGCCGCGTGCAGTTGACCATCTCGATGATGGTCTTCACGCCCTGTCCCTCGGGCCCCACCAGCCAGGCGACGGTCCCGTCGAACTCGGGCTCGGAGGACGCGTTGGACCGGTTGCCCAGCTTGTCCTTCAGACGCTGGATGCGGAAGGTGTTGCGGGCGCCGTCGGGCAGTACGCGCGGCACCAGGAAGCAGGACAGGCCACCCGGGGCCTGGGCCAGTACGAGGAACACGTCGCACATCGGCGCCGAGGTGAACCACTTGTGCCCGCGCAGGGTGTACACGCCGGGTTCGGCGGTGGGCGCGGCCGTCGTGGTGTTCGTCCGGACGTCGGAGCCGCCCTGCTTCTCGGTCATCCCCATGCCCGCCAGCAGGCCCCGCTTCTCCGCGGGCACCCGGAGACCGGGCTCGTACTCCCGGCTGGTCAGCAGCGGCTCGTAGACCTTCGCCAGCTCCGGCTGTCGGCGCAGCGCGGGCACGGCCGCGTAGGTCATCGACGTGGGACAGCCGTGTCCGGCCTCGGTGTGCCCCCACACCAGTCCGCCCGCCGACCGGGCGACATGCGCCCCGGGCCGGTCGTCCGCCCAGGGCGACGCGGCCAGCCCCTCGGCGATCGCGGTGCGCATCAGGTGGTGCCAGCTCGGGTGGAACTCGACCTCGTCGACGCGATTGCCGTACCGGTCGTGGGTGCGCAGCTCCGGCTCGTGGCGGTTGGCCAGGTCGGCCCACTCCTGCGCCTGGGCGCTGCCGGCCCGCCTGCCGAGCCGCCGCAGCTCCTCCTCGGCCCACCCGGCCCCCTCCCGCCGCAGCCCCTCCAGCAGGGCCCGGTCGTCGGAGGCGTCGTACGGAGCGAGGGGCGGGGCCTGGTTGGTGACGTCGTGGGTGGCGGGGCCGGTGCGCGCCGGCTGTTCCTCGATTGTCGAGACCATATGCCGAGTGTTGCACTCATTCTGCGGTCGCAGCAATACTGCAACACCCAAGGGTGCCGCGTACAGTACGTGACCATGCCGATGAACGTCCCGGCGCGGTCCGGCGCGCTCGATCCGCGTCCGCTGTCCGCGCGGTCGGTCGTGCTGAGTCTGCTGCTCGGCACACATCCCGCCGAGTTGCCGGCCAGGGAGCTCGGGCGGCTGGTGCGGGGCTTCGACGTCGGCGGCTCCACGCTGCGGGCGGCGCTCAGCCGGATGGTGGCCGCCGGTGATCTGCGGCGCACGGACACCGGCTACCGCCTCAGCGACCGGTTGCTGGAACGCCAGCGCCGCCAGGACGACGCCGTGCGGCCGCGCACGCGCGCGTGGGACGGCGACTGGGAGATGGTGGTGATCACCGCGACGGGCCGCGGCCCCGCCGAACGCGCGGACCTGCGGGCCCGGCTGACCGGTCTCCGGCTCGCCGAACTCCGCGAGGGCGTCTGGCTCCGGCCCGCCAACCTGGCCCGCGCCCTGCCCGGTGACCTGGACCGGGTGGCCCAGCACTACACGGCCCGCCCCGACCGGCCCGGGCGCGACCTGGCCGCGACCCTGTGGCCCTTGGACGCCTGGTCCGAGACCGCCCGCGCGCTGCTCGACCACATCGCCGGTGCGCGGCGCCCGGCCGACCGCCTGGCCGCCTTCGCCGCCGTCGTACGGCACCTGCTGGCCGATCCCGTCCTGCCGTCCGCACTTCTGCCCGCCGACTGGCCCGGGGCCGAACTGCGCGCCGCCTACGCCGAGTACCAGGGGGAGCTGTCCCGGGACGTGGGCGCGCGGTCCGCATGACTCCGACGGGCCGCAGGCCGACGGCCGTGCGAATCGCCCGCCGGGACGTTTCGCACGGCCGTCTTCACCGTGGGGGGACTGCCCTCAGGGGCTACCTGTAGGTGATGTCCGAGGTGGAGTAGAGGCAGTTCTTGCTGTCGGGTCCGGACCCGACGGCGGTGTTGTTGTTGTACTTCTGGCAGGGCACGACCTTGCGGCCGGAGTCGTTGCGGATCGTGATGCCCCGCAGTGTCGCCACGTCGTTGCGGTTGACGTTGATGCCGACGATCCGCGCGGTGGAGCCCGTGCCCGTCACGTCGATGGAGTTGAGGTTGACCTTGCGGGTGTACTGCGTGGAGCAGTCACCGCAGGAACGGTAGAGCGTCTTGAACTCCTGCACCGCGAAGTTGGAGATGGTCAGCGTGCCGCCGCCGTTGTGCTGGAAGACCTTGTCCGCCGCCTTCTTCGCACCGCCGCCGATCACCTGGTAGGTGGCGCCGTTGCCGCCGCGGAAGGTGGCGGCGTCCTCGCCGACGTCCTCCCACCAGACGTTCTGCAGTGTGCAGCTGCCCTCGCAGTGGATGCCGTCGGCGGCGGGGGCGCCGAGGATGACGTTCTTCAGCACCGCGCCGTCCGCGAGCTTGAAGATCGGGTCCTGGCCCTCCTCCTGGCCGTCACCGGCCAGGTCGCCGGTGCCGTAGTAGCGCTTCATCCCGTAGTCCTTGGTGCCGGACACGGAGATGGTGGAGGAGGTCCCCTGGCTGCCGTTGGGGGTCGGCCAGGTGGCTGCGCTCGCCGTGGGCGCGTTGGTGGTCATGATCATGCCAACCGAGAGGCCGAGTGTGGCCAGCGCCCCGGTCAGCGCGCGCCTGCGGGCGCGCGGACGTGTCGCAGAAGTCATGTCCCGATTCCTTCTGTCGTCTGAGCGGACGTGTCGTCCGAGCGGATGTGGGGTGTCCGGGCGGACGGGGTGTCAGAGCTTTCCGACGCCCGCGCCCGACGTCACCGAGGCGACGACGGACGAGGCCGGCTCCGCCGAGTAGCTGTACGGCGGGCTGGTGAAGGTGCCGACCCGCGAGACCTCGGTCGCGGCTCCACCGAGGTCGTTGCCGCGCAGGTTGGCGTATCCGTCGACGTCGCTGCTGCGGTTCGTGGTGACCGCGACCTTCGTCGAGCGGAAGACGTTGTTCTCGACCAGCATCTGGGCGCCCATGCGCGAGTGGCACGCGGTGTCGGCACCCTCGACGTAGTTGTTGTAGAAGTGCCCGGTGCCGAAGCGCAGGCTGGGGATGCGCGAGTAGACGTTGCTGAAGTGGTTGTGGTGGTACGTCACCTTCAGGTGCCCGGTGTCCTGGCTCGCGTTGTTGTCGCTGTGACCGACGAGCGAGCCCTTGAAGTGGTTCTTGAAGGTGTTCCAGGACACCGTGACGTTGTCGGCGCCGTGGTTGACGTCCAGCAGGCCGTCGTAGTGGTCCTTGTCGTGGTCCCGGTCGGCCGAGAAGGAGTTGTGGTCGATCCAGACCCTGGTGGACGCCTCGACGGTGATGCCGTCGGCGGGCGCGACCGGCTTGCTGATGTTCAGATTGCGGACGACGACGTTCGAGACCTTCTTCAGCCGCAGCCCGCCGCCGGTGAACCCGGACGACGAACCCACGCCCAGGACGGTCGTGTTGGAGCCGATGTCGACCTGACCGCTCAGCGAGATCAGGCCGCTGACCCGGACGACCTTGGCCGAGTCACCGGTCACGGCCGACTTGAAGGCGCTCAGGGTGGAGACGGTGACCGCCGAGGCGTTGCCGCCCCCCGTCGTGCCCGCGCCGAACCCGACGGGTGAACTGTCGGCGGCCCCGGCCGGCTGGGGAACGGCCAGGACCGCCACCGTCGCCAGGGCGGATGCGGCGGCGACGGCAAGAGTGGATCTCTGTAAGCGAGTGCGTGGGGGAGTACGCATGTGGGGTGCGTCCCTTCGTGGTGCCTTCATGGGCCCATGGAGCCAGTGGGTCATGTACCTGAATGACGTTCGTCATGTTGTTCACCGCACGTGCTGTGTGTGCCCCGTGCGCGCTTCCGGGTCACACTGTTGAACGGAACGTAGGGGGCAAGCGCTTTCTAGTCAACGCCTCGCGCAGCACGCATTCGGTCAGCCCTGGTCTCGGCAGCGAAGGTGTGGGAGCGCTTCCATGAAGACCATGTCCATGTCACGATGCTTCTACCGCTCGCCGCACGACGCCCCGAGAGCCGCTCCCGACGACGGAAGGGACACGGACGTGTCTGCCACTCCCCACCCCACGGCGAGGAGACCACTGCGGTCGATGCTCCTCGCGCTCGTCGCCGCCCTGCTGCCGTTACTGACGGCCGCCGTGCTCACCGCGCCCGTGGCCGCCGCCCGGGAGAGGGCCGTACCGGCCGCGGCCCTCACCGAGGTCACGAACTTCGGTACGAACCCCAGCAATCTGCGGATGTACCTGTACGTGCCGGAGAGCGTCACCCCGAACCCGGCGGTCGTGGTCGCCGTGCACTGGTGCACCGGCTCGGGCCCGGACATGTACAACGGCACCGAGTACGACACGCTGGCCGACCGGTACGGGTTCATCGTGCTCTACCCGTCCGTCACCCGCAGCAGCAAGTGCTTCGACGTCTCCTCGCCCCAGGCGCTGCGGCGCGGCGGCGGCAGCGACCCCGTCGGCATCAAGTCGATGATCGACTGGGTGACCCGGACCTACGACGCCGACACCGGCCGGGTGTTCGCCACGGGCATCTCCTCCGGCGCGATGATGACGAACGTCCTGCTCGGCGACTATCCCGACGTGTTCGCGGCGGGTGCCGCCTTCTCCGGCGTACCGTTCGCCTGCTTCGCCACCACCGACGGCTCCGAGTGGAACAGCGCCTGCTCGGGCGGGACGGTCACCCACACCCCGCAGCAGTGGGGTGACCTGGTTCGCAACGCGTACCCCGGCTACAGCGGCCCCCGCCCGCGGATGCAGATCTGGCACGGAACCCAGGACGACGTCCTGCGCTACCCCAACTTCGCCGAGCAGATCAAGCAGTGGACCAACGTCCAGGGGGTGAGCCAGACCCCGGCCGCCACCGACACCCCCCAGTCCGGCTGGACCCGCACCCGCTACGGCGGCACGGGCGACCAGGCCCCCGTGGAGGCCGTCAGCCTCCAGGGCGTCGGCCACAATCTGTACGCCCAGGGGATGGCCTCCCGCGTGCTCACCTTCTTCGGCCTGGACAAGTCCGGCCCGGCTCCCCAGCCGCAGCCCGGCGCCTGCAAGGTGACGGCCGCGGTGAACGCGTGGAACACCGGCCTGACCGCCTCCGTGACCATCACCAACACCGGCACGACGACGGTCGACGGCTGGAAACTCGGCTTCACCCTGCCCTCGGGGCAGACGGTCACGGGCGGCTGGGGAGCCACCTACACGCCGTCGTCCGGCGCGGTCACCGCCACCAACGTCTCGTACAACGCCACCATCGCGCCGGGCGCGAGCGTGAGCATCGGCTACCAGGCCAGTCACGGCGGCAAGAGCGCCGCTCCGGCCGCGTTCACCCTCAACGGGACGGCGTGCGCGGCCGGTTGACGCACGTCCGGGTGCCGGTTCAGACCGACCGGTGGTACTGGTCCGGCACCCGCACCTCACCGCCGAGCTCGCGTGCCGCGAGCCGGGCCCACGAGGGGTTGCGCAGCAGCTCGCGGCCCAGCAGGACCGCGTCCGCCTCGCCGTTGGCCAGGATCTTCTCGGCCTGCTCCACCTCGGTGATCAGCCCCACCGCGGCGACCGGCAGTGTCGTCTCGCGCTTCACCCGGGCGGCGAAAGGCACCTGGTAGCCGGGGCCGGTCGGGATGCGGACGCCGGAGGCGTTGCCGCCGGTCGAGACGTCCAGCAGGTCGACTCCGTGGGCCTTCAGGTCGGCGGCGAAGCGGACGGTGTCGTCCACGCTCCAGCCGGCCCCCTCCAGCCAGTCGGTCGCCGAGATGCGGAAGAACAGCGGCTTGCCCTGCGGCCACACTTCCCGAACGGCGTCGACGACCTCGAGTGCGAACCGGGTGCGGTTCTCGTACGAGCCGCCGTAGGCGTCGGTGCGGTGGTTGGAGTGCGGGGAGAGGAACTCGTTGATCAGGTAGCCGTGGGCGCCGTGGATCTCGGCGATCTCGAAACCGGCGGCGAGCGCCCGGCGGGCCGCGGCGGCGAACTGCCCCACCACGTCCTTGATCTGTTCGGTGGTCAGCTCGGCAGGGGACGGGTGATCGTCGTCGAACGCGATCGGGCTCGGCGCCACGGAGTCCCAGCCGTAGGCGTCCGGGCCGACCGGCGCACCGCCCTTCCAGGGGCGGTCCGTCGACGCCTTGCGGCCGGCGTGGGCCAGCTGGATCGCCGGCACCGTGCCCTGTGCGACGAGGAAGCGGGTGATCCGGCGGAAGGCCTCGACCTGCGTGTCGTTCCAGATGCCGAGGTCGTACGGCGAGATGCGGCCCTCCGGCGACACCGCGGTCGCCTCCACGATGATCAGGCCCGTGCCGCCGGTCGCCCGGGCGGCGTAGTGCGCGAAGTGCCAGTCGGTGGGAGCACCGGTCTCCGGGCCCTCCGGTGCCGCCGAGTACTGGCACATCGGGGGCATCCACACGCGGTTGGGGATCGTCACATCGCGCAGGGTCCAGGGCTCGAAGAGCGCGGTCACGGCGGACTCCATTCGTCACGGGGTCGAGGTCGACTCGTACGATAGGCATCGTAGTACGGCGGATGTCAAACTACGAGGGTTCTCGTACTATGGGGATCCCCGAAGGAATGGGGTTCCTCGCAGGAAGGCGGGGAGCCTCGGAGAAGTGGAGCCGCCGTGACCTCCCCCGCCATCAGTGGCCGCGACCTGCCGCACCCCGGGTGTGACGAGATCCGGCTGGAGGGTGTGCTGCACGCGCTCTCCGACCCGATGCGGTTGCGGATCGTGCGGGAGCTTGCCGCCGTGAGCGGGGAGTTGTCCTGTTCGGACTTCGAGCTACCGGTCACCAAGTCCACGACGACGCACCATTTCCGGGTGCTGCGGGAGAGCGGCGTGATCCGGCAGGTCTATCGGGGGACGGCCAAGATGAACGGGCTGCGGCGGGAAGATCTGGAGGGGCTCTTTCCCGGGCTGCTGGATGCCCTGCTCGATGCGGCGGGGCGGCAGGCCGTTCGTGGTGGGCGCTAAACGGCGTTGGTGTGCGCGGCGTTCAGCAGGGACTGCCAGTCGGGGAGTTTGACCACCCCGCGGCCCAGCGAGGCGCCCAGTTCCTGCTCGGCCCGCTCGATGGACTGCCAGCCCGTCCACTCGACCGGTTCGGCGCCCTCCAGGCGCAAGGCCGTGAGGGAGTCCGGGGGGACGTCCTTCAGGGTGAGTGACGGGGCGTCCTCCAGGACGGACATCGCCGTCTCCTTCGCGCAGGGGCGGTTCGTGCCGATGACTCCCGTCGGGCCGCGCTTGATCCAGCCGGCCACGTACTCGCCCGGGGTGACGACTCCTTCGCGCAGAACCCGTCCGGCCAGGTTCGGCACCGTGCCGGTGGCCGTGTCGAACGGCAGGCCCTCCAACGGCACTCCGCGGTAGCCCACCGAGCGCAGCACCAACTGCGCCTCGATGTCCTCGTACCGGCCCGTGCCCATGACACCGCCCCGCCCGTCCGGTGCCGTCCGCTCGAAGCGGACCGCGCCCACGTGGTCCCCGTCGGCGAGCAGTTCGACCGGGCGGAGGAAGAAGCGCAGCCTGATACGGCGCGGCGCGTCTCCTGGCGGTGCCCCGGCCCAGCCGCGCAGCGCTTCCACGTTGCGGCGCTGCGGGGCCGGCAGCGCGGACGGGTCGGTGTACCCGGGGTCCGGTGCCGCCTCCGCCGGGTCGACGGTGACGTCCGTCTCCGGAAGGGTGCCCAGTTCACGCAGTTCCTTCGTGGTGAAACGGGCCTGGGACGGGCCGCGCCGGCCCACCATGTGGATCTCGGTCACCCGGCTCGCCGCCAGCGCGTTCAGGGCCGCCTGCGGCATGTCGGTCGGGCTCAGCTCGGCAAGGCCGCGCGCCAGCATCCGGGTGACGTCCACGGCGACGTTCCCCACGCCGATCACCACGGCCGACCGGGCGTCCCGCAGGAACCCGCCGTCCACGGCGTCCGGGTGGGCGCTGTACCAGGCGACGAACTGGGTCGCCGACCAGCTCCCGGGCAGGTCCTCCCCGGGGATGCCCAGACGCCGGTCCGTGGCGGCGCCCAGGCAGTACACCACCGCGTGGTAGATCTCCCGCAGCCGGGTGACCGGCACCCCGCCGGGGCCGGCCTCGACGCCCCCGAGGAACCGGACCCGGTCGTGCTCCAGGATCGTGCGCAGGTTGTTCTGCAGTGACTTGATCTTCTCGTGGTCCGGAGCCACGCCGTAGCGGACCAGGCCGTACGGGCACGGCAGCCGGTCCAGGACGTCGACGCGCACCCCGGAGTCCAGCTGGACGAGGCTCTGGGCGGTGTAGCAACCGCTCGGCCCGGAGCCTACGACGGCGACTCGCAGCACGGCGGAACTCCTTACCCGAGGGATCCCGGCGGATCTCCGGAAGGCGCTGACGCCTCCAGCATCGCACCGGCGGGGCTCCGCTGACAGGGTGCTGTGCTCCGCTCGGGGCGCGTGTCCGATCTGTAGGGAAGGTGATCATTCGGTTACGTTTCGTATGTGCTGGAAGCATCCTTTCTTAATCTTTCTGATCGCTCTCCGGCGGACGGAGCGGTGTCCGTGCGGCCCGCCTGGGAAGTGCGGGAGAACGAGGACACCACGCGGTGGTTCGACGTCCGGCTGGCCTTCACGGACGGCGCCTGCGTCGACGCTCTGGCCGTCGTGACCGGGGGAAGCGTCGGTGTCGAGGACGTGCGTGCCCAGCCCGCGCTGTCCCTCGACGACTGGGCGGTGCTGGCCGACTGGATCGAGGAGTCGCTGGCCGAGGCCTGCGGTGCCGCGGCCGGGACGGACGAGAACCGTGGCGGTCAGGGGCGTCGCGCGCGGCAGGACTGGCCGCGCGGCGCGGAGGGCCGGTGGCTGGTGGCGCAGGAGTACCGCGCTGCCCAGCAGAGCGGCGCCGACCCGGTCCTCGCCGTGATGTGCGCGACCGGGCACAGCCGCCGCACGTCGCTCAGACTGATCGGCCAGGCCCGGGACGCGGGCTTGCTGACCCCACGCCGCGCCCGGCGCTGAATCTGGCCAGGAACCCTCCGGGCCTGCTCAGAGCATGTTCCGCATCCGGGTGATCTCGCTCGTCTGCTGTGCGATCACCTCGTCGGCCATCTCCTCGACGCGGATGTTGTTGCCCTGCCCCTTCACCTCCGTGGCCATGGTGATCGCGCCCTGGTGATGGGTCGTCATCAGGGTCAGGAAGAGGCGGTCGAAGGCCTTTCCGTCGGCCGCGCGGAGCTTCGTCAGCTGGGCTTCGGTCGCCATGCCGGGCATCGTGGCGTGATGGTGCCGCTCTGCCTTCAGCGGCTTGCCGTACGACTTCAGCCAGCCTTTCATGGCCTCGATCTCGGGCTTCTGGCCGGCCGCGATGCGCTCGGCGATCCGCTTCACGTCCTTCGACGTGGCACGCTCCGGGGCGAGTGCGGTCATCACCAGGGCCTGGGCGTGGTGGTCGATCATCATGCGGACGTAGGAGACGTCGGCCGAGTTGGGAGAGTCGTTCTCCGAGTGCTGGTCGGCGGCTTCCCGGGCGGACAAGGTGCGGTTCGCCTCGCCGGGCTCACCCGGCGCGATGACGGCGGGCCCGTCAGCGGCGGCCGGCTCGCGGTCCGGACCGGAGTCACACCCTCCGGTCGCGAGCACGGCCAGGGCGACCAGCCCCGTCGTGGCGACGGACGCACGAGACACGCGGCGGAAGAGCACAACGACCTCCTGTGACGAGCGAGTTGGGACGCACCTCGTGTTGCGGACGACGTACTGGCACGCTTCCTCGGGTCATTGACCGCGAAACTTCATTGCGATTCTGTTGCCCCCTATTGGTGTGTGCATGGCGAAGACGATACTGCGTGGTGCGTGAACCGTTCCGCAGCGAACGGAACCAGGGAGGAAAACAGTGATCCTGTTGAACGACCGCAGAACACGCCGCAGACGCCTGGGCGTCGTCGCAGCCGCCGGCGGACTGCTGGCCGCGCTCCTCACAGCGGCACCGGCAGGCGCCACCCCCGACCCGGGGGACGCGCCGTCCGCGCCGAAGGAGGTGTCCAGGAGCGCACAGGCCGAGGTCCGCGAGGCCATCGAGAACGGCGAGATACCCGGCCAGGACGAGATCGTCCACTCCGACAACATCCAGCACCTGGCCCACGTTCCCAAGGACGTGCTCCAGGGCACGAACTCGGACCTCGCCTTCCAGGGCAGGTACGCGTTCGCCGGCAACTACGACGGCTTCCGCATCTTCGACATCAGCAACCCCAGGGCACCGAAGACCGTCGCCCAAGTGCTGTGCCCCGGCTCACAGAACGACGTCTCCGTCTCCGGCGACCTGCTGTTCCTGTCCACCGACTCCTCGCGCAGCGACAGCAGTTGCTCCAGCACCACCCAGCCGGCGACCGAGAAGTCCTCGTGGGAGGGCATGAAGGTCTTCGACATCAGCGACAAGCGCAACCCGAGGTACGTCGCCGCCGTCGAAACCGCGTGCGGCTCGCACACCCACACGCTGGTGCCCGAGCGGCGCAACGTCTACGTGTACGTCTCCTCGTACTCGCCCAACGCCGCCTACCCCGACTGCCAGCCGCCGCACGACGGCATCTCCGTCATCAAGGTGCCGCGCGAGGCCCCCGAGAAGGCGAAGGTCGTGGGCTTCCCCGTGCTGTTCCCGGGTGAGGGACCGGACGGCGGCGGCAACCCGGGCGGTCCCACGAACCCGGGTGTCTCCAAGACCACCGGCTGCCACGACATCACCGTGCTGCCGTCGAAGGACCTGGCCGCGGGCGCCTGCATGGGCGACGGGATCCTGTTCTCCATCACGGACCCGGAACGCCCGAAGGTCATCGACCGCGTCCAGGACAACGTGAACTTCGCGTTCTGGCACTCGGCGACCTTCAACCAGAAGGCGAACAAGGTCGTCTTCACCGACGAGCTGGGCGGCGGCGGAGCGGCCACCTGCAACGCGGAGATCGGCCCGGACCGTGGTGCCGACGGCATCTACGACGTGATCGGCAAGGGCGACAAGCGCAAGCTCGTCTTCCGCAGCTACTTCAAGATCCCGCGCCACCAGGCGGACACCGAGAACTGCGTGGCCCACAACGGCTCGCTGATCCCGGTCAAGGGCAAGGACATCATGGTCCAGGCCTGGTACCAGGGCGGTGTCTCCGTCTGGGACTTCACCGACTCGGCCGGCCCCAAGGAGATCGCCTACTTCGACCGGGGCCCGCTGACCACCGACACGATCAAGTCGGGCGGCTCGTGGTCTGCGTACTACTACAACGGCTACATCTACTCGAACGAGTTGGCCCGAGGTTTCGACGTCCTGAAGATCGACGACAGGCGCACGGCCCCGGCTCGCTCGGTCCACATGCGCGAGCTCAACGTGCAGACCCAGCCGGACTACTTCGACTGACCGAGCGGATCACACCCCGGTTCGGCCCCCGTGGCGAAGAACCGCGAAAGATCCTTGTCACCACTCCCGCCGGAGGCCCGGTTCTCCGGCGGGACCCCCATCTCCCAGTCGAGCCCATAGCGCTCGAACAGCTCGGCCCGCAGCACCGGCACCGGCATCGGCGCCCCCGGCACCAGGATCGCGTACACCGCGCCCATCAGCAGGGCTCGCAGCATCGGGTAGTCGCCGTCCACGTCCCGCGAACCGCGTCGGGCGACGGTGTCCCGCAGCAGTTCGGCCAGACGGCGCTGTTCCGGGCAGGGCATGAAGCCCTCGGCCTGCAGCAGCCCGGCCATGTGCTGGCGCATCAGCACCGGCCGGTCCCTGGCCAGGCCCAGGATCGCGTCGATGGCCCGGGCCAGCCGCTCCCGGCCGTCCTCGGTGCGCGGCTCGCGCTCCAGCGCCTCCTCCAGCGTGCGGTGCATCAGCCGGTGCACGGCGGACTGCACCAGCTGGCGCTTGCCCGGGAAGTAGTACGAGACCAGGCCCCGGGCCGAGCCCGCCCGGTCCGCGATGTCGCCGAGCGTCGTGGCCTCGAACCCGTGCTCTCCGACCAGCTCGACCGCCGCCTGCAGAAGCCGCTCCTTCGAACGCCTCCGCAACTCTTCGTTGACCGAGGCGCTGCGCGGGGACATGCTGTAACTCCTGCGTTGACTGGCTGCCAGCCAACTATACTCGGAGACGTCCGGCCAGGACCGTGCGGTCCGGGCCGGTGATGCCGTCTGCCTCGGGCGACGCGGGGGATCGTCCGAGGCGGGCGAGCAGACACCAGGTGGTGGCCTCGGGCTACTTGTCGCCCGGCGTGCTTCTCGCCCCGGATGTCGTCCGGCCTCGCGGAACGACAGCGCCGGGCCCGGCTCAGCCCACCAGTTCAAGAACCGGACGCAGCCCGTCCGGCCGGTCGGTCACCGGCAGGTGATCCACGAAGTGCACCCCGCATCCCAGAGCGGTGGCACCACCGTCGGCCCTGCGGTCGTCGCCGACCATGAGCGTCCGGCGCGGATCGGCCCCGAGCGCCTCGCAGGCGGTGGCGAACAGCCGAGGGTCGGGCTTCTGGATGCCGTGCTCGTACGACAGGACGTACACGTCGACGTAGGGGTCCAGGCCGTGTTCGCGGAAGACCGGGCGCAGGTCCCAGCCGATGTTGCTGACCACCCCGACGGGGACGCCCCGCTTCCGCAGGGTGCGGAGCACCTCCACGGCGTCCGGGTAGGGGGACCACGCCGCGGGGGTCATGTGGCGTTCGTAGAGCGCGTCGTGCAACGCCGGGTCGGGCAGCGTCACTTGGCGGGAGAGGCCGGTGTAGGCCGCCCGGTGCAGGGCGGCACTCCGGTCGCGGATCCCCCAGGCGTCGGCGAGTTCCTCCGGCACGCGCGCCGGATCACCGCCGCCCGGCAGCGCGCCGACCGCCTCCAGCGCCCGCGCCGCCGCGGTGAACTCCGCCTCGGTGAGCCGGAGTCCGGTTTCCGTGAGGGTGCCGCGCAACCAGGAGTCGGTGGACTCGACGCGGAAGAGGGTTCCCGAGAAGTCGAACAGCACAGCCGTCATGGGGCGATCCTATGGGGCCGCCGCATCCGGCGAGGTCCGCGGCAGCCGGAGCTCGTGCGTCCACACCGCCAGGGCCACGACCAGGGCGCCCAGCAGCCAGCCGCCCACCACGTCCGACGGCCAGTGGACCCCCAGCCAGACGCGGGTCAGACCGACGCCGACCACGGAGACGACGGCCACGGCCAGGGCCGTGCGCCACACGGCACGGCCGACGCCGTGACGGTGCAGCAGCCACAGCAGCAGACCGCACACGACCGTGGCGGTCATGGCGTGCCCCGAGGGGTAGGCGGAGTAGTGGGCCGAGTCGACGGGGTCGGGCCACACCGGGCGAGGTCGGTCCACCATCGCCTTGAGGCCCTGCTGCAGCAGCGTGCCCAGCGTGACGGCAAGCGCCAGCCACACCGCCGTCCACCGTGCCGCGAGCCGCACCACCAGCCACACCACGACGACCGCCGTCAGCAGACGCATCGTCCACGGGTCCCACACCCAGTCGGTCAGGATGCGGCACGTCCGGGTGAGGGCGGGCTCCTCGACCGCCCAGCCGTGGGTGGTGGCGGCGATGTCCCCGTCCGCGCTCATCAGCGGGCTCCATCTGACCGCCACGAGGGTCAGCAGCAGAGCCGAGCACAGGGCCAGGACGCCGGCCGAACCGGCGGCGGTGCGGTGCTGCGGGCGGGGCGGGGAGTCGACTGACTGGGTGTGCATGATGCGATCCTCGCCGAACCGGGGGGTCCGGATCCAGTACGGTGACGATCTTCCGGCCCGGGAGAGCGGGCTTCGGCCACTCCACGCCTCGGGCTCGGCCACACCCACGCCCCTGGGTCCGGACGCTGACCGTCACCCGGGTACCCGCGACCCGGCCCGGTCATCCCAGCGCGCGCAGTCCCGGCACGAACGCCACCAGCACCGGCACCACGGGCACCAGCGCGGCCGCCGCCGTCAGCCGCAGACGCCGGGAGGCGGGCAGCCGGTCCGGGGGAGTGAGCAACCGGTGCACCCGGGCCGGGACATGGGCCTGCGGCGTCGGGCAGGGGCCGAACGCGCCGCGGTGCTCGTTCAGTTCGACCAGGGCGAGGGCCGTGGTCAGGCGGCCGAAGCGGCGGGACGCCGTGTCGTCGGCGGCGAGTTCGACCAGCCGGTGCATCTCGTCACGAAACGCGGCGAACACCGGCACCTGCGGAAAACCGCCCGCCAATGCGGAGGAGCAGTTCAGCAGCCAGTCGTGCCGGGCCCGTGCGTGCCCCTGCTCGTGGGCCAGCACGGCGTCCAGCTTCCGGCCCTTCAGACGGCTCAACGCTGCCGTGGTGACCACCAGTTGGGGCGGAGTGCCGGGCAGCCACCAGGCGTCGGGGCGCTCGCTCTCGAGGACGACGAGCCGGCCGGACACGGCCACCTCGCCCGGCAGCAGCGGGGCCCGGACCAGCAGGTCCGCCCGCCGGCGGCGGCGCCGGGCGCGGGCCAGCCCGACCTCGCGGACCAGCATCGCCACGCTCCACAGCCCGCCGCAGGCCAGCGCGACCGCGGTGGTCGCCGCCCAGGGGCCCGCCGTGCCGAGAGCATAGGCCTCGACGACCCGGCCGGGCGCCGTCGCGAAGACATGCCCCCCGACGGCGTGCCAGGCAGCCGCCGCGCTGAGCGTCATCGACAGCGCACAGCACACGATCACGGCCGCCACCACGCACTGCCACACCCACAGCGCCACCACCGGCTCACGGTCGGGCCAGTCCGCCCGGGCGAGCAGCCGGGGAGCGACCACAGCGGTCAGGGCGCCGAGCAGCAACAGTGCCGCGGGGAGCATCATGAAGGGCAGCCTATGAGCGCGGCACCGCCCACGGGTACGACTTGTGCCGCCGAAGTGACGCAGACAACGGAATCCGTATGCCGCGCCGCACGCCCCGTTCACAGTGTCAGCAGCATCGCCATCATCGCGATTCCCATGGACAGCCGGCAGGCCCGCGCCAGCTCCGGCCGGTCGCCCCAGCCGGCGGACCCGCCCCGGGCCCCGCTCCCGGGCACGACGGCCACCGGCACCAGCCGGACGCCGGTCAGCAGCACGTAACCGGCGAAGTAGAGCAACAGCGCCCCCGTCAGGAGCGGGACCCCCGATCCGCCCTGTCCGTGCAGGTGCGCGGGGGAGCCGGCCATGACGACGGACATGTAGACCATGGCCGCGGCGCCCACCAGATGGTGCAGATGGCGGGCGCCGGCCCGCGCGGCCCACAGCGCGCGCACCGCGGCCGCCCCGAACACGGCCGCGTAGACCGGCCAGGCCCACGAAGGCGGAGTGAAGACGGCCGCCGGCACGGCCATCGCGGCCATCCCGAAACCCGTCAGCGCCTCACCGCCCGCGGCGCTGCGCTGTTCCTCGGCGCCGCTGCGCATCCGCAGCAGGCAGTAGGCGCCGGTCGCCGCGCACAGCGCCACCAGCAGCCAGCCGGACGAAGCCGGTCCGTGCACGGGCACCTCCCCGCTCGACAGTCGGTCATTCGATGCCCGGGCCGTGCGGCGCGCACGCGAGCGCAAGGATGTACACGGGGAGCATTCGACGGAGCACCCCAGGCGAGAGGCTGTGTTTTACAGGTAAAATACCTGCTAACCTTATGTCTCATGAGCAGTGCGACCCCCGCCCCCACCTCCGCGCCCGCCCGGCGACTTCCGCTGGCGGGCGTGCTGCGCCTCGGCCCGCCCTCGGAGATCTGGTTCAAGCCCGCCCTGAGCGTGGTCGCGGCGATCGCCCCGCCCAACCTCACCCTGCTGGTGCTCGGCCGGCTCGACCTGGCCATGTACACGATGGCCGGGTCCCTGTGCGCGCTGTACGCGCACAACCGTCCGTACGCCGCCCGGGCCGGGACGCTGCTGCGGGTCGTGCTCGGCATGCTCGCCGGGCTCGCCGTCGCCCTGGTCGCCGCGTCGCTCACCGGCAGCGCCGTGGTACTGGTCACCGTCGGCGCGCTGCTGGCCGCCGCGCAGAAGGTGCTGTGCGACGCCTGCCGGGTCGGCCCGCCGGGCAACGTCGTCCTGACGTTCGTCAGCTCCGCCTCCCTGTTCGCGCCGCAGACCCTCGCCGAGGTTCCCGGCCATCTGGCCCTGGCCGCCGCGGCGGGGGCCTTCAGGGCGTGGGCGGCGGCGCGGCGCTCCGGGCCGTGCGGGCGGACGAGCGCGGGCGCCATGCAGACCAGCCAGGCCCAGGCCCC
>NZ_JBEXQJ010000055.1:0-33341 GCF_040612515.1 Streptomyces sp. NPDC006372 | reverse complement strand
GAACGAATGGGTCACCTCCACCAGCCAACTGGTCTCCGAGGTCCGGAACACGGTGGCCGGTCGGCTCGGGCGCTGCTGCGTTCTCCGGTTCTCATGTGCCGGTCGTCAGCCGCCGTGGAGCAGCGGAAGGCCTTCAGGAGCTGCTGGAGGTGCATGACCTGCCGGGGGACGAACTCGGCGATCGTGAGGCCGACGACGTCCGCCGCCCGGTCGATGCCGGCGACGACACGCCGTACCTCGGCGCCGGTGAGCCCGCCGGGTACGAGACCGAGGCCGAGTCCGATCTCGTCGCTGTCGACGGTGTCCACGTCGAAGTGGACGGCGACGCGTGAGCAGCCGGTGGCGGCCAGCCAGTCGAGCACGGGCCGGGTGGAGGACCGCAGTTGGCCGGGGCCGAACGACCGGATGCCCCAGTCGGCGACGTTCGGGAAGTCGTCCTCGGTCCACTCGTGCAGTCCCACCAGGGCCACCCGGTCCGGGGAGACGGTGGCCGGCAGCAGGCGCTGTACGTCCGGGTCGCCGTGGCCGGTCAGCGCGGCGACGGCCATCGCGTGGTAGCCGGGGTACTCGCTGTCGGGGGTGCCGATGTCGGGGTGGGAGTCGATCCAGACGACCGCGAGGTCGTCTCCGTAGCGGTGGGCGAGTTGGGCGAAGGGGGCCACGCTGGAGGAGATCGACGAGGGCCTGGACCCCCGCGGGGTCCAGGCCCTGGATGTCTGACGCCCGTGGGTGGCGGGGCGCTGCCGGGCTCAGCCCGTCGCCAGCATCCCCGACCGCAGTCGCGCCACGGTCCGGGCGATCAGGCGGGACACGTGCATCTGGGAGATGCCGAGGCGCTTGCCGATCTCCGCCTGGGTGAGCTCCTCCACGAAGCGGAGGTGGAGGATGAGGCGCTGGCGTTCGTCGAGTTCGGCGACCAGGGGGGCCAGCGCGTGGAAGTCCTCGACGAGTTCCAGGGCGGGGTCCTCCTCGCCGATGAACTCGGAGAGCGTCGAGTCGCTGTCCTCGGAGTCGCTGCTGATCGTGGCGTCCAGGGACGAGGACACGTAGCCGTTCGCCGCGACCTGGGCCTCGACGACCTCCTCCTCCGACAGGTTCATCAGCGCCGCCAGCTCCGCGACCCGCGGCGCGCGGCCGAGGCGGGAGGCCAGTTCCTCGGTGGCCTTGGCGAGTTCCGTACGCGCCTCCTGGAGGCGGCGCGGCACATGCACGGCCCAGGAGGTGTCGCGGAAGAACCGCTTGATCTCGCCGACGATGTACGGCACCGCGAAGCTGGTGAACTGGACCTCGCGGGACACCTCGAAGCGGTCGATGGCCTTGATGAGGCCGATGACGCCGACCTGGACGACGTCCTCCATCGACTGTCCGCTGCTGCGGAACCGGCGGGCCGCGAACCGCACCAGCGACATGTTCATCTCGATGAGCGTGTTGCGCGCGTACTGGTGTTCGGGTGTGCCCTCCTCCAGCACGGCGAGCCGGTCGAGGAACTGTCCGGTCAGCTCGCGCGCGTCCTGCGGGGCGAGCTTCTGCGGCTCTGCGATCTGCGGCAGGTCCTCACCGGTGGCGGTGCAGGAATCCGTCGTCGTGCCGATGCGCGTGGTCGCCGTCACGGGCCCTCCCTGGTAGTTCCGGCCCGCTCCCATCCCCCGACAGGCCACCTCCCGCCCCGTTACCCGCACTTGCCGGGCTCATGCCCCAGACTCCCCGCGCCGAGACGTAGACCACAGTCGACGCAGGTCGGGGCGGTGACGGGGTATCCGGACCAGGGATACGGAAGGGAGGTCGAGGAATGCGCAGAGCGGACAGTTGCCGTTTGACAACCATGGTCGCACAGCAACAAAGTAGCCGTGGCGGACGGGCACGGGGAAGGATCCGGAATGTTCGACCCGGGGCCACGACAGGCGGTTCAGGCAGTCCGGGTGTCGGACGCGTGGACGTCGTCGGAGTCGTCGTGTATCTGGGCCGCCGCCGCGTCGCAGAACGCCTCGAGCCCCTGGAGCAGCGCCACCCGCTTGGCGGCGGGCATCTGGTCCAGCACCGCGCGCAGGGCCTGCTCCCGGCGGGTGCGCAGGTCGGCCAGGAAGGCCCGGCCCCGGCTGCTGAGCCGCAGCCGCACCTCGCGCCGGTCCACCGCACTCACCACGCGTTCGACGAACCCGGCCGCCTGCAACCGGTCGCA
Source organism: Streptomyces sp. NPDC006372 (assembly GCF_040612515.1). Classification (NCBI taxonomy): domain Bacteria; kingdom Bacillati; phylum Actinomycetota; class Actinomycetes; order Kitasatosporales; family Streptomycetaceae; genus Streptomyces; species Streptomyces sp. NPDC006372. Next base: position 31,162 of record NZ_JBEXQJ010000055.1, on the reverse strand, counting down.
GAGCCGGCTGGTCGAGGGCGGGGTGGAGGCGAGGGAGTCGGCCAGGGTCCGCAGGTTGATGCCCTCGTGGTGTTCGAGGATGAGCAGCACGCGCAGCTGGGACGCGGAGGCGGGTGCCGTCGAGGCCCGGCCCCAGAGGACCTCCAGCAACTCCGCAGCCGTAGAGGTCACACGTGCGACCTCTGCTGGCTCAGGGCGGGGTCGGAGGGAAGTCACAGTCACACTCTCGCAGGCACCGGGGTGGCCGTCAGCGTACTAGGCGCGCGGGCGGAGAGGGCCGGAGCCGGCGCGGGACCGGCCGCTGCCCACCCCGCCCGCGGCCGTGCGCGCCCGTCCCGTACCGGATGACCTGCGCTCCAGGACCCGTGCCCATGGATTCATAGACGACCGATCAGAGATAGGTGTTCTGACCGAAATGACCATGATTATGGACAGATTCGTGGCCGCCGAGCGCGCGTTGCGCACGGCGGCCCCCCACCAACTGCTGGACGCGGTCCGTCGTGTACTGACCGATCAGTACGCGGCGGACTCCGTCGAGTTGTTCCTCGCCGACTACGGACTGACGGTGCTTCAGCCGGTGTCCGTGCTTCCGCACACCCTGCAGCCGGTGCCCGTGCACAACAGCCCGGCGGGCCGGGCCTTCGGTGCGCAGCAGCCGTACCTGGAAATCCTGCGGGACGACCGCGTGCGCGCGCACCTGCCGGTCACCGTGCGCGGCGACCGGCTCGGCGTGCTGACCGTGACCCTGCCCGGCGGCGAGCACATCGACGGCTGCCTCGGCGAACTGGCCGAGATCGCCCAGGTGCTCGGGCACGAGGTGGTGGTGGCCGAGCGGGACACCGACCTCTACCTCCAGGCACGCCGCAGGGACCGGCTGACCCTCGCCGCCGAGATGCAGTGGCAGTTGCTGCCCGGCCGCTCCTGCGCCCGCCCCGAGTACGAGCTGGGCGCGCAGCTGGAGCCGGCGTACGCGATCTTCGGCGACAACTTCGACTGGTCCGCCACGGCCGACCGGCTCAGTCTCTACGTCACCAACGGCATGGGCGAGGGCATAGAGGCCTCCCTGCTGACGAACCTGGCGATCAGCGCCCTGCGCAACGCGCGCCGGGCCGGCCTGCCCATCGCCGACCAGGCGGCCCTGGCCGACCAGGCGGTGTACGCCCACTACCGGGGCCGCTGCTACCTGTCCGTGCTCATGCTCGACATCGAGCTGGCCACCGGGCGGGTCCGGGCCGTGGACGCCGGTTCCCCGCAGATGCTGAGGCTGCGCCGGGGTGCGGTGGAGCGGGTGCCCTTCGACGCCCAGCTGCCGCTCGGCATGTTCGAGGAGACCGACTACGTCGCCCAGGAGTTCCGGGTCGAGCCCGGGGACCGGCTGGTCTTCGTCAGCGACGGGGTGTACGACGTGGCCTCGCCGGGCGGGGAGGCGTACGGGGACGCCGCCCTGGCCCGGGCGATCCAGTCGACCCGGCTGCTCCCGGCCGCCGAGGTGCCCCGGGCCATCCTGCGTGAACTGACCGGCCATCGCGGCAGATCCGTCGCGGACGACGACGCCCTGGTGGTGTGTCTGGACTGGCGTGGGCGGTGAGGGACGGGGAAGGCGCAGGTCATGAGAGGTCACGAGGAATTGTTTGGTGGTGTCGCACGTCGGCACTAATGTTTGTCATACGGCAAGTAACGGCTGAGGCGCTGTGGCGCGACCTCGGTCCGGCCCGTGCAAGGGAGCGATGCAAGTGGCGGAGTCGGAAGAGAACGCGGGCCAGGAGCCGGTGGCGCAGCAGGTGAGCGCCTTCCTTGAACGGCGTCGGGAACAGATCGCCCAACGGTGGGCGGACGCGGCGCTGTTCCGCACGGTCTTCACGGTATCCCGCGACGAGGCGGTCGAGGCGGGCAGGTCCGTGGCGGCCGCGCTGGCCGCGGTGGCGGCCGCCGGGCGGCTGGAGGACATCCGCGCGTCCGGTTTCGAGGCGGTGCGCGACCAGTTGGGCCGCATGGCCGCCTCCCGCGCCCGCACGGGTATCGACCCGGACGGCGTCGCCAGGGAGGTCGCCGCGCTGCGCGAACCGGCGGCGGAGCTGCTGCGCGCCGAGTTCCCGGACCCGTACGCCCCCGAGGCCCAGGAGTGCGTGGTGGCGCTCACCGTGCTGCTGGGCACGCTGCGCCTGGTCGTGATGGAGACCACGGTCAGCGCGGGCGAGGAGCTGATCGCACGGCAGCGCGAGCAGCTGCACGAGGTGGCCACCCCGGTGATCAAGCTCTGGGAGAGCACGGTCGCCGTTCCGCTGATCGGCACGCTGGACAGCGCGCGCAGCCAGGTGGTCATGGAGAGCCTGCTGGACGCGATCGTCGCCGAGCGCGCCCGGTTCGCCATCCTCGACATCACCGGCGTACCCACGGTCGACTCGCTGGTCGCCCAGCACCTGATGAAGACAGTGGCGGCGGCCCGGCTGATGGGCGCCGAGTGCATCGTCTCCGGGATCCGGCCCGCGATCGCGCAGACCATAGTCCACCTGGGCATCGACCTCGGTACGGTGCTCACCCGCGCGAGCCTGGCGGACGCCCTGGCCTACGCGCTCAGCCGGCAGGGTGTGGCCATCTCGCCGGTCCCGGCGGCCGATGCGGGAGCGCGGTGACCGGGGCCGTGAGCAACGAGCCCGCCGGGTACGGCCCCCACGGGTACGGGCACCCGGTGGCCGGCGCCGTGGGCGGGCACGCCTTCACGGTCCCCGTCCTCAAGCTGGGCGACATCCTGCTGGTCACCCTCCAGGGGGAGTTGCACGACGGCATGGCCGAGCAGCTCCAGCAGGACCTCACGGACCGGATCGCGCACACCCGGGTGACCGGTGTGGTCATCGACATCTCCGGTGTGGAGATCGTCGACTCCTTCCTGGGGCGTGTCCTCGCCGAGATCGCCGCCGGAGCCGAACTGCTGGCCGCCCGTACGGTGCTGGCCGGGATGCGCCCGGCCGTGGCGATCACCCTGGTCGAGCTGGGCCTCACCCTGCCCGGACTGCTGACCGCCCTGGACGTCGAACGCGCGATGGAGCTGCTCACCGCCGGTGAGCGCCAGGGCGAGGGGAGTCCGTGATGCAGGCCTCGCGCCACGTGACCCCGGCCAGCCTGCCGATCGGCTCGGACGCCGACCTGGCCTGGGTGCGGCAGCAGGTCCGGCAGGCCGCCGCCGAGCTCGGCTTCGGACTGGTCCAGCAGACCAAACTGGTCACCGCCGCCAGTGAGCTGGCCCGTAACACCCTCGTCCACGGCGGGGGTGGCCATGTGGTGCTCACCCCGCTGGACACCGGGCAGTCGCACGGGCTGCGGCTGGCCTTCGTGGACGCCGGGCCCGGGATCAGGGACCTGGACCAGGCGATGACCGACGGCTACACCAGCGGCGGCGGGCTGGGTCTCGGGATGAGCGGGGCGAAACGGCTGGTCCAGGAGTTCGACGTGGAGAGCCGGCCCGGCGAGGGGACCACCGTGACCGTGACCGCGTGGGCGACCGTGGTGCCGCCGGCCCGACCGGGGGTGTGATGAGCAGGGTCTGGGACGTGCCGGTGGACGACTCGACCCGGGTGCGGGACGTCCGGGTGGCGGCCGAGGAGGCCAGCGCGAGTGCCGGGCTGGGCCCGCACCGCACGGCGACCGCTGCACTCGTGGCGACGGAGCTGGCGACCAACCTGATCCGGCACGCGGACGGCGGGCGCATGCTCATCAATCTCGTCGAGCGCGCGCACACCGGCGGCCCCCGCACGTCGGTGCAGCTCGTCTCGCTCGACCACGGCCCCGGTATCCCGGACATCGCGGTGGCGATGCGCGACGGCTACACCACCGCGTCCTCCCTGGGCGCCGGCCTCGGCACGTGCCGGCGCATAGCGAACGACTTCGATCTGCACAGCTCCCCCGGCCGGGGCACCGTGGCCATGGCCCGCATCGACCACGAACCCCCCGCCGCCCGGCCGGGGACGCCCGCGCCGGGCCCGCGCGCGGGTGGCGTCAACGTCCCGCTCGGCCGGGCGGAGCACTCCGGAGACGCCTGGAGCCACCTGAGCGACGGCAATCGGCTCACCCTCCTGCTCGCCGACGGGCTCGGTCACGGGGCCAAGGCCGCGGAGGCGTCCGACGCCGCCGTGGACGCGCTGAGCGGGGTGGCGAGCCTGCCGCCGGACGAGATCCTGCGGCACCTCGGCCGGGCCCTGCGCCCCACCCGGGGAGCGGCCGTCGCCGTCGCGCAACTCGACCTCGTGGCCGGGCGGTTGCACTTCGCCGGGATCGGCAACGTCGGTGCCCGCCTGCGCACCGACGGCACGTGGAAGCCGCTGCTGTCCCAGCCCGGCATCGTCGGCGCCCAAGCCCCGGCGTCCGTGCCCGTGCGGCGAGAGCCGTGGCAGGACGGCAGTCTCCTCGTCCTGCACAGCGACGGCCTGCCCGGCCGCTGGACGTTCCCCGACGACGCGGCACTCCTCGGCTGCGACCCGGCGCTGGTGGCCGCGGTGGTCCTCAGGGACGCGGGCAGCGCCGCTCGTCCGGTGAGCGACGACACCTGCGTGGCGGTACTGGGCGGCGGGGGCGCCGCGGCGCGTCGCCCCGGCTCAACGGGCTGAGAAGCACCAGGGTTTCGGGAACCGCCAGGGCGTGGGGCCGAGCCGTCGGTGACGCGTTCCGCGGGCATCGTCCGCCGATTCGGCGGCGGGGTTTCCGTCGATGCCATCCCGCGGCCTCAGTTCCGGGGTCTGTCATCGTCCCGCTCCCGGCGCTCACGCCCCGTCTCCGCCTCCGTCAGCCGGTCCCATCAGTCCCGTCGGTACGGGGACCCGGCGTCCTGGGCCGCGAGGAACCCCCGCAGCCCCGTGCTCAACGCCGCCCGTTCCGCCGGTTCCATCGCTGCCAGGGCCGTGGTCAGGGCCTCGGCCCGGCGGTCCGCGACATCGCCCAGGACGTGCTGTCCGTGGGTGGTGAGCCGCAGTTGCACCTCACGGCGGGTGGTCGGGTGCGGGGCGCGCTCCAGGAGGCCGGCCGCCGCGAGGCGGTCGCAGAGGCGGCTGGCGGTGGGGAGGCCGATGTCCAGCCGCTCGGCCAGGGCCGTGAGGTTCAGGCCGGGCGCCGCCTCCAGCGTGCGCAGTGCGCGCAGCTGGTGCAGGGACAGGCGCAGGGACGCGTCCTGGGCGGCGACCGACCACAGGGCCGTCAGGCTGTCCACCGCATCGGCGATCTGTGACGCGACGGCCTCCGGGCCGTCGCCCGGTCTCCTCGCCCGGTGGTCACCGGGGCCGCCGAGTTCGGTCACGAAACGGTCACTTTCCATAAGCTCCGGGTACTGCTGAGGTCGCCCTCTTTCAAAGGCTGTACCCGAAGAGCCGAGGGGCAAGCAGTCCCGTTCGCTGTCCGGCGGCGGCCGGAAGGTGCTAGCCGGCGCTCAGCTCCGTCAGTGCGGCGAGCGGCAGCGTGTGCTGCGTCTGGAGGACCTTCGCGCGCAGGTAGCGGACGTTGTGCGCGGTGGTGAAGACCCCCGTGGGGATCCGGTCGCGGACGTCGACGCCCAGGTCCCGCAACTGGTCGGCCTTGTCGGGGTTGTTGGAGAGCAGGTCCAGCTCGCCGATGCCGAGGGCCCGCAGCATCTGGGCCGCCGCCGTGTAGTCCCGGGCGTCCTCCGGCAGCCCCAGGGCCGCGTTCGCCTCGTACGTGTCGAGGCCCTCGTCCTGGAGGGCGTACGCGTCGAGCTTGTTGTAGAGACCGATGCCCCGGCCCTCCTGGCGGAGGTAGAGCAGCACGCCGCCGCGGTCGGCGATGCGCTCGACGGCCTCGCGCAGCTGCGGACCGCAGTCGCAGCGGGCCGAGCCGAACACGTCCCCGGTCAGGCACTCGGAGTGCAGCCGCACCAGCGGAACCGGGCCGGGCTCGCCCAGGACGACGGCCACGTGCTCCTGGCCGTCGGCCAGCCCGTGGAAGGTGACGACTTCGGCGTCGGCCTGGTAGCCGTCGTGGAAGCGCAGCGGGACCCGGACACGGGAGCGCGGGGTGGCGACGACGGTGGGGGTGTCGGGCATGCGGGGCCTCCGGGTTCCGTTCCTGTTCGGCTGCACAGCCGTCTGCTGGACTGCTTCAGATTTGAAGCAGATCCACGATCGGAACCCTACTCTTGCTTAAAATTTGAAGCAATGATGCCCGAGGGGGTGTGACGCGCCTCACGAACAGGCCGTCGACGACCTCCGTCGCCACGGCACGTCGTCCGACGCCGGCCGTGCCCCGTCCTCCTGGAGCCCCTGCGCGATCGCCGAGGCGATCTCCTCCAGCTGCCCCACCTGCTCCTCGCTGAGCCGGTCGAACAGGAAGCTCCGCACCGTCTCGACGTGCCCGGGCGCGGCGCGCTCCAGAACGGCGAAGCCCTCGTCGGTCAGGGCCGCGATGCTCCCCCGTTTGTCGTACCGGCAGGCCTCGCGCCGCAGCATGCCGTCCTTCTCCAGCCGCGTCACCGCGTACGTCAGCCGACTGCGCGTGATCTTCAGCCGCTCGGCGAGATCGGTCATGCGCAGCCGCCGCTCCGGGGACTCGGACAGGACGGACAGGATGGAGTAGTACAGGTGGGGCATGCCGGCGTCCTGCTGGAGCTGCCGGTCGATCGCGTCCTCCAGGAGCAGCGAGGCGGCGATGTACGCGCGCCAGGCGCGTTGCTCCTCGGGGGTGAGCCAGCGATTCGTCATGCCACCAGTGTAGGTTTGTTTCAAACTTGAACCAAGCCCGTCCCGTCAGTCCGCCGTCCCAACGAGCCGGGAGCGTCGATGCCCCACCCGTACGTCCTGCTGTCCGCCGCCGTCTCCCTCGACGGCTACCTGGACGACACCGGCCCCGAACGCCTGCTCCTGTCCAGCCCGGCCGACTTCGACCGGGTCGACGAGGTCCGGGCCTCCGTCGACGCCATCCTGGTCGGCGCGGGAACCATCCGTGCCGACAACCCCCGTCTGCTGGTCAACTCACCCGTGCGGCGCGCCGCCCGCACAGCGGCCGGCCTGCCGGAATACCCCTTGAAGGTCACCGTCAGCGGCACCGGCGACCTCGACCCGGCGGCACGGTTCTGGCACACCGGCGGCGAGAAGGTCCTCTACACCACCGACGAGGGCGCCGAACGCGCCCGTGCCCTCGGCCTCGCCGCCGACGTCGTCCCCCTCGGCGCCGGCCTCGACTGGCGGCGGCTCCTCACCCACCTGCACGACGAACGAGGGGTGCGCCGGCTCATGGTCGAGGGCGGCGGCCTGATCCACACCCAGCTGCTCACCCAGGGCCTCGCCGACGAACTCCAACTGGTCCTCGCCCCGCTCTTCGTGGGCGACCCCGCCGCCCCCCGCCTCTTCGGGCCGGGCGGCTACCAGTCCGGCCGGCTCCGGCTGCTGGAGACCCGGCGGATCGAGGACGTGGTCCTCATGCGCTACGAGCCGACCGAGCCGGGCACCGGGTCCCTCCCCACCGCCGCCGACCGCCGCTGGCTCGCCCTCGCCTGCGAACTGGCCGCACAGTGTCCACCGTCGGACACGGCGTTCAGTGTCGGCGCGGTGGTGGTCGCGGCCGACGGTACGGAACTGGCCCGGGGCCACTCCCGTGAGGGCGGCGACCCGGTCGTGCACGCGGAGGAGGCGGCCCTGGCGAAGACCGACCCGGCCGACCCGAGGCTCGCCGGCGCGACGGTCTACAGCAGCCTGGAACCCTGCGCCCGCCGGGCCTCCCGGCCCGCGCCCTGTGCCCGGCTGATCCTCGACGCGGGCGTACGGCGGGTCGTCACGGCCTGGCGCGAGCCGGACACTTTCGTGGCGGGGGCCGACGGCAGCGGCGTCCTGGCGGACGGGGGAGCGGAGGTCGTCGTCCTTGCTGAGTACGAGGGACCGGCGAAGGCTCCGAACCGCCACCTGCTGAGCTGAACCGGTGGGTGTGTGCGAGCTGTCCCGCTGATGGCGTACACTGGTGACACAACGACGCGGGGTGGAGCAGCTCGGTAGCTCGCTGGGCTCATAACCCAGAGGTCGCAGGTTCAAATCCTGTCCCCGCTACTGAAGGCCGAGGGCCGGAATCCGAAAGGGTTCCGGCCCTCGGTTCATGTCGGGCCCTCATCCTCACGGACAGTGAGTGAATCGCCCCGCTCCGCAGTACAACTGACGCTCCGTCAAAACCCGTGAGTCACTTGCGGAGCGGTCAACTCGCCCGATTTAAGCCGGTCATGCCAGGTAAGTCCGCGCGAAAAAGGTTAATGATCAAGCGGAATCGCTGGAATACCCACCGCGCCTCCATTAACGTTCGATAACGCAGCGCGGTCGTCCCAGCCGTCACAGAAGGCGGCTCCGTGCGCACGCGCCGAATCCCGAAAGGGAACCGGGGAACCACCACTTGGGGTGAATCGGGCGGATGCCGCCGTGGAAGCACGGTCGGTATACGCGCGTAGGAGACCTTCCTGCTCCGAACCCGTCAGCTAACCCGGTAGGCGAGAAGGAAGGAAAGGAGTACGCCCACGTGGCGTCCAACCGGCCTGCCCCCGCGGCCCCGTCCCCGCGCGACCAGCACGACACCGAGACCTTCGGCTTCGGCGGTCACCGCACCGACGAGGGCCCGTTCCAGGAATGGAACCCCACCGCGGAGTCCATCCGTCCCGTCCGTGGCCGGCATCGCGTCACCAAGCAGCGCGGCGGAGGGCTCGCCCGCAGCTCCACCGTCCTGGGCGTCGGCGTCATAGCCGCCGTGGGCGCGGGCGGCATCGCCAGCGCCCAGACCGGCAAGCCGCCGGTGTCGATCTCCGTGCCGGACCTGCCCTCGGTGGGTTCCCTCATCTCGGACGACGACACCCCCGAAGGCTCCTCCACCCCGCTCAGCGACCTCGCCACGGCGTCCGCCGACACCGACCAGGGCGGCTCCGGCGCGGGCGAGGCGCTGCGCGCCCGGATCATGGCCCAGGTCGAGCGCCAGCAGGAGCAGATCGAGACCAAGGCCGCACAGGACGCCGCGAAGGCCGCCGAGAAGGCGGCCGCGGAAGCCGCCGCCAAGGCGGAGCAGGAAGCCAAGGCCAAGGCCGCCGAAGCCAAGAAGAAGGCGGAGGAGGAGGCCCGGAAGAAGGCCGAGGCCGAGCGGCTCGCCGCCCTCGCCAAGCAGTTCACGCTGCCGACCTCCTCGTACACCCTCACCTCCACCTTCGGCCAGGCCGGCGCCTACTGGTCCTCCGGCTACCACACGGGCCTGGACTTCGCCGCGCCCACGGGTACCCCGATCAAGGCGGTGCACAGCGGCACCATCACCGAGGCCGGCTGGAACGGCTCCTACGGCTACAAGACGGTCCTGACCCTCGATGACGGCACGGAGATCTGGTACGCCCACCAGTCGTCCATCGGCGTCAGCGTCGGGCAGAAGGTCAGCACGGGCGACGTCATCGGCCGCGTGGGCGCCACCGGCAACGTCACCGGCGCGCACCTGCACCTCGAGGTCCACTCCGGTGGTTCGTCGAGCGGCATCGACCCGATGGCGTGGCTGCGGGGCAAGGGCCTCACTCCCTGAGCCTCGCTCCTGGAGTCTCCTGAGCCTCACCTTCCGGGCGGTGCACGCCAGTTGAAGCACCGGCGGTCCTGACGACGACCCCCCGACGTCCGGACCGCCGGTTCTCGTTTACAAGACTTTTGCGTCCACGGCGGAATGAGCCACTCCGTCACGGCCGTTGACGTGGAGCATGACTTCTCTTCGCAAGCTCGGCTCCTCCGACCTCGAGGTCTTCCCGCTCGCCCTCGGCGGCAACGTCTTCGGCTGGACCGCCGACGAGGACCGGTCCTTCGCCGTCCTCGACGCCTATACCGCCGCCGGCGGCAACTTCGTCGACAGCGCCGACGTCTACTCGGCGTGGGTCGACGGCAACCAGGGCGGCGAGTCCGAGACCATACTCGGCAAGTGGCTCGAGGCGCGCGGCAACCGCTCCGACGTGGTCGTCGCCACGAAGGTCAGCCAGCACCCCGAGTTCCAGGGCCTGTCCGCAGCCAACATCAAGGCCGCCGCCGACGCCTCCCTGCGGCGCCTGCGCACCGACTACATCGACCTCTACTACACCCACTTCGACCAGCCCGACGTGCCGGTCGAGGAGATCATCGGCGCGCTCGACGAACTCGTGAAGGTCGGCAAGGTGCGGCACATCGCCGCCTCCAACATCTCCGCCGAGCGGCTGCGGGCGTCCCTGGAGTTCTCCGACCGCGAGGGCCTCGCCCGGTACGTGGCTCTCCAGCCGCACTACAACCTGGTCTCCCGCGACACCTACGAGGGTGAGCTCCAGGACCTCGCCGAGCAGGCCGGTCTCGCGGCCGTCCCCTACTACGCGCTCGCGTCCGGCTTCCTCACGGGCAAGTACCGGCCCGGCACGACGGTCGAGAGCGCGCGGGCGGGCGGTGCCGCCAAGCACCTGGAGACCGAGCGGGGCCGGCGTGTCCTCGACGCCCTCGACGAGATCGCCGCGGCCCATGACGCCCCCGTCGCCACGGTCGCCCTGGCCTGGCTCGCCGCCCAGCCCACGGTGGCGGCGCCGATCGCCTCCGCGCGGACGGTGGAGCAGCTGCCCGCGCTGGTGGGCGTCGGGGAGCTGACCCTGACGGAGGGGGAGGTGCGGCGGCTCACCGAGGCTTCCGCCTGAGACCCGAACCCCGGGCCGTACTCCGCGTCCTGCCGGCTACGACCGGTACGGGTTGTACGCGGGGTACGGCATCGGGTGGCCGTACCCGTACGCCCCGTGCACCGGCCAGGGCGGTGCCGTCACCGGGACCGGAGGGGCCGTGATCCGTGCCGCGTGGTCCAGCGCGGGGCGGGCGGCCTCCCGGCGCCGCCACAGCTCGTCGAGCAGTTCCCGTTCCCGGACGGCGAAGTCGCCGCCGGCGCGGCCCCGGCGGCCCCGGTGCCGCAGGAACGCCAGGGACGTCGCGTATCCCTCGTACTGGGCCACCGACCGTGCCGCCGCCTTCCCCGCGTGGCGGCGGGCGTACTGGCGGGCGATCCGCCGGGCCCGCATCGAGCCGAGCGCGTACGGCTCCGCCGGGGTCAGCCACCCGGCCACGGCGTACGCGGGCAGTTCCGTCTGTACGGTCCGCAGCTCCCGCTGCCGTGTCCAGACCACCAGCCACGTCAGCAGCCCGAAGATGGGCACCATGAACGCCGCGTACACCGCGAAGAACCCGTACTCACCGAACGCGGACGAGCCGTTCCACATCGCGTGCATGCCCATCGCGAGCAGCAGCCCGGAGAGCGGGAAGGCGATCCGGCGGATGTGCTGGCCGTCCGCCGCGAGCGCGGCGATGCCGAAGCCGATGCCGGTCAGGACGGTGAAGAGCGGGTGCGCGAACGGCGACATGATGATGCGCACGAAGAAGGTCGCCGCCGTGACGGAAGCGATGCCGCTGTGGCCGGTGAGCTGGTCGGTGCCGAAGGCCATGCCCAGGTAGAGGATGTTCTCCGTGAACGCGAAGCCGGTCGCGGTGACACCGGCCACCACGACCCCGTCGACGATCCCGGTGAAGTCGCGGCGCCGGAAGAGGAAGACCAGCAGGACGGCCGCCGCCTTGGCCGTCTCCTCCACCACCGGCGCTATCACGGTCGCTCCGAGGGTGTCGGCGCTGGAGGGATCCGCGGTCGCCGTCGCTATCCATCTGGTCGCGAAGCTGTTGGCGACGATCGCTATCAGCGCCGCCGCGCAGGCGCCCCAGGCGAAACAGAACAGCAGGTTCCGCCAAGGGCCCGGTTCGACCCGGTCCAGCCACCGGAACGTGGCGATGAGCAGCGGGACCGGGAGGGTGGCCAGTCCGAGCCCCACCAGGAAGCCTTCCGTGCCCGTCTCCTCGCGGACCAGGGCGAGGATCACCAGGCCGGAGATCGCGAGGAGCGTCGTCAGGGCGCCGTAGCGCACCCAGGTGCGCTGCCACCAGTGGGCGTGCCGCAGGGGGCCGCCGGGGTGCGACGGGAACGGGGGGCTGGTGGCCACGGCTTCGACCCTAACGACGGATGGGCGCTGTCCGCAGGCGGGAGATGCGGTGCGGGTGCGGTCAGGCGCCGGCGGGGGGTTGCTCCACGTGCTGTACGCGACGGAAGAGGAGGTCGTTCACGACATGTCCCTTGTCCAGTCCCTGGCCCTCGAAACGGGTCAGGGGGCGGAAGTCGGGACGCGGCGCGAAACCTCCGTCCGCCTGCGTGTTCTCGAAGTCGGGGTGTGCCGTGAGTACCTCGAGCATCTGTTCGGCGTACGGTTCCCAGTCGGTCGCGCAGTGCATGATCCCGCCGGGCCTGATGCGGCTTGCGGCGAGGCTCAGGAAGTCGGGCTGGATGAGCCTGCGCTTGTGGTGCCGCTTCTTGGGCCACGGGTCGGGGAAGAAGACGCGGAGGCCGTCGAGGGAGTCCGGGGCGAGCATCTCGCGGAGCAGGATGATCGCGTCGCCGTTGCCGACCCGGATGTTGGACAGGCCGTCCCGGTCGGCGAGATTGAGCAGGTTGCCCTGGCCGGGGGTGTGGACGTCGACGGCGAGGATGTCGGTGCCGGGGTCGGCGGCGGCCATCCGGGCGGTGGCCTCGCCCATGCCGAAGCCGATCTCCAGGACGACGGGGTTGTCGTTGCCGAACAGTTCGGCGAGGTCGAGGGTCCGGCTGCCGTCGATGTCGAGGCCCCACTTGGGCCACAGCCGCTGGAGCGCGTCGGCCTGCCCGGCGGTCACCCGACTCCGCCGCGGCTGAAAACTCCGGATCCGCCGCTCGAAGTGCGACCCGGCGGGGTCGGCCTTCGGCCCATCGGGAAAACGCGGCTCTCCCTTGACCCGGGTATGCCGAACGGACACACCGGGCACGTGCTGCGGGTGCTCACCGCCGGGGGTGGACGGAAAACTTTCGGGGGTATTAACGGAGTCAGACACAGTGCCCCCGATTTTACGGTGATGCACCTGGCTGCGGGCAGTCGTGCCGCTGGGGCGATGGGGGTCCCCCCTGCTCGAGCGAAGCCGAGAGCTTGGGGGAGGGTGGGCGCAGGCGGTACCCCGCAGCGCCGGGCTGCGCAACCCCCCGCGCCCAGCAACAACCCCGAGCACCCCACGCCTCACAGCACCCCCAACGCCCGCCGAGCCACCTCCCTGCCGATCGGCAAAGAAGCCGTAGCCGCAGGAGACGGCGCATTGAGCACATGCACCGTCCGCCCCCCCTCCCGGATCAAGAAGTCATCCACCAGCGTCCCGTCCCGCAACACCGCCTGCGCCCGCACCCCCGCCCCGGTAGGCACCAGATCCCCCTCCGACACCCCGGGCAACAACCTCCGCACCGCCTCCGCGAACGCCCCCTTGGACAGCGACCGCCGCATCTCCCCGGCCCCGTACCGCCAGTGCCGGCGGGCGATCCGCCAGGAGCCCGGCCAGGTCAGCGTCGCCCCCAGCTCCCCCCACCGCACCGTGCCCCACCCGTACCCCTCCCGAGCCAGCGCCGGCACCGCGTTGGGACCGACGTGCACACCCCCGTCGATCCCGCGGGTGAGATGCACCCCGAGGAACGGGAACGCCGGGTCGGGCACGGGATACACCAGTCCCCGCACGAGCTCCGGCCGGGCCAGTTCGTAGTACTCGCCGCGGAACGGCACGATCCGGACGTCCGGGTCGTCCCCGGTCAGCCGGGCGATCTCGTCGGAGTACAGCCCCGCGCAGTTCACCAGCACCCGGCCCCGCACGACGTCGCCGGAAGCCGTGAGCACGGCGACCCCCCGCTCGGGCCGGCGGTCGATGCGGACGACCCGCGCGCCGTAGCGGATCTCCGCCCCCGAGCCGTGGGCCAGCTGCCGCGCGACGGCGACGAAGTCGCAGATGCCGGTCGTACCGACGTGTATCGCCGCCAGGCCCCGCACCTCCGGCTCGTACTCCATGATCTGGGACGGGCCCAGCTCGCGCACCGGGATGCCGTTCTCCCGGCCGCGCTGCACGAGGGCGTGCAGACGGGGCAGCTCGGAACGGTCGGTCGCGACGATCAGCTTGCCGGTGACGGCGTGCGGGATGCCGTACTCGGCGCAGAACTTGACCATCTCGGCGGCGCCCCGCACCGCGTAGCGGGCCTTCAGGGAGCCGGGGCGGTAGTAGATGCCGCTGTGGATGACGCCGCTGTTGCGGCCGGTCTGGTGCCGGGCCGGGCCTGGTTCCTTCTCCAGGACGGTGACCCGTGTGCCTGGTGCGGCGCGTGTGATCGCATACGCCGTCGACAGCCCGACGATCCCCCCGCCGATCACCAGCACGTCACAGTCGTACGCGGCCCGCACCAGCACCACCTCCCGCTACCGATAGTGCACTGCACCACTGACAGCACGTTCAAACGCCGAGCTCAGTGTCGCCCCAAGGCGCACGGGGCACTGCGCGATCAACCACGGGCCGCCCGCAGCCGCGAGATCACACCACCCGGCAGACGCTCACGCAGGCGCCACCAGCAGAGGCCGCGCACGCTCACGCAGCTCCACCACCCGCGGCTCGTCGCCGTACGGCTCCAGCCGGTGCAGGAGGTCCTTGACGTACTCGGTGGTCCGGGCCGACGAGATCCGCCCGGCGACCTCCACCGCCCGCACCCCCTGCTCGCACGCCGCGTCCAGGTTCCCCGACTCCAGTTCGGCGACCGCCGAGACGACCAGCCGCAGTCCGTGCGAGCGGACGAACTCCTCCGTCGGCTTCGAGAGCGCCTGCTCGGTGAAGCGGCGGACCTGGCGGGGTGCCTTGAGGTCGCGGTAGCACTCGGCCGCGTCGGCGCAGAAACGGTCGTAGGAGTAGAAGCCGAGCCAGCTCGGGTCGTTGTCGCCGGGCCGGGCCCGCTCCAGCCAGCTCTCGGCCGCTTTCAGGGCACCGCCGGCCGCCTGGGCGTCGTTGGCGCGCGCGTGGGCGCGTGCCTCGACGAGGCGGAAGAAGCTCATGGTCCGGGCCGTGGCCAGACCGCGGTTGCGTTCCAGGGCGGCCTGCGCGAGGTCCACACCCTCGTCGCCGAAGCCGCGATAGGTGGCCTGGAGGGACATGGAGGCCAGAACGTAACCCCCGAGGGGGACGTCGGCCGCCGCCCGGGCCAGGCGCAGGGCCTGGATGTAGTAGCGCTGGGCCGCTTCCTGCTGGCCGGTGTCGAAGGCCATCCAGCCCGCGAGCCGGGTGAGTTCCGCGGAGGCGCCGAAGAGGGCCCGGCCCACCTCGTCGGAGTAGGAGCCGAGCAGCAGAGGGGCCGCCTCCACCCTCAAGCACTCGGGGACCATCGACGAACGCCAGTCCCCGCCGCCGTACTTGGAGTCCCAGCGCCGCGCGTCCTCGGCGGCCTCCCGCAGCTTCTGCACATCGCTGTGGCCGACTTTGAGCGGTGCGCCGGAGCCCTCGGCGGGGCCCACGTCACGCGCGACCGAACTGTCGGCCGGGGTTATCAGCCATCGTGAGGCGGGCGTTGCGTACGCGCTTACTGCGAACGATCCGGCCAGCGACTGCCAGATGCCGCCGGATCCGGCGCGGCGGCCGGCGAGGTCGAGGCGGTACAGCTCCGTCGCGGACGTCACCGCCTGCCCGACGTCCCGCGGGAAGGCGAGGCCGACTTCGGGCGCGGGGTCCGCGTCCGCCAGGCCGATCTCGTGGAGCGGCACCGGGCGGCCCAGTTTCTGGCCGATGGCGGCGGCGATGAGGTGCGGGGCGGCACCCTGCGGCACCATGCCCTTCGACACCCAGCGCGCCACCGACGTCTTGTCGTAGCGAAGCGTCAGACCGCGCTGGGCGCCAAGGTCGTTGACGCGCCGCGCGAGGCCCGCGTTGGAGATTCCCGCGAGGGCGAGAACGGCGCCGAGTTTTTCGTTCGGCCCGCGTTGCTCCCTGGACATGCGCCACCCCTCGACACAGACGGCTGCCGCGCTGGCATAACCATGCGGCATTCGTAAACCCAGCGTAGTTCGCCGCATCCCAAGCGTTAAGGGGCATTGTTCCGGTTGGCGGGATTGTGGTCCGTACTGAAGTGCGGGTCGGATACGGGCAGTTGCGGCGTGCTCCCACTGTGTGGCCGTGCGCCTGTCCGTGCGCTCTTCTCCGGCCATCACGGGAGCGGTTCCATGGTCCGTGCGTGGGTCGGCCCGCTGTACTGGATCCAGTGGGCTGGGGGACACCGCCGCCTCCATCCCCGCGGGCGGCGGAAGGGTCCGGGAGGCGTGTCCCGTCTCCCGGACCGCGCGGCGGGGTGGTGGCGCGCGGAGCCTGTACGGAGCGTGTTCGACACCGTCCGCGTGAAGCCGATTTGGCTGAAAATCGACCCCGCTGGTCGTACGGCTTCAGGGCTCCGACCATGGTGATTGAGGGCGCACCAGGCGTATTCGAGGCGCGTATCGGGGGCGCATTCGCGTCGCGGTTCTGCCGACTGCCCTTTCTTCTCACCTCTCTTCGTCCTCGCTTCCACCGATGGCGTCCGTATCTTCTTGCCCCGCTTGGGTGTTCGGGGTCGTTCGGGGCGGCGTGGGTGTCTCCGCCGGGGCGCATTCAGCGGAGCGCAAGCGGCGCGGGCACCCTCTGGAACGCTTCCTTCATGGCAGCATGGTGCACCGGTTCGTACGGTGCACTGGTTGTCCACAGCCTGTGGAGGCGGCGATGCGGTGGTTGGTGGGGTGGAGCAGCACCGCCGCGGGAGCCCTCGCTGCCGGTTCGGCGGGGGCCACGGGACCCGACGGCGAGACCGTGCACCCGGTGGGCTCCCACCTCCTGTGGGGTGACCCCGACCCGCTGTGGGCGGTCGGCGACTGGCGCCCCGACGAGGTGCGGGTCGTGAAGGCCGACGACCGTACCCGTATCGCCGTCCTCGGCATCTGCGGCGCCACCGACGAGCAGTTGCGCGTCGCCCTGTTCGCCGCGCGCGGCGGGGCACTCCGGCATCTGACCGCCTGGCCGGGGAGCTACACGGCGATCGTGCAGGTCGGCCGGAGGGTCACCGTCTGCGGCGATCTCGCGGGCGCGCGGCCGGTGTTCCACACCCCCTGGGCCGGCGGTACGGCGTACGCGACGGCCGCGCTGCCGCTGGCCGACCTCATCGAGGCCAACCTCGACTTCGGGCACCTCGCCGCGCTGCTGGCCGCCCCTGACGTGCCGGCCGCGCTGCACGACTCCACTCCGTACGACGGCGTGAAGCGTGTTCCGCCGGGGCACGCACTCATCCTGCGCGCCGGGGCGCGCGAGATCGCCGGGTACGAGCCCGTCGCCTCGCTGGCGGTGGCCGCGCCCGCGGCCGATCCCGACAGCGCGGTCGACGCCGTGCGCGACGCGCTCGTCGAGGCCGTACGGACGCGGCTGGCCGCGCCGCGGCACGTGCCCGGGGCGGACATCGACCCCGGCCCGGTGCCCGGCATGGGGCCCGCCGAGCGGCGAGCCGCGCGCGGAATGCCCGTGCCCGGGATCGGGGCGGACCTGTCCGGCGGGCCGGCCTCCGGAACACTGGCGCTGCTCGCCGCGGGGCTGCCCGGGCGGCCCGGCACGGTGCTGGGACACGGCACGGGCGCGGGGGAGCGGCTGCTGGCCGTCACCTTCAACGACCTCGCCGTCGCCGGGCGGGAGGCCGAGCTGGAGCGGGCGGGCGCACTGGCCGCCAACCCGCGACTGCACCACGTGGTCGTGGCCGGTGGGGAGGAGACCCTTCCGTACGCCGACCTGGACGGGCCGCTGACGGACGAGCCGGGCGCGTCCCTGGTGGCGGCGGCCCGGCACCGGGCGCGGCTGGCGGCCGGCAGCGCGGACCACTTCACGGGGTACGGCGCCCGGCAGGTCCTGGACGCGCATCCGGCCCGGCTGGCCGACCTGCTGATGGACCGCAAACGGCGTCACCTGGTGCGTCCCGTCGCCGCGCTGGCCAAGGCGGACGGCTCGGTGCTGGTGCCCGCACGGGTGTACGCGGCGGCCCGGCGGCTGTCCCGTACGCCCTACCGGACGGGGTTGGAATCCCTGGCCGAGCGCCTGCTGGAGCACCGCACGGACGACGGTCTCGACGCGCCCGGCAACGCGGTGGAGGCCTCGCTCGCCGCGCTGACCTGGGGCAGACCCGGGCCGGCGGCGCGCTGGCTGACCGGTGAGGCGCTCGCCGAAGTATCGGTTCGTCTTCAGGCGGCCACGCACCGGTCGGAGTCGGTGGGGCCGGGGCAGCGGCCGGGTGACTTCCGGGCCCGCGCGGCGCTGGCGCGGCAGGCCGCGGATCTGCGGGTGCTGGAGCAGGCCGCGGAGATCCGCTTCCAGCGGCTGCACGCACCGTTCCTCGACAACCAGGTCGTGCGCGCGGCCCGGGCACTGCCCGAGGCGCTGCGGGTGCGGCCCGGGGCGCGGGCGGCGATCCTGCGGACCGTGCTGGAGGGGGCCGGGGTACGGGAGCTGCCGCCCGGGTGGGGCGCCCCGACCCAGGCGACGACGGCGGCCGTGGCCCGTACGGGCCTGAGGGTGGCGGCGGACTCCCTGGTCACCCTGTTCGACACGCCGCTGCTCGCCGAGGCCGGTCTGGTGGAGGCCCGGGTGGTCCGCAAGGCCCTGCGCGGCGCGGCAGCGGGCGAACCCCTCCCCCTGGACGGCCTCGCGGACCTGGTCTCCCTCGAACTCTGGCTCCGCCGCCTCCTCTCCCGCCGAGGCACCTGCTGGACGGGAACCCCGGCCCGCCAGCGCGCCGTACCGTCAGGAATCGCCCCGCAACGGGGGGCGTTGGGGGCGGGGGCCGGGGTGCGGCGGGTCTGACGTTGTCCCCCCAGCTGCGGGCAATCGTGCCGCCAAGGGCGGCACGGGTGGGCGCAGCGGCACCTCGCCGCGCCGAGCTGCGCAACGCCCCGCCCGAAAACCCCCCGGCCCGCACACGAACCCCGGTCACAATGACCCCGTGCGGTACAGAATCCTGGGCATCACCGAGGCAGCAGACGAACACGGCAGAGCCATACCCCTCGGCGGCCCCCGCCTCCGCGCCCTCCTCACCGCCCTCGCCCTACGCCCCTCCCGCGTCACCACACCCCAGACCCTGATCGACGAGGTGTGGACCGACACCCCGCCCCAGGACGCCCCCGCCGCCCTCCAGGCCCTCATCGCCCGACTCCGCCGAGCCCTCGGCAAGGACGCCGTGACCTCCCACCCCGGCGGCTACCGCCTCACGGCCACGCACGACGACATCGACCTCTTCGTCTTCGAACGCCTCGTCCAGCACGGCACCGACGCCCTCACCGCCGACGAACCCACCCTCGCGGAACAACACCTCGACGCCGCCCTCGCCCTCTGGCGCGGCCCGGCCCTCGCCGACCTCCCCGACCGCTCCGCCGCCACCCGCCCGGAGGCGGTCCGCCTGGAGGCGACCCGGGCCCGGGCGGAGGCCCGCCTCCGGCTCGGCCGCGCCCGTGACGTCGTACCGGAACTGCGCGAACTGACCACCGTGCACCCGTACGACGAACCGCTGCGCGCCCTCCTCATCCGCGCCCTGCGCGACACCGGCAGGGAAGCCGACGCACTCGCCGCGTACGAATCCGCCCGCCGCGCCCTCGCCGACGGACTCGGCACCGACCCCGGGCCCCAGCTCCGCAGCCTGCACGCCGGCCTGCTCGCCTCGACCGAGAACGACGGCGAACCGTCCCCCGCACGACCGGAGCCATCCGCACGACCCGGGCCATCCGCGCGACCCGAGCCCCTCGCACGACCCGCACGACCCGAACCCCCCGAGCGCACCGGGAACCTCCGCCCCCGCCTGACCTCCTTCGTCGGCCGGGAACCCGAGATCGACGCCATCCGTTCCGACGTACACAGGGCCCGCCTCGTCACCCTCACCGGACCGGGCGGCTCCGGAAAGACCCGTCTCGCCGAGGAAGCCGCCGCCGGGCTCGCGCAGGCGTGGCTGGCCGAGCTCGCCCCGCTCGACCGGCCGGAGGCGGTGCCGGACGCGGTGGTCAGCGCGCTCGGACTGCGCGAGACGGTGCTGATGACCAGCGAGCTGACGGCCGTGCAGGACGATCCGGTCGCCCTGCTCGTCGAGTACTGCGCCCCGCGCAGCCCGCTGCTGATCCTTGACAACTGCGAGCATGTCATCGGAGCCGCCGCCCACCTCGCCGAGACCCTCCTGACCCGCTGCCCGGGGCTCAGGATCCTCGCGACCAGCCGCGAACCCCTGGGCGTGCCGGGGGAGCTGGTGCGGCCCGTCGAGCCCCTGCGGCCGCACCACGCCCGCCGGCTGTTCGCGGAGCGGGCCGCCGCCGTCCGGCCCGACGCCGACGCCGTGCTCCAAGACGAGCGGGCGGTGGTGGAGATCTGCCGCCGCCTGGACGGTCTGCCGCTCGCCATCGAACTGGCGGCCGCCCGGCTCCGGCTGCTCACGCCCCGCCAGATCGCCGACCGGCTGGACGACCGCTTCCGCCTCCTCACCTCCGGGAGCCGTACGGTCCTGCCCCGCCAGCAGACCCTGCGTGCCGTCGTCGACTGGTCGTGGGACCTGCTCGACGAGGCCGAGCGCACGGTGATGTGCGAGATGTCCGTGTTCGCCGGCGGCTGGGATCTGGAAGCGGCGGAGGCCGTCTGCACCGGGGACGCGGCCGAGCTGCTGGGGGCGCTCGTCGACAAGTCCCTGGTCGTGGCCACCCCCGGTGAGAGGGGCGGCTCCGGCGGTATGCGGTACCGGATGCTGGAGACCATCCACGAGTACGCCGTCGAGCGCGCCGCCGAGACACCCGGGCTGCGCACGCGGGCCGAACTCCGGCACCGGGCGTGGGTGCGTGCGCTCGTCGAGCGCGCCGATCCGCTGCTGCGCTCCGCCGGGCAACTGCCGTGGATCTCGCGTCTGGAGACCGAGCTCGACAACATCCGTGCCGCCCTCGACCGGACCCTCACGGCCGGGGACGAGCGCGAGGCCGGTGCCGTCGCCCTGGCCATGGGCTGGTTCTGGTGGCTGCGGAACTACCGGCACGAGGGCATGGAGTGGCTCGACCGGATTCTTCGCCTGGGGGTGCGGAACGACGTCATGAGCCGGGTGCCGTCCCCTGACGAAGAGGACCTGCCCGATCCCGTCGAGCACTTCCTCGCCGCACCGGACGCGGAGGCGGGGCATGCGCTGCGCGCCCTGCGGATGGATCTGCGCATGCTGCATCTGTTCTTCATGGCCGAGGCCGCGCCCATGGAGGCGTTCGTGGAGGAGCGGCGGTCGTACGTGACGCGCCTGTGGGCGTACTTCGAGGCGGGCGGACCGCAGGCGGCCCGGGTCCCGGGGATCGTCTGGCCGGTGATCTCCCCCTTCACGGGCTGGCAGGGCGACATCCGGGGTGTCATGGACTCCGTCGTCGCCAACTGCCGTGCGCACGGCGGGGACTGGGAGACCGCCGTCGCCCTGATGTTCCGTACGCACATGGTCATCGACACCCCCGGCGACCTGGCCGGCGTCGACGACGACCTCGCGGAGCTGCGCCTGCTCAGCCACCGCTCCGGGGACCGCTGGCTGCGGGCGCAGGTGTGCAGCGCGGTCGGTGAGACGGCCATGGCGCGCAGCCGTTTCGAGGAGGCCAAGGGGGAGTACGAGGAGGCGCTGCGGCTCGCCTACGAGGTGGGCGCGTACGCCGAGTCGCCGTTCCTCATCGCCCGGCTCGGTGAGATCGCCTACCGCGCGGGAGACCGGCCGGCCGCGCTGACGGCGCTGGACGAGGCGAGCGCCGCCGCCGACCGGTACGCCGTGGCGGACTCCAAGGCGTTCGTCCTGCTGTTGCGGGCCCAGATGGCGTGGGAGGAGGGACACATCGCGCGGGCCCGTGCGCTGTGCGAGGAGGCGCGCGCGGAAACGGGGCGTGGCACACCGCCGCCCCAGTTCATGGTGATGCTGGATCTCATCGACGCCGTGATCACGGCGAGTGAGTCCGGCCCGGAGCCCGCGCTGGTCAAAATGGCCGCGGCCCTGCGTGAGGCGGTGGAGAAGCGGTGCTCCGACACGGTCCGGGCCACGGTGGTGGACAGCGCGGCATGGCTGCTGGCCGACTTCGGCGACTTCTCGCGCGCGGCCCGGCTGATCGGTGCCGGGGACCACTGGCGGGGCGGCCGTCCCCGCCCCATGCCGGAACGCGCCCACGCGGAACGGGCCACGGCCGCCGCCCGCGCGGCCCTGGGCAGTGCCCGGTGCGAGTCGGAGCGGGCCCGGGGCGCGGGGCTCACCGCCGACGACGTGCTGCGTGAACTGGACGAGGCACGCGGAGCGTTCGCCGCCGAGCCCGGGAGCCGCTAACCGCAGGTGAACCTGGACTCGGCCCAGTCCGCCAGGGCCACGCCGTCGAGGACGCCGTGCGGTTCCACGACGAGCCGGACGGTGCCGCGGCCGGTGAGGTTCACGTGCACCGGGGCCGCCGGGTCGCCCCCTTCGACCAGGGCGGACCGCCACAGCAGGGTTCCGTCGGCGTAGACGGAGAAGGACACCTTGCCGAGCTTCAGCGTCATGTCGTCCACACCGACGAGCGCCTCGTACGAGGAGCAGTCGCGGTTGAGGTCGATGGTGACGGAGGAGCGGCCGTGCACGGTGACGCCGTGCGCGTACCGCTGGTCGCCGACCGACAGGCCGGACCGCTGCCAGACCCAGCTGCTCGAGCCGATCCGCATCTCGGGCTCGGTTCCGTCGCCGTTGATGTCGTACGAGAGTTCGCTCCACTGGTAGACGGCCGGGGCGGGCACGGGCGGTGGTGTGGGGGTGGGAGCGGGTGCCGGGGGCGGGGTCGGCCTCGGGGACGGGGACGCCGAGGCGGGCGGCGGGACGGGAGCCGGTGCCGGGCCGGAGGACGGTGCGGACGAGGAGCTGGGCGCAGGGGTCGGCGTCGGTGCCGGCGCGGGGGTCTCGGCGCCCACGGGCACGATCGCCGGTGGCCGCGGCCCGGGTTCCCGCTGCGAGGGAAGAGAGGGAGGCTCGGGAGGGGGAGTGGGCTCCCCCGGCAGGACCGCCGGTGACGACGGCGAAGGAGCCGTCTTCGCATCGCCCTCGGGCTTGTGGTTGCCCGCCAGCGCCAGCAGCACGGCGGTCGCGACGCCCACGGCGACCACACCGGCCGCGATACCGGCCTTCAGCGGCGCACCCACCCCCTCGGAGGCTCCCACACCACCACCGCCCCCACTTCCCGCCGCACCCCCACCGCTTTCCCCCGCACCGGACGAGCCGGCTCCGCCCGCCGCGGCCGCCCCAGCCGCACCGGCCGCCCCCGCGCCCCCGGCGATGAGCCCGGCCGCCTTGGCGTACCCGGAGGCACCGAACCAGCCGATGACGGCGACCGGCACCACGGCGGGGATACCTCCGGCGACCTCCTCGATCTGCAGCGCGGCCAGCCGGCACTTGGCGCACTCCTCCAGATGCTTGCGCAGCCCCCGCTCGGCGCGGATGCGCAGCCGGCCGCGCGCGTACGTGCCGAGCTGGTCGGCGTAGCGCGCGCACCCCTCGTCGCCGGTGAGGGTGGCGCTGACATGAGCCTGGAGGTAGGCCTGCTTGAGGCCCTCGCGGGCCCGGCTGGCGAGGACGCGCGTGCCGTTGGCGTCCAGCCCGAAGAGCGTGGCGACCTCGCTGGGCGACTCGTCCTCGACCTCGGTGTGCCACAGCACGGCCTGCCACCGCTCCGGCAGCGAGCGGAAGGCCCGCATGGCCATGGACCGCTCGGCCTCGTGCATCGCGCGGACGTCCGCTCCGAGTTCCGGCGTGACGTCGTCGGGGACGTCGGAGCCGTGTGCGGACCGGGTGGCGAACACCGCGAAGTCGTCGACGAGCTGCTCCCGCCGCGCCGACCTCGTCCAGGAGGCCGCGACGCGGCGTAGGGAGGTGAGCAGGTACGCGCGGACCGCGTGCTCGGGGCCGGAGCCGCCGCGCACCGCCTGGAGCATGCGGGCGAAGACCTCCGCGGTCAGGTCCTCCGCGGTGTGGGCGTCACGGCAGCAGGTCCGGGCGTACCGGCGCACGGCGGGCGCGTGGCGCCGGTACAGCTCCTCGTACGCCGTGTCGTCGCCCGAGCGCATCCGGTCGATGAGCTCGCCGTCGGAGGGCGGCAGCTCGCGCGGCGGCGGCAGGACGCTGTCCTCGTGCCATGCGCGCTGCGGCGGCACCGAGCCGTCGGCTGGGTGGCCGCCCGGCGGGACGCCGGCGCGTCCGCTCGACTCGTCCCGCCCGTCAACGCTCATCGCGGAAAGCCCCCGCCAGCCGCCCAACCCGTCCAGACCACCGGGTCAGAGTGCCATATCGGTTTCTGGTCAGGACCCCGAAATTCGGATCATCACTCATCCGTGGGGACGTGCCGCACGTCGGTACCAGCCCTCACTCGTTCGGGGAATGATCCCCCGTCGCTCCGGGCCCGGAAGTCCCCCTCCGAGCCCGGAAGCTCACGCCGGGCGTGACCGCAGCCCCTCCAGCAGGATGTCCAGCAGCCGGGCCGAGGCGGCCGCCTGCTGTGCCGCGTCCGGCAGCGAGGGCGCCGCCGTCGCGATCACCAGCAGGACGTCCGACACCGACACGTCCGGCCGCAGCTCACCCGCCGCACGCGCCCGCTCCACGAGCTGCCCCACGACCTCGAGCAGCGCCGACGTCCCGGCGTCGTCGTCCGCCGCGACCACGGGCGCCGGCACCGAGACGACCGCCACCGGCTCCTCCGGCACCAGCCGCAACTCCGTGGAGCCCGGCTGCGTCCGCTGCTGCGGCACCCGCGCGCCGCCGGGCCCCTCCTCACCCACCGAGACCCGCAGCACCTGCGGCGGCAGCAGCCGCCCGGCGCCGGAGGCCACCGACGTGCGCAGGAAGCGCGACAGCGCCGACCACGGCTCGTCCTCCTGCCCGAGCGCCGCCCGCGCCTGGTCGGTCAGCCGGGAGGTCTCCTCCTCGGCTATCCGCCGCACCAGGACGTCCTTGCTCGGGAACCGCCGGTACACCGTGCCCACGCCGACCCGTGCGCGCCGGGCCACGTCCTCCATCGGCGCGCCGTACCCCAGCTCGCCGAACACCTCGCGCGCCGCCCGCAGCACGTGCTCCAGATTGCGCTGTGCGTCCACGCGCAGCGGCGTCGTCCGCGATCCGTTCCCGCGCCCGTCGCCCGTCGCCGCGCTCATCGTCGCGCCACCTGCCGCGAGAGCAGATGCGGACGACCAATGAGAATCCTGAACATGCATACGCATTCCCCC
This sequence comes from Streptomyces sp. NPDC006372, assembly GCF_040612515.1. Taxonomy (NCBI): domain Bacteria; kingdom Bacillati; phylum Actinomycetota; class Actinomycetes; order Kitasatosporales; family Streptomycetaceae; genus Streptomyces; species Streptomyces sp. NPDC006372. Next base: position 6,041 of record NZ_JBEXQJ010000055.1, on the reverse strand, counting down.
GGTAATGACGTCTCCCCCCGGAGACTCTCCCCGCCATTCGATAGCGGGACGTGGGAAGTGGGCCCTGTTCCGCGGCCCGCCGTCGCGGACCCGGTGAGCGCATCCCCCTACACCCCGTCGACACACGAACATAGTTGAGAGGGAGTCAATTCAGAAGGGGCACGTTCCGCACGGAGCGCCCACCGATCGGAGTACGGGCCGCATACGTCCCGAATGTGCCCCTGCGTGCGCCCCACACCACCCCCGCTGACCTGCGCGGATCCATCGCAGCCTGCTATTCCGGCCAACTCCGCGCGCTCTCCCGCTCCGGTCACACAATTCGTCGAGGCTGTGGACAAACGCAAGCGGCGGGTGCGTCATGGGATGGTGAAGGAACGTGCGCGCATTCTCGTTGTCGGTGGTGGCTACGTCGGGATGTACACGGCCCTGCGCCTCCAGCGCAGACTGAAACGGGAACTGGAGCGGGACGAGGTCGGCATCACGATCGTCACCCCCGACCCCTACATGACCTACCAGCCGTTCCTCCCCGAGGCCGCCGCCGGCGCCATCTCACCCCGCCACGTCGTCGTACCGCTGCGCCGCGTCCTCGACCGGTGCCGCATCGTCATCGGCGAGGTCACCGCCGTCGACCACGCGAAACGCACCGCCACCATCACCACCCTCGCCACCGAGGAGGAGGGCTCGGGCGGACAGCCGCTCCCGTACGACGAACTCGTCATCGCCCCCGGCTCCGTCTCGCGCACCCTGCCGGTCCCCGGCCTCGCCGACCACGGCATCGGCTTCAAGACCCTCGAGGAAGCCATCGGCCTGCGCAACCACGTCATCGAACAGATGGACATCGCCTCCTCCACCCGCGACCCCGCGATCCGCGACGCTGCCCTCACCTTCGTCTTCGTCGGCGGCGGCTTCGCGGGCGTCGAGGCGCTCGGCGAACTGGAGGACATGGCCCGCTACGCCGCGCGCTACTACCACAACGTCCAGCCCGAGGACATGAAGTGGATCCTCGTCGAGGCCTCGGACCGCATCCTGCCCGAGGTGGGCGAGGAGATGGGCCGCTACACCGTCACCGAACTGCGCCGCCGCAACATCGACGTACGCCTGCGGACCCGTCTGGACTCCTGCGCGGACCGGGTCGCCGTCCTCAGCGACGGAGCCCGCTTCCCCACTCGAACAGTCGTCTGGACGGCCGGTGTGAAACCCCACCCGCTGCTCGCCGCCACCGACCTGCCCCGCAACGACCGCGGACGGCTCACGTGCACTCCGGAACTGACCGTGGAGGGCGCCACGCACGCGTGGGCGGCGGGAGACGCGGCCGCCGTCCCCGACGTCACCGCAGGAGAACCCGGCCGCGAGTGCGCCCCCAACGCCCAGCACGCCCTCCGCCAGGCCAAGGTCCTCGCCGACAACATCGTGCACACCCTGCGCGGCGAACCCCTGACGACGTACGAACACGCCTACGTCGGCTCGGTCGCCTCCCTGGGCCTGCACAAGGGCGTCGCCCACGTCTACGGACGCAAGCTCAAGGGCTACCCCGCCTGGTTCATGCACCGCGCCTACCACCTCAGCCGCGTGCCCACCTTCAACCGCAAGGCGCGCGTCCTCGCCGAATGGGCGCTGGCCGGGCTCTTCAAGCGGGAGATCGTCTCGCTGGGTTCACTCGAACACCCCCGGGCGGAGTTCGAACTCGCGGCCGGTGGAAAGCCTCCCCAAGACCCCTCGAACAACCCGAAGGGGTCGTCCTGACCGGACCCAGGAACTCCATCGGCCGACCCGGCGTCTGACGGATGTTGGCCCGGTCGGCACACTGCCAGACTGGTCCTCCACCGCGGGCGTGCCACCGCTCGCCCCGGTGCGGCCCCCCGGGGCCCCGGCCGGTTCCGGTGCCGGCCGCCGACGACTACACGAGGCAAGGATTCGTGAACTTCACGCGCTGGAGCGCCCGGCTCCCCGGAACGCAGCGCCGCGCCGCAGCGCGGACCGAGCAGACGGCCTCCCCGGACCGGCAGGGGGAAGGCTCCGTGCCCGCCGCCCGTGCCGAACAAGTGACCGACGAGGCGCCGCCCGTACCCGCCGTCGACGAACTGCGGGTGCGCGAGGTCCTCGACCGGGTCCCGTCCCTCGTCGCCCTCGTCCACGGCCCCGACCACCGCATCGCCTACGTCAACGACGCCTACACGACCGCCTTCGGCGCACGCCCCCAAGGGAAACGCGCCCGCGAAGCCCTCCCCGAACTGGACGCCCTCGGCCTGTTCCCCCTCCTGGACCAGGTCCAGCGCAGCGGCAAGCCGCGCACGGTCAAGTCCCGCAAGGCCCCCGACGGCCGCTCCTACACCTTCACCTGCACCCCGGTCGCCCAGGGCGACGGCAAGGGGGGCAGCGAAGGCCGCGGCGTCCTCGTCTTCGCCACGGACGTCACCGACCACGCCGAAGCCGCCGAACGCCTGCGCGCCAGCGAACGCCGTCAACGCGAAACAGCGGTGACCCTGCAGCGGTCACTGCTCCCTCAGGAACTCGAAGAGCCCGACGATCTGCGCATCGCCGCCACCTACCACCCCGGCGGCACCGAAGCCGCCGTCGGCGGCGACTGGTACGACGTCATCACCCTGGGCGGCGGCCGCACCGCCCTGGTCATCGGCGACGTCATGGGCCGCGGCGTCCGGGCGGCAGCCGTCATGGGCCAGCTCCGCACAGCGGTCCGCGCCTACGCCCGCCTCGACCTCCCACCCCACGAGGTCCTCCAGCTCCTCGACGGCCTGGCAGCCGAGATCGACGCCAACCAGATCGCCACCTGCGCGTACGCGGTCCACGACCCGAACGAGGGCAAGCTGGTCTACGCCTCGGCCGGCCACCTCCCCATCCTGGTCCGCGACGAGAACGGCACGGTCCTGCGCGCCGAGGAACCCACCGGCCCCCCGCTCGGCACCGGCGGCTGGATGCACACCTCGGGCTCGATCCCCCTCAGCCCCGGCTCCACGGCCGTCCTCTACACGGACGGCCTGGTCGAACGCCGCGACGCCGACCTCGACGAGGGCATCGCAGCACTGGAACGCGCCCTGTCCGGCGCCACCGGCACCCCCCAGGTCGTCTGCGACCGCCTGGTCCGCTCCGCCGGCGTCACACCCGACCACGACGACGACGTGGCCGTCCTGGTCCTCCAGCACCCGGCCCGCACCGGACCCGAGGGCGAGCTCTTCCGCAACGCGGCCCTGGAACTCCTCGGCGGCGTCGAAGCGGCCCCACGCGCCCGTGCCTTCGCCTCCGGAGTCCTCACCAGCTGGCGCTTCCCCGCCGATCTGCACGACCTGGGCGTCCTGGCCACCAGCGAACTGGTCGCCAACTCCCTCCAGCACGGCACCCCGCCGATGCGACTGCGGCTGCGCCGCACCGACCGCCGCCTGATCATCGAGGTCACCGACGGCGACGACCACCTCCCCAGACGCCGCCGCGCGGAACCGGGCGACGAATCGGGCCGCGGCATCGCCATCGTCGCCACGATCGCGTCGAACTGGGGATGCCGCCGGACCCCGGGCGGCGGCAAGGCGGTCTGGTGCGAGTTCGCCCTCCCGCGTCCGCAGTCGCCGTAGCCGGGGAAAGAGGGAAAAGAGGGGAAAGAAGGGAGCGGATCAGACGTCCGCCGAAACGGGCGCCCCACCCCGCGCCACGACCCGGCTCTTCGCGACCCACGGCTGATCCTGCACGTCCGTCAGCTGCCGCCCCAACCGCACGGCAAGGACGGTGATCCCCAGGGAGAACACCAGGAACGCCACGATGTACGGCGCGTGCAGCGAGGCCCCGAGCGGCCCGCCCACCGCCGGCCCGACGGCCAGCGCGAGCTGCTTGACCAGGGCGAACGCCGAGTTGTACTGCCCGGCCATCCCCTCCGGCGCGAGATCCGCGACCAGCGGCGCGACCGTCGGCGACAGCATCGCCTCACCCAGCCCGAACAGGGCGTACGTCGAGACGAACGCGGCCGTCGCCATCTCCTGGCTCCCGTGCCCCAGCCCCGCGTACCCGGCCACGGCCCACGCCACGGCCCAGATCAGCCCCACGACCGCGATCACCCGCGACCGCCGGCGCCGCTCCACGAACCGCAGCACGGCGAACTGCGCGACCACGATCATCAGCGTGTTCGCCGCCAGCGCGGTCCCCAGCGCCGACGTCGATATCCCGGCGGCCTCGACCCCGTACGCGCTCAGCCCCGACTCGAACTGCCCGTAGCAGGCGAAGAACAGCACGAAGCCCAGCACGCACAGCTGCACCATGGCCCGGTTGCCCAGCAGCTGCTTCCAGCTGCTTCGCCCGGTGGCCACCGGTGCGTCATCGATCCGCGGCGCGTGCGGCATCCGCACGGTCGCCATCACCACGACCAGCAGCAGGAACATCGCCGCCTCGATCGCGAAGAGGAGGGTGAAGGAGGCGGCACTGGTCGTGTCGACCAGATGACCGCCGATGAGCCCACCGACACCGAGCCCGAGGTTCTGCAGGAAGAACTGCATGGCGAACGCCCGCGACCGCGTCTCCGCCGACGAGCAGTCGACGATCATCGTCGCCAGCGCCGGCTGCATCACGGCCTGCCCGGCGCCCAGCAGGGAAGCCGACACCAGCACGGCTGCCGCACTGCCGGCGATCCCCAGGCTCAGCGCGCCCACTGCGGCGGTGACCAGGGCGGCGAGCAGCACCGGAAGCGGGCCACGCCGGACGATGGCCCGCCCGGCGAACGGCAGTACCACCAGCGCGGCCACGGCGAAGACGGCGAGCACGAGACCCGCCGTCATGGCTCCAAGACCCCGCACCTGCGCCACATAGACGTACAGGTACGGGACCGTGAAGCCGAGCCCGAACGCGCTGAGTGCGTTGCCCACGTGAATCCGGCGCATCGCTGCGCCCATCGCCCTGGTCACGTTCACCTCTCTCACAAGTTAGGAGTGAAGACTTCGAAACTAAAGTTCGAAGCTAAAGAGTACATACCCAAGGACTTCAAGGCAAAGAACGAGCGTGCGATACTGCGCCCATGGGCGACACCCCCGGCCCCAGCGAGCCGACCCTCGAAGAGCAGATCGCCGCGTACCAGCGCGAGTTCCAGGACCTCGACCCCCAGGTGGAGCAGATCGTCTCGGCCCTGTCCCGCCTGAACCGCCGTATGAACGTCGCCTACGGACGTCAGACCTCGGCCCTCGGCATCAGCAACGCCGAGTGGGAGGTCCTCAAGGCCCTCGTCCTCTCCGGAGCCCCGTACCGCCTGGGCCCGAGCGACCTCGCCAAGCGCCTCGGTCTGACTCCGGCCGCCATGACGCACCGGATCGACCGCATGGTCGGCGAAGGGTTGGTAACCCGGGAGCGAGACGAGACCAACCGCGTACGAGTCATCGTGGAGCTGACATCCGAGGGGCGTGAGAAGTGGCTGGAGGCGATGCGTCTGGCAACGGTCTTCGAGGAGGACCTGCTCCAGGACCTGGCCCCGAAGGAGCGCGCGGCGCTCGGCGAGGTCCTGACGCGCCTCCTGCGTCGGGTGGAAGACGATCAGCCGGACGCCGGCGGCCGTCTCTCGGACCTGGACTGACGACCTGACAAAAGATCTTGACAGGGGCCGCTTGACGCCCCCCTGCCCGATCTGTAAAGTTCTTCGGGTTGCCGCGGAGCCGTAACGGTTCTTCGACAGCACTTCCGCCGCACGAGCGGCACCCAACCACCAGCAAGATCACTCCCAGCGGGGTTGAATTCGGCGTGCCCGAATTCAATTCGAATTGGGGCTCGACGGTCTGATTTTGGAATCGCCGAGAGAGCGCGCTAAGGTTGGACACGTCGGAACGGCCCAACAGCCGCGAAGACAAACCCCGCTGACCGGGGATCAGGCCAAAGGATCTGATAGAGTCGGAACCGCCGGAAAGGGAAACGCGGAAGCGGGAACCTGGAAAGCACCGAGGGAATCGGATCGGAAAGATCTGATAGAGTCGGAAACGCAAGACCGAAGGGAAGCGCCCGGAGGAAAGCCGCGAGAGAGTCTCTCGGGTGAGTACAAAGGAAGCGACCGTTCCTTGAGA
>NZ_JBEXQJ010000054.1:0-38753 GCF_040612515.1 Streptomyces sp. NPDC006372 | reverse complement strand
TCGAGCATCGTGTCGTTGTGGCCGTCGCTGGACTCCAGCTCGACGGAGAGGCAGTGCGCGACGACCTCGTCACCGGGCCGCCAGGCGTTGACGCCCGGGCCGGTGCGCAGGACGACGCCCGCGAGGTCGGAGCCGATGATGTGGTACGGCAGATCGTGGCGCTTGGCCAGCTCGCTGAGCCGGCCGTAGCGCTCCAGGAAACCGAACGTCGGCAGCGGCTCGAAGATCGACGTCCACACCGAGTTGTAGTTGACCGAGGAGGCCATGACGGCCACCAGGGCCTCGCCGGGGCCCAGCTCGGGCAGCGGCACCTCGTCCAGGTGGATCGACTTGCGGGGGTCCTTGTCGCGCGTGGCGAGCCCCGCGAACATCTCCGTCTCGTCCTTGTGCACGGTGATCGCGCGGTACGACTCGGGGAGCGGGAGGGCGGCGAAGTCCTCCGACGTGGAGTCGGGCGACTGGATCGCGGCCAGGATGTCCTTAACGGTCACGGTGTTGCCTCCGGCGGTGAGCGCCCTGAGGGAGGGGCGCCGATGGTTGCGTCGGTGCTGCTGAGGGTTGAGGGTGTGCCGTCGGTTCGGCGGTGGTGCTGTTCGGCAGCGCTGGGTTGCGCGGGAGGTTGCCTGTGACGCAGGCGTCCGGGCTTGCAGGCGGGTGAGCTTGCTGGGACGGTCGCCCGGACCTCTTCAACGTATGACACCGCGTGTCACCTCGCAAGGCACTGAGTGCCAGAACTTGCGCCCAGATGAAATCTTTACGTAACAAATGAGCGATGATCGATCGAATGGCGTCGGCGAGGGCCTGCAAAACGGCCCCTGACATGCCAAAACGGCCACCCCGGAGGGTGGCCGTCATCACAGTCCCGAAAGCGCTCAGCGCTCCTTGAGGGCCTGCTCGATCGTCCGCATGACCTCGTCCAGCGGGGCGTCGGTCCGGGCGACGGTCACCAGCACCTCGCCCTGCGCCGAGGCCGTCGCGGAGGCCGTCGCCCCGCCCGGCTGCGCGGTCGTGGACCGCCCGGCCCCGATCCCCGTGCCGAACGTCTTCCGCACGATGGCGAAGGCGTGGTCCAGCTGCGCCTCCACGTCCCCCTGCCCCCCGGCCCGCAGCCAGCGCCGCAGGACGTGGTTGTGGGCGGTGACCACGGCCGACGCGGCGACCTCCGCGAGGAGCGGGTCGTCGTTGGCGTCGTCGGCGTGCGCGCGCTCGTCGAAGTGGCCGAGGAGGTAGCGGGTGAAGAGGCGCTCGTAGCGGGCCACCGACGCGATCTCCGCCTCGCGCAGCGTAGGCACCTCACGCGTCAGCTTGTAGCGGGCGACCGAGATCTCCGGCCGGGCCGCGTACATCCTCATGACCTCCTTGATGCCACGGCACACCGTGTCGAGCGGATGCTCGTGCGCGGGCGCGGCGTTGAGCACCGCCTCGGCGCGGATCAGGGTGTCGTCGTGGTCGGGGAAGATCGCCTCTTCCTTGGAGCGGAAGTGGCGGAAGAAGGTGCGGCGGGCGACCCCGGCCTGGGCCGCGATCTCGTCGACGGTGGTCGCCTCGTACCCCTTGGTCGCGAACAGCTCCATCGCGGCGGCCGCCAGTTCCCGGCGCATCTTGAGCCGCTGGGCGGCGGCGCGCGAGCCTGCGGCACTCTCCGGCGCGTCGGTCGTAGCTGGTGTACGTGAGGACTTGGCGGGCTGGGACATGCCCTGAACGTACTGCATGTGCGCAGCTCGCTGCGCATGGCCTGGTTCGTGGAACCGGTCCGGGCCGAGCAGGCCACCCCACTCGGAGCCGGACCGGAACCAGTCGCCGGGACCCTCAGCGCTTGGCATATTCGCGGAAGCCCCGGCCGGTCTTGCGGCCGAGGCAGCCCGCGGCCACCAGGTGCTCCAGCAGCGGCGCCGGGGCGAGCCCCGGGTCGCGGAACTCGCGGTGCAGGACCTTCTCGATGGCGAGCGAGACGTCCAGCCCGACCACGTCGAGCAGTTCGAACGGACCCATCGGGTATCCGCCGCCCAGCTTCATCGCCGCGTCGATGTCGTCGAGCGACGCGTAGTGCTCCTGCACCATCTTGATCGCGTTGTTCAGGTACGGGAACAGCAGCGCGTTCACGATGAAGCCCGCCCGGTCACCGCAGTCGACCGGGTGCTTCTTGATCCGTCCACAGACCTCGCGGACCGTCGAGTGGACGTCGTCGGCCGTCAGCACCGTGCGCACGACCTCGACCAGCTTCATGGCCGGCGCGGGGTTGAAGAAGTGCATGCCGATCACGTCCTGCGGGCGCGAGGTGGCACGGGCGCAGGCGACCACGGGCAGGGACGAGGTGGTGGTGGCCAGGACCGCGCCCGGCTTGCAGACCTTGTCCAGCGTGGCGAACAGCTGCCGCTTGACCTCCAGGTCCTCGGCGACCGCCTCCACGGCCAGGTCGACCCCGGCGAAGTCGTCGTAGGTGCCCGTCGGCGTGATCAGGTCCAGGATCCCGGCGGCGGCCTCGGCGGTCAGCCGGCCCCGGTCGACCGAGCGGGACAGGGACTTGCCGATCCGGGCCTTCGCGACCTGGGCCTTCTCCGCGCTGCGGGCGGCGAGGACCACCTGGTACCCGGCCTTGGCGAAGACCTCGGCGATACCGGAGGCCATGGTGCCCGAGCCGGCGACACCGACCGAGTGGACCTCCCGGCCCGCGGTGGTGCTGCCGCTCTCCAGCGGGGTCAGCGCGTCCCGCACGACCGTGCCGCTGCCCGGCGCCTCGTACGTGTAGAAGCCACGCCCCGCCTTGCGGCCGGTCAGGCCCGCCTCGCTCAGCTGCTTGAGGATCGGCGCGGGGGCGTGCAGCCGGTCGCGGGAGGCGGCGTACATCGCCTCCAGGACCGTGCGCGCGGTGTCGACGCCGATCAGGTCCAGCAGCGCCAGCGGGCCCATGGGCAGCCCGCAGCCCAGGCGCATGGCGGCGTCGATGTCCTCACGGGAGGCGTACTTCGCCTCGTACATCGCGGCGGCCTGGTTGAGGTAGCCGAACAGCAGGCCGTCCGCGACGAAGCCGGGCCGGTCGCCGACCGCCACGGGCTCCTTGCCCAGGTCGAGCGCGAGGTTCGTGACCGCCGTGACGGCCGCCGGCGCGGTGAGCACCGAGGAGACGACCTCGACCAGCCGCATCGCCGGGGCCGGGGCGAAGAAGTGCAGGCCCAGCACCCGCTCGGGACGCGCCGAGTCGGCGGCCAGCCGCGTGACGGACAGGGCGTTGGTGCCCGTCGCCAGGATCGTCTCCGGGCGCACGATCCCGTCCAGCTCCCGGAAGATCTGGTGCTTGACCTCGTACGACTCCGGTGCCACCTCGATGACCAGGTCGGCGTCGGCCGCGGCCCGCAGGTCGGCGGAGGTGCGGACGCGGGCGAGGATCTCGGCGCGGTCCTGCTCGGTGAGCCGCCCGCGCTCGACGCCACGGGCGGTGGAGGACTCCAGGGCCGCGACGCACTTCGCGGCCTGGGCCTCGCTGATGTCGATGCCGACGACCTCGCGGCCGGCCTTGGCGAGGACCTCGGCGATGCCGGTGCCCATGGTGCCGAGGCCGACGACGGCGACGGTCCGGAGCGATGACGTGGACGGGTCGGAAAGGGGAGTGGCCATCGAGGGACTCCAGGAATGAGGGTGACGACGGGGAACACGCCCGGGTGCGCCGAAGGCGGTCCGGCGGGAGCCGGGACCACGGGCGCACCGGGTGCGTGAGAAGTGCGGGTGTTGCCGGGCTGCAGGCGCACACGCCCGGTGAAGGGAGGACCGGCCCTGTCCCGGGGCCGAGTCGCACCGCGGTACTCGAAGTACCGAACCGACTGCTCTCGCGACGGCCGCGTCACCAGACCGCCGCGAGGAGAACGCGAGTGGGTAACTCGCTCGTCTGAGCTTAACTGGCGGGTAACGAGCGCGCCAGCCCTCGTCTTTGTGATGTACGTCCCGCGCAGCCCACCCCGCCCCTAGTCTCTCAGTCATGGACGAAGAGTTGCGATCACTCACGGAACGCTTACGGCAGGAGTCGGGGGCGTCGCCCGCCTTCGAGCGGCTCGTGGCGACCGACGATCTCGACGCTCTGGCAGGGTTGCTCACCGAACCCGGGCAGCCGCTCTGGACGAGGGAGCTGGCCGCGTTCCGGCTGGGGCTCGCCCGGGACCGGAGGGCCTTCGAGTCCCTGGTCCTGCTGCTCAACCACCGCGATCCGCCGCGCTGCGCCTCCGCGGCCCACGCCCTCGCCCGGCTCGGAGACCCGCGCACCGCCCGCGCGGCCGCCGCTCTCGCCACCAACGAACTGCGCGTGGCCTACGCCCTGCACCCGGTGCGGCTGCTGGTCGAGCTGCGCGCCCCCGAGGCGGTGCCGGCGCTGATCACCACCCTCCAGCGGCGGCTGCGTCCGCACGATCCGTACCGCCGCGTGGCCCTCGCCTGCGTGGACGGGCTCGGCACGCTGGGCGACGTGCGGGCCAGACCCGTGCTGAACGAGGCCCTCGCGCATCCGGCGCTGGCCGAGGCGGCGGTGCGGGCGCTGGGGCGGATCCCGAAGCAGCGGTGAGGTCAGCGAGGGAGCGTGCGTGCGTAGCGCACCTCGGGCACCGTCACACCCTGGACCTCGAAGGGTTCCGCGGCGCCGTCCGCACGGAAGCCGGCCCGCTCGTAGAACCGGCGGGCCGGGCCGTTCTCCTCGAGGACCCACAGGAGCATGCGGTCGTGGCCCGCGGCGGAGCAGCGTGCGACCGACTCCTTGAGCAGCGCCTGCCCGGCGCCCCGTCCCACGTGGTCGGGGTGTACGTAGAGGGCGTACAACTCGGCGGCCGAGGCGGGCATGTCGCCGCCCCGGTACGGGCCGTGGCAGGCCCAGCCGACGATCTCGCGGCCGGCGCTCTCGGCGACCAGGTTCACCACGCCGCCGTCGGCCTGCGTGAAGTGGGTGCGGCGTCGCTCGGCGTCCTCACGGGCGCTGAGCCCGTCCAGGTACGTCTGCGGGATAAGACCCCGATAGGCGCTCTGCCAGCCGCGGATGCGGATCTCCGCGACCCGGTCACAGTCGGCGAGCGTCATCTCCCGCACCCGTGAACCGTTCACCCCGGCCTTTCCCGTCAGCTCACTCATGGCCCCATGATGGACCAGGGCACGCGCCCGCCCCGACGGCCCGTCAGCCGCTCAGCTGCGGAAGCCGAGCAGGCTGTGCAGCACCGAGCCGCTCGCGGAGGTCGACGCCACCTTCGTGGCGGCCGGCTTCGGGTCGGGCAGGGCCTCGCACACCGCGTCGGCCACACCCTGCCCCCGGGGCACGGTGCCGTCGGACAGATAGCGTGCCAGGTGCCTGTCCAGGCAGGCGTTCCCGCTCAGCGTGATGCCGTGGTTGCCGCCGCCGTCCTCGACGACCAGGCTGGAGCGCGCGAGCAGATGGTGGACGGAGACACCGCCCACGTAGGGCGTGGCCGCGTCGCCGGTCGCCTGGAACAGCAGAGCCGGCGGCAGCTCGCCGTTGGCGATGCTCACCGGGCGCGGCGCGGACCTCGGCCAGAACGCGCACGGCGCGTTGTACCAGGCGTTGTTCCACGTCATGAACGGCGCCTTCTCGTACATCGCCCAGTTGTCGCCGCGCCACCGGTCCCAGTCACGCGGCCAGGCGGTGTCCCCGCACTCCACCGCGGTGTAGATGCTGTAGCTGTTGTCGCCGACGGGGTCGATCGCGCCGAAGTTCTGGTACGCCTCGACGAGAGGGGCGGCGTTCCTGTCGTTCACGTACGCCGCGAACGCCTCCGCCAGGATCGGCCAGTAACCGTTGTAGTAACCGCCCGGGAGGTAGGTGTCCTCCAGTTCCGAGGCGCCCACCATGCCGCCGGCCGGCTTCTTCGCCAGAGCCGCCCGCATGGCGTACCACTTGACCTCGACGTACTCCGGATCGGTGCCGAGCCGGTACGTCGAGTCGTGCTTGGCGACCCACGCCATGAAGGCGCGGTGGCGGTCGTTGAAGGCGAGGTTCTGGTACAGGTTGGCGTCGTACCAGACGTCGGTCGGGGAGACGACCGAGTCCAGGACCAGGCGCCGGACCCGCTCGGGGAACATCCTGGCGTAGACCGCGCCCAGGTAGGTGCCGTACGAGTAACCGAAGTAGTTGATCCGGTCCGCGTCCAGGGCCTGCCGGATCGCGTCCATGTCGCGCACGGCGCTGATCGTGTCGATGTACGGCAGGAGGTGGGCGTACTTCTTGCTGCAGGAGGCGGCGAAGGACCTGGCGCGGGCGAGGTTGGCCCGCTCGACGGCGGGTGTGGTGGGCACGGTGTCCGGGCGCACCGGGTCGAAGTGGCCGGGCCTGCAGTCCAGCGCCGGCTTGCTCGCCCCCACTCCGCGCGGGTCGAAGCCGATGATGTCGTACTGGGCCGCGACCTCCCGCGGCAGCGAGGACGCGACGAACCCGGCGAGCCCCAGCCCGCTGCCGCCGGGCCCGCCGGGGTTGACCAGCAGGGGCCCCTGGTAGGTCCTGGCGGTGTGGGGCACGCGGGACAGGGCGAGGGTGACCTGCTGCCCCTGCGGCTTGCGGTGGTCGAGCGGCACCTCGAGGGACGCGCACTGGAGCGCCGGGTAGTCCTTGGTGGCGCACTTCTTCCAGGTGAGCTTCGCGGCGTGCACGGCGTCCGCGACGCGCGGTGCGCTCGCCTCGGCGGGGACGGCCGTGCAGGTCCCGGCCATGACGACGGCTGCGCCGCACAGCGCCACTGCGCGTTTTCTCATGGAGTCCTCCCAGGACGGCGGGGTGTAGGACCGCGAGAAACACCGTCCTCGCCGCATCGTCCCGGCAAGCCGTCCTAAAAGAACATGATCCGCCGATTCATAACCCAATTGGATCTTCGGATGCGCTCGAACGCTCCTAAAGGAGCGAGAGTTGAGTCGGCCCGGACACCGGGGGCTCCACCGGCTCCTCCGGGGGCCGGATCCGCCGCGGCGTCCCGGCACGCGTGGGCCCGATGCCGTACTCCTCCGCCAGTTCGTGCACCTGACGGGTGATCCGGCGCTGGTACCACTTCGGGGCGTAGGAGCCCTCCGCGTACAGCCGCCGGTAGCGGGGCACCAGGTGCGGGTGGTGCTGTTCCAGCCAGCTCATGAACCACTCGCGGGCGCCGGGCCGCAGATGCAGCACCAGCGGTGTGACGGATGTGGCTCCGGACGCCGCGATCGCCCGCACGGTCGCCCGCAGTTGGTCCGGACGGTCGCTCAGGAACGGGATCACCGGCGCCATCAGCACGCCGCAGCCGATGCCGTGCTCGCCGAAGGTCCGTACGATCTCCAGGCGGCGCTCCGGCGCGGGCGTGCCCGGCTCGACGGTCCGCCACAGCTCCGGGTCGGTGAAGCCGACCGACACGGATATGCCGACGTCGGTCACCTCCGCCGCCTGCCTGATCAGGTCCAGGTCGCGCAGGATCAGGGTGCCCTTGGTCAGGATCGAGAAGGGGTTCGCGTGGTCGCGCAGGGCCGAGATGATGCCCGGCATCAGGCGGTAGCGGCCCTCGGCGCGCTGGTAGCAGTCGACGTTGGTGCCCATCGCGATGTGCTCGCCCTGCCAGCGGCGCGAGCCGAGCTGCCGGCGCAGCAGCTCGGGAGCGTTGGTCTTGACCACGATCTGGGAGTCGAACCCGAGGCCCGTGTCGAGGTCGAGATAGCTGTGCGTCTTGCGCGCGAAGCAGTACACGCACGCGTGCGAGCAGCCCCGGTAGGGATTGACCGTCCACTGGAACGACATCCGTGACACCGCCGGCACCCGGTTGATGATCGACCGGGCCCGGATCTCGTGGAAGGTGATCCCGCGGAACTCCGGGGTGTCGAAGGTACGGGTCGTCACCGCGTCCGCGCCGAACAGCGCGGCGTCGGCCCGGCCGTGTTCGGAGTCCGCTGTGAGGTTCTCCCAGCGCATGGCGCCTCCTCGGTAGCACTGAGCCACAGAATAGAACACATGTTCCCTTGATCGTGCGAGGGTGCTTTCCGAACGTGTTCGACCGGGTTCGGCCACCCCGATTTGGGGGGCCGGGCGGCGGGGTGGTTGGCTTGCCCCGACCCCCGAGCAACCATGTCCTGGAGGAACCTGATGGCGCAGGTCGAGGCCACTACGGAGCGGATCGTCGCGGCGGACGCGGAGACGGTGTTCGACGCCCTCGCCGACTACAGCGGCACGCGCGCGAGGCTGATGCCCGAGCAGTTCAGCGAGTACGAGGTCCGGGAGGGCGGGGACGGCGAGGGCACCCTCGTCCACTGGAAGCTCCAGGCCACCAGCAAGCGCGTCCGCGACTGCCTCCTGGAGGTCAGCGAGCCCACCGACGGCGAGCTGGTCGAGAAGGACCGCAACTCCTCCATGGTCACCACCTGGCGCGTCACCCCGGCCGGCGAGGGCAGGTCCCGGGTCGTCGTGACCACCACCTGGACCGGCGCCGGCGGCATCGGCGGTTTCTTCGAGAAGACCTTCGCCCCCAAGGGGCTCGGCCGGATCTACGACGCGCTGCTCGCCAAGCTCGCCGCCGAGGTCGAGAAGTAGCCCCAAGGCCCCGACTGGCAGGGGCTGTTGCGTCCCTCACCGGTTCGAGTGATCTCGGTTCCGCTCGGCTTTGTGCCGTAACTCGTCGCGCTTGCTCGTAGTTGTCGCTTTTACGCGGGAATTGTGCGGCAGCGCGACGAGGGGAGCGGTAGGTGGGCGGGATCACTCTGGCGCAGGACGAACTGGCGCAGGACGAACCGGCGGTGGCGCCTCCCGACACCCCCGTCCCACCCCCGGCCCCCGGCTCCGGACTCAGCCCCCGCCGGGTGCGACTGGTCTTCCTCGCGCTCATGCTGGCCCTGCTCCTGGCCGCCCTGGAGCAGATGATCGTCGCCACCGCGCTGCCGAAGATCGTCGGCGAGCTGCACGGCCTGGACCGGATGTCCTGGGCGATCACCGCCTACCTGCTCACCGCCACGGTCGGGCTGCCGGTCTACGGCAAGCTCGGTGATCTGCTCGGCCGCAAGGGCGTCTTCCAGTTCGCGATCGTCGTGTTCGTCGTCGGCTCCGCACTCGCGGGCCGGGCGCGGACCATGGACCAGCTGATCGCCTTCCGCGCCCTCCAGGGCGCCGGCGCGGGCGGCCTCATGATCGGCGTGCAGGCGATCATCGCGGACATCGTGCCGCCCCGGCAGCGCGGCCGCCACATGGGACTGATCGGCGCCTCCTTCGGTCTTGCCTCGGTGGCCGGACCCCTGCTCGGCGGCTACTTCACCGACCACCTCTCCTGGCGCTGGTGCTTCTACGTCAACGTGCCCTTCGGCCTGCTCACCCTGATCGTCGTCGCCGCCGCGCTGAAGCTCCCGAAACCGGCCGTCGGGGCCCGGCTGGACCTCCTCGGCGCGCTGCTGCTGGCCGCCGCCTCCACCTGCCTGGTCCTGCTGACCAGCTGGGGCGGCACCGAGTACGCCTGGGACTCGCGCATGATCCTCGGTCTCGGGGCCGGGGCGGCTGTGGCCACCGTCCTCTTCCTCGTCGCCGAGCGCTTCGCCGCCGAACCCCTCATCCCGCTGCGGCTGTTCAGGGATTCCGTCTTCAACGTCACCGGACTGGTCGGCCTGGTGACCGGCGTCGGGCTGTTCGGCGCCGCCAGCTATTTGCCGACGTACCTCCAGATGGTCGACGGGGCCTCCGCCACCGAGTCGGGCCTGCTGATGCTGCCGATGACGGCCGGCATCGTCGGCGCCTCGATCATCGTCGGACAGCTCATCAGCCACACCGGCCGCTACAAGGCCTACCCGATCCTCGGCGGTGTCCTCTCCGTCGTCGGCATGTGGCTGCTGTCCCGCCTCGAGACCGGCACCCCGCGGCTGCACTACAGCGTCTGGATGGCCGTCCTCGGCGCAGGCATCGGCATGGTGATGCCGGTCCTGATCCTCGCCGTGCAGAACTCGGTGCGCCCCGCCGATCTCGGCAGCGCCACCAGCGCCAACAACTACTTCCGGCAGATCGGCGGCAGCGTCGGAGCCGCCGTCTTCGGCACCCTCTTCGCCGACCGGCTCAGCGACGCCCTGACCCGCCGGCTCCCCCCGCGCACGGGCACCCGGATCCCCGACCCGGAGTCCCTCACCCCGCAGCTCGTGCACGCCCTGCCCCCGGCCCTGCGCGACGGCTACGTCCGGGCGTACGCCGACGCCATGCCGCGGATCTTCCTCTACCTGGTGCCGGTGCTGGTCCTCGGACTGGTCATCGCCCTCTTCCTCAAGGAGAAACCCCTGGTGTCCCACAACGCCTCCGTCACCGACCCGGACACGGCGCCGGGGACCGCCCCGATCCCGCGCGCCCGCGCCCCCCACGCCGCCGGCATCCCCGTCTGCGGCTCGGTGCAGCACCACGACGGCACCGTCGTGCCCCGCGCCGCACTCACCCTCATCGACATCACCGGACAGCAGACCGGGCGCGTCGCGAGCGGCGAGGACGGACGCTACGCCCTGGCCACCCCGGGGCCCGGCGCCTATGTGCTCATCGCCGCCGCGGGCGGCCACCAGCCGCAGGCGGTCTCCGTGACCGTCGGCGAACGCCCCGTCGAACTGGACATCGTCCTGGGCGGCGCCGGAAACCTCGTCGGCAGCGTCGTCACCGCCGACGGCACACCCGTACGCGACGCCACCGTCACGCTCACCAACGTGCACGGCGAGGTCGTGGCCACCACCCGCACCGGCCGGGAGGGCGGCTACGTCATCACCGAGCTGGTGGCCGGCGAATACACCCTCGCCGCCAGTGCGCCCGCCTTCCGCCCGGCCGCGCTCCCCGTCACCGTCCAGGCCGCCCGGGAGACCCGCAGGGACATCGAGCTGGCCGGCGGCGCCGTGCTGCGCGGCACCGTCCGGGCAGGCGGCGGCCGGCCCGTGGAGGACGCGCGCGTGACCCTGCTGGACGTGGCGGGCAACGTCGTCGACACCCTCACCACCGGCCCCGACGGCACCTTCCGGTTCGTCGACCTGTCCTCCGGCGAGTACACCGTCATCGCCGCCGGCTACCCGCCCGTCGCGACCGTCCTCCAGGTGGCCGGAGGCGGACGCACCGAGCGGGACCTCCAGCTGGGGCACGAGGACTGAACCGCACCGGCGCGCGGGGTCGCACGCCGGTGCGCCCCCCCCGCGCGAGCAATTCCCGCAATGCCGCACACGGCGACCAGGGGCCGCCGTACGGTGGTGACGCTGGCACAGATCTTGCGGATCCGTGGGGAGAGAGGGCCTGGGCCATGGACCGTGGCACCGAGAGGGACACATCCCCCGGAGCTGGACACGGCACGGCGACGGCAGCCGCCGAGCCCGGCCGGGTCCCCCTGGCCGTGGTCGTCGTCGACCGCGAAGGCCTCGTGTCCCACTGGAGCAGGGGCGCCCGGCGCCTGTTCGGCCTCCCCAGGGAAGAAGCGATCGGCCGCCCGGCCCTCGACCTGCTCCCCGTCTCCGGCGCGCTCCCCGAGGCGCAGCACACCACCCCGTACGCCGACTGCGACGGGTTCGGCCCCGACCTCGAATCCTCCCTCGACGCAGGGCTGTCCTACCCCGCGGCGGGCCGCGCGCGGCTCACCGCGTCCGGACACGACCGGGCCGACGTCCTGTGGTGGGCCTACCCCCTGGTCGGCCCCGGACCCGAGCGGCTGCTCGTGCTGGCCGCCGACGCGGACGGGCTGCGCGCCGTCGGCACCGACGACGGGCCGTTCGAGCGGATCGCTCCCGGCTTCGCCCTGCACACCGACTTCCCCGGGGCGGAGGAGCTCGCCCGCCGGCTGCCCGAGATCCTGCCCAGCATGAGCGTCGGCGAGAGCGCCCGCATCGTCGCGCAGGTACTCGAACTCGGTTACCCGATCCTGGAGTTCAGCCAGAACGACCGGGTGCCCGTCACCCCCGACTGGGGGGTGGCCCGGCGCGCCGAGCGCAAGGCACGCCGGGAACGGGCCGCGCGGGCCCTGGCGGCCGGCGAACCCCTGCCGGAGGAACTGCGCGACGAGGGCGAGGACCTGGAGTACGCGGCCGTCCGCGAGCGCCTGGAGTTCCTCAACGAGGTCAGCGGCCGCATCGGCAGCTCCCTCGACCTGTCGCGCACGATCATCGAGGTCAGCAAGGCCGTCGTGCCCCGTTTCACCGACGTCGCCGGCACCTATCTGCGCGAACAGGTCGTCGCCGGTGAGGGATTCCAGGAAGGCGTGCCCGACACCACGACCATGTGGCACCGCGTCGCCCTGGAGCACACCGACGAGCCCGGCCGCTGGGACGACGTCGTACCCGTCGGCGAGGCCATGCCGTTCCCGGCCCACACCCCGTTCTTCCAGTGCATGACCACCGGCGAACCCGTCCTGGTGCCGCGCATCAGCGAGGAGATGGGCCATGCCATCGCCGCGCAGTTCGAGAAGCGCGACATCCGGCCGCTGATCACCGGCCGCTCGATGCTCGTCGTGCCGCTGAAGGCGCGCAACGTCGTCCTGGGCTTCATGATCCTGCTGCGGCACCCGGAGCGGCCCGTCTTCAACGACATGGACCGGGTCACCGGCGCCGAACTCGCCGCCCGGGCGGGCCTCGTGCTCGACAACGCGCGCATGTACACGTTCCAGGAGAACGTCGCCGAAACGCTCCAGGACAGCATGCTGCCGCACATCCCGCCCCGCATGGCGGGCTGTGACATCGCCACCCGCTATCTGCCGGGCGCCCTGCTCGGGCGGGTCGGCGGCGACTGGTTCGACGCGGTGAAGCTGCCCGGCGGCCGTACCGCGTTCGTCGTCGGCGACGTCATGGGCCACGGCCTGAACTCGGCTGCCAAGATGGGCCAGTTGCGGACGGCCGTGCACACCATGGCCGGACTCGACCTGCCGCCCGCCCAGTTGCTGCGCAACCTCGACGACCTCGCCCAGCGCCTCGGCGACACCTACCTCGCGACCTGCCTGTACGCCGTCTACGACCCGATCGCGAGTGAACTGCACCTGGCCAACGCCGGTCACATCCCGCCCGTCCTGGTCCGTGCCGAGGACGGCCGCAGCGAACTGCTCGACCTGCCCACAGGGGCGCCCATCGGCGTCGGCGGGGTGCCCTTCGAGGCGGTCAGGGTGCGGGTGGAATCCGGCGACCGGCTGGTGATGTGCACGGACGGGCTGGTCGAGATGCGCGGCGAGGACATCGGCGTGGGCCTCGCGACGCTCTGCGCGTCGGCCGCCCATCCGGCCGCCTCCATGGACGACGCCTGCGACACCGTCATCCGTGCCCTCAACACCCGCGGCGGCCGCAAGGACGACGTGGCCCTGCTGATGGCCCGCCTCAACGGCATCGAGCCGGACGACGTCGCGGAATGGCGGCTCGCCCTCGAACCGGCGGAGGCCGCCCGGGTCCGCGCGGCGGTACGCGAACAACTCCACGACTGGGGCCTGGCGAAGCTCGTCCCACCCGCCGAGCTCATGGTCAGCGAACTGGTCACCAACGCCCTGAGGCACTCCCACGCCCGGCCCGTCGAAGTGCGCCTCGTCCGCGGCGACACCCTGCTGTGCGAGGTGGACGACGACGATCACGAGCTGCCGACGCTGCTCGACACCGGCCCGCTCGACGACATCGGACGCGGACTGCGGGTCGTCAGCACGCTGTCCCGGGAGTGGGGCACCAGCCGGACCAGGGCGGGCAAGACCGTGTGGTTCGAACTGACCCTGCCCCGGCGCTGACCTACCGTCGACCCTCCTCGAACGAGCCGTGAAAGAAGATGTCCGACGCTTGTAGTGGCCCGCGGCGCGCGGTACACCGTACTCGCCCGTCATCTGGCGGGATTCGTTCGCACCCTGGGGAGTTGGGCATGAGCGTGACGAGTCGGTACCGGGAGGCGTGGGAGGGGTTCTGGCGTGCGGCGTCCGTCGAACCCGGGGCGGTCTTCTGGGACGCGGAACCGGCCCTGACGGCCGGTCCGCATCTCGCCCTGTTCGAACCGCATCTGGCCGATCCCGCACTGCCGCTGGTGGACCTCGGCTGCGGCAACGGTACCCAGACCCGCTTCCTCGCCGAGCGCTTCCCGCGGGTCGTGGGCGCCGAGCTGTCGGCCGCCGCCCTCGATCACGCCCGGCGCGCCGACCCGGCCGGGCAGGCCACGTACCGGCAGCTGGACGCCGCCGAGAAGAGCGCGGCCCAGACTCTGCACGCGGAGTTCGGTGACACCAACGTCTACATGCGGGGCGTCCTGCACCAGTGCGAGCCGGACGACCGGCAGTCGCTCGTCGACGGCATCGCCACCCTGGTCGGCGACCGGGGCCGGGCCTTCCTGGTGGAGCTCTCGGGAGCCGCGAAACCGGTGCTGATGGACCTGGCGGGCGGTCCGGCCGGACCGCCGCCCAAGCTCGCTCCCGTGTTCCGGCACGGCATAGCACCCGGCGAGGTCTCCGACGACGCCGTACCCGAGTACCTGCGCTCGGCCGGCCTCACCGTCCTGGCGAGCGGCGAACTGCCCCTCGTGACCACGGAGTACCGCCCCGACGGCACCCGTGTCGAGCTGCCCTCCAGGTGGCTGGTGGCGGGGCGTACGGTCTGAGGCGGCCTGGTGAGCACGGTTTTGTCGGTGTACGGTCACTCTGCACCGTTCCGTGCACCTGCCTCGTCCCCCGGAGGACAGCCATGCCGTTGCCCTGGTTACGGATGCTGGTCGCGTCTGCGGCGGCGATGGTCCTGACCGGCACGTCCGCGGTCACCACCGCCGCCACGCCGGGCAAACACGGGCCGGCGGCGACGGTACACACCGCCGGACGGGTCAAGGCCGCCGGAGACGTGCTCCAGTACAGCTGGCCCGGCGTCTACTTCGAGGGCCGGATCCGGGGCACCGGCGTGGGCGTCGTGCTCGACGACCCGGCCGCCGACTACGACGTCCAGGTCGACGGGGCCACCGTCGCCACCCTCGTCACGCCGGGCAGGACCACCCACTGGGTCCATGGCCTGCGCGAGGGAGTGCACACCGTCCGGCTCGTCAAGCGCAACGACACCCCCTGGAGCACCAGCGCGTTCGGCGGTTTCGTCGCCGCGCCGGGCGGCGCGGTGCTCGCCAGGCCGGCCGCGCGCAGCCGCCAGATCGAGTTCGTCGGAGACTCCCTCACCGCCGGTTACGGCAACCTCTCGACCTCCCGGGACTGCGACGGCGAGCAGCTCAAGCGCACCACCGACGCCGACGTCGGCTACGGTGCCCTCACGGCACGGCGGCTGGGCGCCGACTACCAGATCAACGCCTACTCGGGCCTCGGCATGGTGCGCAACTACAACGGCGGCTCACCGGAGGTCACCTACCGCACCTTCTACGACCGCGCGCTGCTGAACGACCCGGCCGACGTCTGGCGGAACCCGGGCACCTGGCGGCCGCGGCTGGTGGTGGTGCACCTCGGCACGAACGACTTCTCGACCCCCGTGGGCCCGGGCGAGCCGTGGACGGACGAGAGCCTCGCGGCCGCCTACCGGAGCGCGTACAGCGGCTTCCTCCACAAGCTCCGGACGCGCTACGGGCCCGGAACCACCCTCGTGGCCGTCGGTGCCGGACCGTTCGCGGGACATGTCCGGCAGGTGGTCGAGGAACGCGCCGGCGCGGGCGACCGCGGGGTCCGCTACTGGCCCCTCGACGACACGGGCTTCGACTACACGGGCTGCCACTGGCACTACTCGGCCCACGACCACCGCCTCCTCGCCGACCGGCTCACCGCGTTCCTCCGCGACCTGCCGATCCGTTGGTGAGCACCTCGTAGCCGGTTCCGCCCGCAGCGCGTAACGTGACGAACCATGAAGATCTCCATCCGGGACCGCTCGTCATGAGAATCCTCATCAGCGCCGACATGGAGGGCGCCACCGGTGTCACCTGGCCGGACGACGTGGTGCCCGGCGCCTCGCAGTGGGAGCGCTGCCGGTCGCTGTTCACCTCGGACGTCGACGCCGCCGTGCTCGGCTTCTTCGACGGCGGCGCCGACGAGGTGATCATCAACGAGGCCCACTGGTCGATGCGCAACCTCCTGCTGGAGCGGCTCGACGACCGGGCCCAGCTGCTCACCGGGCGGCACAAGGAGCTGTCCATGGTGGAGGGCGTGCAGCACGGCGACGTCGACGGTGTCGCGTTCGTCGGCTACCACGCGGGCGCCGGCATGGAGGGCGTCCTCGCCCACACCTACCTCGCGAACTCCATCACGGGCGTGTGGCTGAACGACGTACGGGCGAGCGAGGGGCTGCTCAACGCCCATGTCGTCGCCGAGTACGGGGTGCCGGTCGTCCTGGTCACCGGGGACGACGTGGCCTGCGAGGACGCGCTCGGGTACGCGCCCGGGGCGCTGAAGGTCGCCGTGAAGGACCACGTCTCGCGGTACGCGGCCGTGTGCCGTACGCCCGCCCGGACCGCCGCCGACATCCGGGCCGCGGCCAAGGAGGCCGCCGCGCTCGCGGTGCGGCACGAGCCCGTGCGCGGGGGTCCGTTCACCGTCGCCGTGGAGTTCGACGCCGAGCACCTGGCCATGGCCGCCACCGTCGTGCCGGGTGTGGACCGGATCGGGGAGCGGAAGGTGGCATACACGAGCGGGACCATGTACGAGGGCATCCGCGCCTTCAAGGCGGTCACCACGATCGTCTCGGCCGCGGTGGAGGAACAGTATGGCTGAGCAGATCGGCGGGCCGGCGCTGGACGAGGTGGTGACGTTCACGTCCGACCTGATCCGGATCGACACCACCAACCGGGGCGGGGGCGACTGCCAGGAGCGGCCCGCCGCCGAGTACGCCGCCGCCCGGCTGGCCGAAGCCGGGATCGAGCCGACGCTCCTGGAGCGCACCAAGGGCCGCACCAACGTCGTCGCCCGCGTCGAGGGCACCGACCCCGCAGCGGACGCGCTGCTGCTGCACGGCCATCTGGACGTCGTGCCCGCCGCGGCCGCCGACTGGAGCGTGCACCCGTTCTCCGGGGAGATCCGCGACGGCGTCGTCTGGGGACGCGGCGCCGTCGACATGAAGAACATGGACGCGATGATCCTCGCCGTCGTGCGCGCCTGGGCGCGCCGGGGCGTCCGGCCCCGGCGTGACATCGTCATCGCGTTCACGGCCGACGAGGAGGCCAGCGCCGAGGACGGCTCCGGGTTCCTCGCCGACGAGCACGCCGCACTGTTCGAGGGGTGCACCGAGGGCATCAGCGAGTCGGGCGCCTTCACCTTCCACGACGGCGCCGGACGGCAGATCTACCCCGTCTCCGCCGGTGAGCGGGGCACTGCCTGGCTGAAGCTCACCGCCCGCGGCCGGGCCGGGCACGGCTCCAAGGTGAACCGCGACAACGCGGTGACCCGGCTCGCGGCCGCGATCGCGCGGATCGGCGAGCACGAGTGGCCGCTGCGGCTGACCCCGACCGTGCGCGCCGCGCTCACCGAACTCGCCGCGCTGTACGGCGTCGAGCCCGACCTGGCCGATGTGGACGCGCTGCTCGGCAAGCTCGGCCCCGCCGCGAAACTCGTCGAGTCGACCGTTCGGGGCAGCGCCAACCCGACCATGCTGGACGCCGGTTACAAGGTCAACGTGATCCCCGGGGAGGCCGTGGCGTACGTGGACGGCCGGTATCTGCACGGTGGTGAGGACGAGTTCCGCGACACGCTCGACAAGCTCACCGGGCCGGACGTGGAGTGGGAGTTCCACCACCGGGAGGTGGCCCTCCAATCGCCGGTGGACTCGGTGACGTTCGCCCGGATGCGGGCCGCCGTCGAGGAGTTCGCCCCGGAGGGGCACGTCGTGCCGTACTGCATGTCCGGTGGCACGGACGCCAAGCAGTTCTCCCGCCTCGGCATCACCGGTTACGGCTTCACACCGCTGAAGCTGCCGGAGGGCTACGACTACGGGGCCATGTTCCACGGCGTCGACGAGCGGGTCCCCGTCGAGGCGCTGCACTTCGGCGTCCGGGTGCTCGACCGGTTCCTGCGGACGGTCTAGGCGAGCGGGGGAGACGGTGCGGAAGCTGGCGTACGGGTCGTGGCCCTCGCCCATCGACGCGGCCCTGGCCGCCGCGCACGACGGGCACCCGGAATGGGTGGGCTGCGTGGGCGACGAGGTGTGGTGGACCGAGCCGCGCCCGGCCGAGGGCGGCCGGCGCACCCTGGTGCGGCGGCACGCCGACGGCACGGAGGAGTCGCCGCTGCCCGCCCCCTGGAACGTGCGCAGCCGGGTCATCGAGTACGGCGGGCATCCCTGGGCCGCCCTCGCGGGCGACGACGGCCCGCTCGTGGTGTTCGTGAACTTCGCCGACCAGCGGCTGTACCGCTGGGAACCCGGCGGGCGGCCGCGGCCCCTCACGCCCGTGTCCCCGGTGGGCGCGGGGCTGCGCTGGGCGGAGCCGCTGGTGCGGCCCGAGCGGGGTGAGGTGTGGTGCGTGCTGGAGGAGTTCACCGGCGAGGGACCCACCGACGTGCGCCGTGTCCTGGCCGCCGTCCCGCTCGACGGCTCCGCCGCCGAGGACCGCGCAGCCGTACGCGAACTCACCGACGACCGGCACCGGTTCGTCACCGGCCCGAAGCTCTCGCCCGACGGGCAGCGCGCCGCGTGGCTCGCCTGGGACCATCCGCGCATGCCCTGGGACGGCACCGAACTGCTCCTCGCCGACGTCGGCCCCGACGGCACCCTGCACGGCGCCCGGACCGTCGCCGGCGGCCCCGGGGAGTCCATCGCCCAGGCGGACTGGACCCACGACGGCCGGCTGCTGCACGCGAGCGACCGCGGCGGCTGGTGGAACCTCTACCTCGACGGGGAGCCGCTGTGCCCCCGCGAGGAGGAGTTCGGCGGGGCCCTGTGGAAGCTGGGCTCCCGATGGTTCACACCGCTCGCGAGCGGAACGGTCGCCGTGGTGCACGGCCGGGGCGCCACCGCCCTCGGGATCCTCGACCCCGAGACCGGTGAGGTCGTCGACGCGGCGGGGCCCTGGACCGAGTTCGCGCCCACCCTCGCCGCCCAGGGTGAGCGGGTCGTCGCCGTGGGAGCCAGCCCGCGCAGCGCCTACGAGGTCGTGGAGCTGGACGCCCGCACCGGCCACGCCCGTGTCATCGGCGCCGAGCACGACGATGCCGTCGACCCCGCCTACTACCCCGAGCCGCAGATCCGCACCTTCACCGGCCCGGACGGGCGCGACATCCACGCGCACATCTACCCGCCCCACCACCCCGGCTTCGTGGCGCCCGGTGACGAGCTGCCGCCGTACGTCGTCTGGGCGCACGGCGGGCCCACCGGCCGGGCGCCGCTGGTGCTCGACCTGGAGATCGCCTACTTCACCTCGCGCGGTATCGGCGTGGCCGAGGTCGACTACGGCGGTTCGACCGGCTACGGCCGCCCGTACCGCGAGCGGCTGCGCGAGCAGTGGGGCGTGGTGGACGTCGAGGACTGTGCCGCCGTCGCCCTGGCCCTGGCCGACGAGGGCACCGCCGACCGCGAGCGGCTCGCCGTCCGGGGCGGCAGTGCCGGCGGCTGGACCGCGGCCGCCTCGCTCACCACGACCGACGTCTACGCCTGCGGCACGATCAAGTACCCCATCCTGGATCTCACCGGCTGGGGCACGGGGGAGACCCACGACTTCGAGTCGCGGTACCTGGAGAGCTTGATCGGGCCGCTCGCCGAGGTGCCGGCGCGGTACGCGGAGCGCTCGCCCGCCACCCACGCCGACCGCCTCGCGGTGCCGTTCCTGCTGCTCCAAGGCCTGGACGACGTGATCTGCCCGCCCGTGCAGTGCGAACGGTTCCTGGCCCGGCTGGGGGACCGGCCGGTGCCGCACGCCTACCTCGCCTTCGCGGGGGAGGGGCACGGGTTCCGGCGGGCGGAGACCATGGTGCGCGCCCTGGAGGCCGAACTCTCCCTCTACGCCCAGGTGTTCCGCCTGAACCCGCCCGGCATCCCGACCCTGGAGCTAGGACCTTCCCGATGGATCTCCACGTGAGACAACTTCTGCGGCCGCCCCGACTCGCCCCCGGCGCCCGAGTGGCCGTCGTCGCGCCCAGCGGACCGGTGCCCGAGGAGCGGCTCCAGGCCGGGCTCGACGTCCTGCGCGGCTGGGACCTCGACCCGATGGTGATGCCCCACGTGCTGGGCCGGCACGACACGTTGGACTACCTGGCCGGCGCGGACGCCCAGCGGGCCGCCGACCTCCAGAACGCCTGGTGCGATCCGGCCGTCGCCGCGGTGCTGTGCGCCCGGGGCGGGTACGGGGCGCAGCGCATGGTCGACCTGCTGGACTGGGACGCGATGCGGGCGGCGGGGCCGAAGGTGTTCGCCGGGTTCAGCGACATCACCGTCCTGCACCAGGCGTTCGCCACCCGCCTGGGACTGGTCACCTTGTACGGCCCGGCGGCGGCCGGTGTCGACTTCCTGAAGAACGCCCGGGCCCAGGAGCATCTGCGGGCCACCCTCTTCGACCCCGAGTCCGCACGGACCCTCACCGCCGTGCCCCCGGGCGGCGCGGTGCTGGTGCCGGGCCGCGCCCGGGGCGTCACGCTGGGCGGCTGCCTGAGCCTGCTCGCGAGTGACCTCGGCACCCCGCACGCGCATGCCGGGGCCGGGGGAGGGCTGCTGCTCATCGAGGACGTGGGCGAGAGCCCGTACCGCCTCGACCGGTACCTGACGCAACTCCTGCGCTCCGGCTGGCTGGACGGGGTCGCCGGGATCGTGCTCGGCTCGTGGGAGTCGTGCGGCCCGTACGAGGAGCTGCGGGCGGTCCTCGCCGACCGGCTCGGCGGTCTCGGGGTCCCGGTCGTGGAGGAGTTCGGGTTCGGCCACTGCGACGGCGCGCTGACCGTTCCGTTCGGCGCTCTGGGCGAACTGGACGCGACGGCAGGCACGTTGACGCTCGACGAACCGGCCCTGAGCTGACGACCCCCTACTGAAATCGTGTCAAGAACCCTCGTTTCGGTGATTGACGCCTCCTGACACGTGTCACACCATGACTACCGGCCAGTACCTACTGGTCGGTATCCAGCTGCCCGGATGTCGTCGTCCCCACCGTGGAGGTCCGAGTGTCCCGACGCGTGCCCAGATCCCGCGCACCCCTTGCTCTCGTGCTGGGCGCCGCCCTGGCCGCCCCCCTCACCCTCACCCCACCGGCGACGGCGGACCCCGCCTACACCGTCACCCCGCTGAAGCTCACGGTCAGCTCCGGCGGCCGTCCCTGCACGGTCGACGCCGACCTGTACCGCCCCGCGGGCGTGGACCGCGCCCACCCGGCGCCCGCCGTGCTCGGCACCAACGGCTTCGGCGGCAGCAAGTCGGACGGCTCGACGGACACCGTCGGCAAGGCCTTCGCCCAGCGCGGCTACGTCTCCCTCGTCTACTCCGGCCTCGGCTTCGGCAGGAGCGGCTGCCTCATCTCCCTCGACGACCCGGACATCGACGGCGCCGCCGCCTCGCAGCTGGTCGACTTCCTGGGCGGCAAGCGCACCGCCGACGACGGGACCACCGTCGACTTCGTCACCCTGGACGCCCCGGGAGACCCGCGCGTCGGCATGATCGGCGGTTCCTACGGCGGCGCCGTCCAGCTGGCGACGGCCGCCGTCGACCACCGCCTCGACGCGCTCGTCCCCATGATCACCTGGAACGACCTGGCGTATGCGCTGGCCCCCAACAACACCGTCGGCGGCAGGGGTGTCCCGGGCGTCTTCAAATGGCAGTGGACCAACGGCTTCTACCTCATCGGCGAGGGCCAGCCGCTGCTCCAGCCCAACGTCGCCCCGTCCCGCGTCAACTCCTTCAAGTGCCTGCACTTCGTCACCAGGGCCTGCCGGACCATCCACACACTCAACTCGGGCAGCTACCCCGCCGACCGGACCGCGGAGCTGCTCGCCTTCGCCCGGAGCGTCTCCCCGGCGTCGTACCTCCACCGCGTCAGGACGCCCACCCTGCTGGTCCAGGGGCAGGCCGACACGCTCTTCAACCTCAACGAGGCGACGGCGACGTACCGCACGCTCTCGGCACAGGGCACGCCCGTGAAGATGATCTGGCAGTCCTGGGGCCACAGCGCCGGGCTCACCGGCTCGGCCGCCGGTGAACTCGACCTGTCGAAGGGCAACCTGGAGACCAGCTACGTCGGCCGGCGCGTCCTCGCCTGGTTCGACCGCCACCTGCGGGGACGGACGGACGTCGACACCGGACCTGCCTTCGCCTACCACCGGGACTGGATCACCGACCCGGACCGCACCTACGCCACCGCCGACCGGCTTCCGGCGCAGGACCGCACCTTCTTCCTCTCCGGCGACGGCAAACTCGTCGACAACCGGAACAAGGTGGCCCGCGGCAGCCGGAGCTACACCAACTGGACCGCCCCCACGAGCCATTCGGAGAGCTCGCTGGCCGGCCCCCTCGGACTGCCCGCCGCCCCGCCGCGCGACACCGAGGGCACCTACCTCGACTGGACCAGCGCTCCTCTGGCACGCCCCCTCGATGTCGTGGGCGCGCCCCGGGCCACGCTCAAGGTGCGCTCCCCGAAGGCCGAGCGCACCCAGAACTCCCACGACGCGGCCGACAGGCTCGTCCTGTTCGCCAAGCTCTACGACGTCGCCCCCGACGGCACCCGCACCCTGGTGCGCCGCCTCGTCGCGCCGGTCCGCGTGCCGGACGTGACCAAGAGCTTCACCGTCACCCTGCCCGGGATCGTGCACCGGTACGCGACGGGGCACCGGCTGCGGTTCGTGATCGCGGCCAGCGACGACGCGTACTTCGGCAACAGGGGCATCAAGCCGGTGACCGTGGTCAGCGGGCCCCGGAACACAGGAGTGCTGCGGCTGCCGGTCGCCGGCTCCTGACGGGAAGACCTCAGGCGGCGAGGTTACTGTGGCGGGGTGCCGCACAACGCATCCCGCTACCTCGCCGAAGGCCCCCGGGTGGGGGTACGCCACTTCACCTACGAGGACGGCGCCGAGTTCACCGCCCGCGCCCGGGAGAGCAGGGACCTGCACCGCCCGTGGCTCTTCCCGCCCGAGGGCGCGTCGGCGTACACCGCGTACGCGGGCCGGCTGATCGAGGACCCGTCCAAGGCCGGCTTCCTCGTCTGCGAGAAGGACGACGGGGCCGTCGCCGGATTCATCAACATCAACAACATCGTCGCGGGCGGCTTCCAGTCCGGGGCGCTGGGCTACGGCGCCTTCGCGCACGCCGCCGGGCGCGGGCTGATGCGCGAAGGACTGGACCTCGTCGTGCGGTACGCGTTCGGCCCGATGCGGCTGCACCGGCTGGAGATCAACGTCCAGCCCGCGAACGCCGCGTCGATCGCCCTGGCCCGCCGCTGCGGGTTCCGCCTGGAGGGCTTCTCGCCGAAGATGCTCTTCGTCGACGGGGCCTGGCGCGACCACCAACGCTGGGCGATCACCGCCGAGATGATCGAGGGGCCGGGGCCGCGCTGAGTCCGGCCCCGCCGGGCATCACGGATTGCGGTCCACGTACTCGTAGATCGACCCGTCCGGATGCAGCGCGATCAGATTACGTCCGGCCGGGGAGGCGATGGGGCCCGCGACGATGTGGGCCCCCAGTTCGGTGAGCACCCGGTGGGTGTCGTCGACGTCCTGCACGGCGATCGTCGCGGCCACCTTGCGCAGCACCTCCAGTTCGGCCGGGGGCCCGCTCATCAGCAGGAAGCAGCCGATCGCCGCCACCTGGACACCGCCCCGCTCGAAGCGCTGGGCTCTGCCGCCCGCCAGCCGCTCGTAGAAGGGGATCGCGGTCTCGAGGTCGTCGACGCAGACGCGCAGCGTGGTACCCAGAATCTCCATGGTGACGAGCCTAGTTACGCGCCAGGGGGCGAGGGTACCCGGTCGGGCATGAAGCCGTTGGATCACCTGGAGCATCTTGACAAGCATCTGGTGGACGAGCTGGCACAGGTGGCGCGCGAGACCGTACGGGACGAACTGCGTGAGCAGACGCGCAAGCAGCGCCGCAAGGCGGCCCTGTACGCCGCGTCCGGTGCCCTCGCCCTGTACGCGGGCGCGGCCCTCGCGCTCGCCGTGGGACTGGCCCTCGCCCTCGGTCTGCCGGACTGGGCCGCCGCGCTGATCACCGCCGTGATCCTGGGCGCCCTCGCGTACGTGCTGCGAGGCGCGGCCCGGCCGTCCGCCTCCCGGCCCGGCTCCGGCGCCGGGCTGCCCGCCGGTGTACCGCCCGTACCGCCGGCCCCGCCCGCCGCCGGGCCGGTCGGCGGAGCCGCCGGCGGGCCCGCCCCGGGCAGCGTGCCCCCGCGGCCCTCGGACGCTCCTGAAGTACCCCACCGAAAGGCCTGATACGAGGTGGGCAAGACGGAAACACGGCACAAGCACAAGCACGGCCGAGTCGTCGTGGTGACCGGAGCCAGCGGCGGAGTGGGACGGGCCACGGCCCGGGCCTTCGCCGCCCGGGGCGACAAGGTCGCTCTGCTGGCCCGGGGGCGTACGGGACTGGAGGCCGCCGCGGACGAGGTACGGCGCGCCGGAGGCGAGGCGCTCGTCATCGGCGTGGACGTCTCCGACGCCACGGCCGTCGACGCGGCGGCCCAGCAGGTCGTCGACACGTTCGGCCACATCGACGTCTGGGTCAACAACGCCTTCACCGGGGTCTTCGCACCGGTCACGGAGGTCGCCCCGGACGAGTTCCGCCGGGTCACGGAGGTGACGTACCTGGGCTTCGTGTTCGGCACCCGGGCCGCCCTGCGCCACATGCTGCCGCGCGACCGGGGCACGATCGTGCAGGTCGGCTCCGCGCTCGCCTACCGGGGCATCCCGTTGCAGTCGGCGTACTGCGGGGCCAAGCACGCGATCCAGGGGTTCAACGAGTCCCTGCGCTGCGAGCTGCTGCACTCGCGCAGCCGGGTGCGGACGACGATGGTGCAGATGCCGGGCCTCAACACCCCGCAGTTCGACTGGGTGCTGAACCGGATGCCGGGGCGGGCCCGGCCCGTCGCGCCCGTGTACCAGCCGGAGGTCGCGGCCCGGGCGATCGTGCACGCGGCGTCGCACGCGCGGCGCCGGGAGTACTGGGTGGGCGGCTCCACGGTCGCCACGCTCGTCGCCAACGCGGTCGTTCCCGGGCTGCTGGACCGCTATCTGGCGCGCACCAACTTCGACGCGCAGCAGGAAGAGGGGGCGCACGAAGGGCCGGCGAACCTGTGGTCGCCCGCGGACGGCCCGCACGGCGACGACTTCGGCGCGCACGGGCGCTTCGACGACGAGGCCCTGGACGACAGCCCGCAGCAGTGGGTGTCGCGCAACCGGGGGTGGATGGGCGCGGCCCTCACCGTGGGCGCCGGGGCCCTGGCGGCACGCAAGGTAGCCGGGCTGGTCCGACGCTAGTCGCGCTGGTCGGCGGTCCCGCTCGGGTTCCGCTCGGCACAGGTGGTTCCGGGTGGCTTCAGGCCACCCGGAACCACTCGCTGGTCAGACGGCCTGCTGGAGCTGCGGCAGCACCTTCGTGCGGTAGAGGTCGAAGAAGCCGCGCAGGTCGGGGCCGATCTGGTTGACGTAGACCCGGTCGAAGCCCGCGTCGGCGAACTGCTTCAGCTCGGCCACGTGCTCGTCCACGTCGTCGCCGCACACCCGGTTCTCGCGCACCATGTCCTCGGTGACCAGCTGCTGCGCCTGCTCGAAGTGCTTCGGTGAGGGCAGCACCTGGCCCAGCTCGCCGGGCAGTTGCTCGTTCGCCCAGAGCCGGTGCACGGTGCGCACGGCCTCGTCCTTGTCGGTGTCGTAGCAGACCTTGGTGCCGCCGCTGACGACCTTTCCACCGCCTCCGCCCTTGCGGTACTGCTCCACCATCGCCTCGTCCGGCATGATCGAGATGTAGCCGTCGCCGACGCGGGACGCCAGCTGGGTCGCCGCCGGGCCGAAGCCGGAGATGTCGATCGGGATCGGCTCGTCCGGGACCGTGTACAGCCGGGCGTTCTCCACCGTGTAGTGCGGACCGTGGTGGTTGACCTCCTCGCCGGTGAAGAGCCGGCGCATCACCTGGATGGCCTCCTCCAGCATGTCCAGCCGGACATGGGCCGGCGGCCAGTGGTCGCCCAGGATGTGCTCGTTGAGCGCCTCGCCGGAGCCGACGCCGAGCCGGAAGCGGTTGTGCGTCATCACCGCGCTGGTCGCCGCGGCCTGCGCCACCACCGCCGGGTGCATGCGCACCGTCGGGCAGGTCACCGCCGTCTCGATCGGCAGGGACACCGCCTCGGACAGCGCGCCGATCACCGACCACACGAACGGGCTCTGGCCCTGCTCGTCGTTCCACGGGTGGTAGTGGTCCGAGATCCACAGCGCCTGGAAGCCGGCCTGCTCGGCCATCCGCGCCTGCTCGATGAGCTCGGCCGGTCCGTACTGCTCGCACGAGAGGAAGTAACCGTACTCGGGCATGGGGAAGTGCCTCCGCGACGTGGGCGGTCCGTATCCCGCACCGGGTACCCGGGCGCCGGGCCGGAAACCGGCCGCGTTCGGGCGAGCGGTGGCCCCGCGGACGTTTGGGTGCCCTGGCCAGGGGGACGCGGAAGGCTCCCCAGGTACGCGACAGCGCCGGAGGCGAGCCAACCGTGAGTCGACCCCGCATCGTGATCGTCGGTGCCGGCTTCGCCGGATACCGCACGGCCCGCACCCTGTCCCGGATCACCCGGGGGCGGGCCCACATCACCCTGCTGAACCCGACCGACTACTTCCTGTATCTGCCCCTCCTGCCCCAGGTCGCCGCCGGTGTCCTGGAGCCGCGCCGGGTCACGGTCTCCCTCTCGGACACGCTGCCGGACGTACGGCTGGTCCTGGGCGAGGCCGACGGCATCGACCTCGACGGGCGCACCCTGCACTACACCGGCCCCGAGGGCGAGGGCGGCACACTCTCCTACGACCGGCTGGTGCTCGCCGCCGGCAGCGTCAACAAGCTGCTTCCCATCCCCGGCGTCGCCGAACACGCGCACGGCTTCCGGGGGCTGCCCGAGGCGCTCTACCTGCGCGACCACGTGACCCGGCAAGTGGAGCTCGCGGCCGCCGCGGACGACCCCAAGACGTGCGCAGCGCGGTGCACCTTCGTCGTGGTCGGTGCCGGATACACCGGGACCGAGGTCGCCGCGCACGGGCAGATGTTCACCGACGCACAGGTCCGCAAGCATCCGCTGCGACAGGGCATGCGGCCGCGCTGGCTGCTGCTGGACGTGGCCCCGCGGGTGCTGCCCGAGATGGACGAGAAGCTGTCCGCCACCGCCGACCGGGTGCTGCGGGAGCGGGGCGTGGACGTGCGGATGGGCACCTCCGTGAAGGAGGCCACGCACGACGGGGTCATGCTGACCGACGGCGAGTTCGTCGACACCCGGACGCTGGTGTGGTGCGTGGGCGTACGGCCCGACCCGCTGGTGGAGTCCCTCGGGCTGCCGCTCGAGAAGGGGCGGCTGCTCGTCGACCCGCACCTGCGGGTGCCGGGCCGGGACGAGCTGTTCGCCTGCGGTGACGTGGCGGCGGTGCCCGACCTCGAGAAGCCGGGCGGCTACACGCCGATGACCGCGCAGCACGCCTGGCGGCAGGGCAAGGTCGCGGCGGAGAACGTCGCCGCCTCGCTGGGGCTCGGCGGCGCGCGCCGGCCCTACCGGCACCGGGACCTCGGTTTCGTCGTCGACCTGGGTGGTGCGAAGGCCGCCGCCAACCCGCTGGGCGTGTCCCTGTCCGGGGTGCCGGCCGGGGCGGTCGCGCGTGGCTACCATCTGGCGGCGATGCCCGGTAACCGTGTCCGGGTCGCGGCCGACTGGCTGCTGGACGCGGTACTGCCGCGGCAGGCCGTGCAGTTGGGGCTCGTCCGGTCCTGGTCCGTGCCGCTGGACACGTCGTCGCCGGAGGTGGCCCGGGTGCCGGGCGGGCCCGGACAGCGCGAGGAGGCCCGGTCCGGGCCGGGAGCGGCGCTCGCGTCCGACACCCATGACGAACCCGAGCGGGGCGGGACCGGGGAAGAGCCCGCGAAGGGGCAGCCCGGATCCGGGTCGACGCAGGTACGACCCGGACCCGGGCCCGCGCAGCCACGCACCGAGGCCGAGACGCCGAAGGGCCGCCCGGGCGGAACGCCGCCCGGCGATGGGCCCGGGGGGCCCGGTCCCCGGTTCGCGGAGCAGCGCTCCGAGGCGGACCTTGCGAAGGGACGCCCGGGGGCTGAGCCGTCCGGGGGCGGGCCCGGATCCCGGTTCGCGGAGCAGCGCTCCGAGGCGGAGTCGGCCAAGGGCCGGCCGGGCGGCGAGCCGGCCAGGAACCAGCCCGGTGGCGAGCCGGCGAAGGGGCAGCCGGGCGGGGAGTCGGCGAAGAACCAGCCCGGTGGTGAGCCCGCGAAGAGCCGGCCCGGTGGGGAGCCCGCCAAGAATCAGCCGGGTGGTGAGCCAGCCAAGGGGACCAGTGGTGAGCCCGCGAAGAACCAGCCCGGCGGGGAGCCCGCCCAGGACCAGCCCGGCCCGAGCACCCTCGAACCTCCGCCCGGCCAGCCGCCCCCGGGCCCCGACACCGCCCCCGGCCCCGTCAAGCGATCCGATGCGCCGGACGATTCCGCGAAAGGAGACTCATGAACACCGGTGAACTCACCGACCTCGGCCAGCAGCTGCGCGTGGACAGTGTCCGCGCTTCCGCCGCCGCGGGCTCCGGGCACCCCACGTCCTCGATGTCCGCGGCGGACCTGATGGGCGTCCTGCTCGCCCACCACTTCCACTACGACTTCGACCGCCCCGCACACCCCGGCAACGACCGCTTCGTCCTCTCCAAGGGGCACGCCTCCCCACTGCTCTACTCCGCGTACAAGGCGGCCGGCGCCATCGACGACGAGGAGCTGCTCACCTTCCGCAAGCTCGGCAGCCGACTCGAAGGGCACCCCACGCCGCAGCGTCTGCCCTGGGTCGAGACGGCCACCGGCTCGCTCGGCCAGGGCCTGCCGGTCGGTGTCGGCATCGCCCTCGCCGGCAAGCGGCTCGACCGCACCGGCTACCGCGTGTGGGTGCTGTGCGGCGACAGCGAGCTGGCCGAGGGCTCCGTGTGGGAGGCCGCCGAGCACGCCGGGTACGAGCACCTGGACAACCTCACCGTGATCGTCGACGTGAACCGGCTCGGCCAGCGCGGCCCGACCCGGCACGGGCACGACCTGGACGCCTACGCCCGCCGCTTCAAGGCCTTCGACTGGCACACCATCGAGGTCGACGGCCACGACGTGGACGCCATCGACCGCGCCTACGGCGAGGCCGCCTCCACCAAGGGCCAGCCCACCGCGATCCTCGCCCGCACCCTCAAGGGCAAGGGCGTGGAGGGCGTTCAGGACCGCGAGGGCCTGCACGGCAAGCCGCTGCCCGAGGCGGACGAGGCGATCGCCGAACTCGGCGGCCCCCGAGACATCCGCGTACGGGTGCAGGAGCCGCCCGCCGCCCGCATGCTGCACTCCGTCCACACCGGGAACTTCGAACTCCCGAAGTGGGACAAGGGTGAGGAGGTCGCCACCCGCAACGCCTTCGGCGAGGCGCTGGCCGCGCTCGGCACCGGCCGCGGCGACATCGTCGCCCTGGACGGCGAGGTCGGCGACTCCACCCGCGCCGAGTTCTTCGCCAAGGAGCACCCCGACCGCTACTTCGAGTGCTACATCGCCGAGCAGCAACTGGTCGCCTCCGCGGTCGGGCTCGCGACCCGCGGCTGGGTGCCGTACGCCGCCACCTTCGCGGCCTTCCTGACCCGGGCCCACGACTTCATCCGGATGGCCTCCGTCAGCGGCGCCGGCATCAACCTCGTCGGCTCGCACGCGGGCGTCGCCATCGGCCAGGACGGGCCCAGCCAGATGGGCCTGGAGGACCTGGCGATGATGCGGGCGGTGCACGGCTCCACCGTGCTGTACCCGTGCGACGCCAACCAGACCGCGAAGCTCGTCGGCGCGATGGCCGGCCTGGAGGGCATCCGCTACCTGCGCACCTCGCGCGGCGAGAGCCCGGTGCTCTACGGCCCGGACGAGGAGTTCCCGGTCGGCGGGAGCAAGGTGCTGCGCTCTTCCGGCCATGACCGGCTGACCCTCGTCGCGGCCGGGGTCACCGTGCACGAGGCCCTGGCCGCCGCCGACGCCCTGGCCGGCGAAGGCATCCAGGCACGCGTGATCGACCTGTACTCCGTCAAGCCCGTCGACCGGGCAACCCTGCGGCGGGCCGCCGAGGAGACCGGCTGCCTGGTGACCGTGGAGGACCACCACCCGGAGGGCGGCATCGGCGACGCGGTCCTCGACGCCTTCACCGACGGGCGCCCCGTACCGCGCCTGGTACGGCTCGGCGTACGGAGCATGCCGGGCTCGGCGTCCCCGGACGAGCAGCTGCACGCCGCGGGCATCGACGCGGAGTCGATCGCGGCGGCCGGGCGGCTGTTGGTGGAGGAGGCGGTCGTGCCGTGAGCGGCGGCGACGGCACGCGCAGGGTGCGGGCCGGCCGCCGCACCGTGGAGGTCCACCGGCCGGACAAGGTGCTCTTTCCCGGCGGCGGGGACGCCAAGGAGTACACCAAGGGCGACCTGGTGGACTACTACCGGGCCGTCGCACCCTTCATGCTGCCGCACCTGCGCGGCCGTCCGCTGATGCTGGAGCGGCATCCGGACGGCCTCGACGGCCCCCGCTTCATGCAGAAGAACACCCCGGACCACTACCCGGAGTGGATCGACCGCGTCGAGCTGTCCAAAGAGGGCGGGACCGTCTGCCACACCGTCTGCGACGACACCGCGACCCTCCTCTACCTGGCCGACCAGGCGAGCATCACCCTGCACCGCTGGCTGTCCCGCGCCGACCGCGCCGACCACCCCGACCGGCTGGTCTTCGACCTCGACCCGGCGGGGGACGACTTCGAGGCCGTCCGGGAGGCCGCCCGGCTGGTGGGGGAGCTGCTGGACGAGCTGGAGCTGCCCTCGGCGCTGATGACCACCGGCTCGCGCGGGCTGCACGTGATCGTGCCGCTGAACGGCCGGCACGACTTCGACGAGGTGCGCGCCTTCGCCCGGGACGTCGCCGACACGCTCGCCGGCGCCCACCCCGACCGGCTCACCACCGCCGCCCGCAAGAAGGACCGGGGTGAGCGGCTCTACCTCGACGTGCAGCGCAACGCCTACGCGCAGACGGCCGTCGCGCCCTTCACCGTCCGGCCCCGGCCGGGCGCGCCCGTGGCGACCCCCGTCAGCTGGGAGCAACTGGACGATCCGGAACTGCACGCCCGCCGCTGGACCATCGCCGACGCGGTCGAGCAGGCCCGCACGAACCCCTGGTCGGGCCTGCTGAACCGCGGCCGGGCGCTGGGCCCGGCCCGGCGGCGGCTGGCAGCCCTGCGCGGCTGAGCCGACACGTGTGAGGGCGGTGGGTGTCAGATGCATGCGCCCGTTGAGGTTTGGCGAACACTCTTGCGGCCACACGGAGGGGGAGGTGGCCATGTCGAACACAAAGAACACGCAAGAGTCACAAGATTCACAAAACGAACAGGACTCACAGAAATCGC
The DNA here is from genome assembly GCF_040612515.1 of Streptomyces sp. NPDC006372. Lineage (NCBI taxonomy): Bacteria > Bacillati > Actinomycetota > Actinomycetes > Kitasatosporales > Streptomycetaceae > Streptomyces > Streptomyces sp. NPDC006372. The sequence goes on along the minus strand of NZ_JBEXQJ010000054.1, from coordinate 7,330 downwards.
GTACATCGACCGATCGTCAGGCGGCCGGCGACCGGCCGGGCCCGATGGAGGTGCTGCGCCAGGCGCGCGGTCAGCTCGCGGAGCTGACCGGCATGGAAGCCGAGTCCGTGTCGGCCTTCGAGCAGACGGAGGCGGGCTGGTCGCTCGAGGTCGAGGTCCTCGAACTCGAACGCGTGCCGGACACGATGAGCCTGATGGCGACCTACCAGGTGGAGCTCGACCCCCAGGGGCAGCTCACCGGCTACCGGCGCGTTGGACGCTACGAACGTGGTCGGTCCGACGCGCGCAGGTCCGGCGGCCGCTAGGCCGCCCGACCGGAACCGCATTCCCAGAGAAGGAGGAGCATCCGGCATGACTGTCGTACCGGCACAGCAGACAGGCGGCGGAGGCGGCAGCAGCGGTCTCTACGACGTACTTGAACTGGTTCTGGACAGGGGGCTCGTGATCGACGCGTTCGTCCGGGTGTCCCTGGTCGGCATCGAGATCCTCAAGATCGACGTACGGGTTGTCGTCGCCAGCGTCGACACCTATCTGCGCTTCGCCGAGGCGTGCAACCGGCTCGACCTGGAGGCCGGGCCCCGGAAGGACCCGGGCCTGCCCGACCTGGTCGGCGAGATGACCGAGTCCGGTGCGCGCGGCAAGTCCAAGGGGGCGCTGTCGGGCGCCGCCGAGACCATCTCCGACGCCTTCAAGGAGGCGCGCGAGGAAGGCTCCGAGCGTCAGGGCGAGTCCCGCCCGCGCGCCCGTAAGAGCACGTCGTCCCGCCGGAAGGAGGAGCAGGAGTGAGCACCTACGTCTACGGCATCGCGGCGAGCACGCATCCGTCCCTCCCCGAGGGCATGGGCGGTGTCGGTGACCCGCCCCGCCCGGTGCGCATCCTGCGCGAGGGCGATCTGGCGGCCGTCGTCAGCGAGGCGCCCGAAGGGCTGCGGCCCAAGCGCAGGGACCTGCTCGCCCACCAGAATGTGCTGAGCGAGGCGGGCGCGGCCGCCTGCGTGCTGCCCATGCGGTTCGGCAGCGTCGCCCCGGACGACAACTCGATCACGGGTGTGCTCGCCGAGCGGGCCGAGCACTACAAGGAGCGCCTGCGCGCCCTGGACGGCCGGGTCGAGTACAACGTGAAGGCCAATCACGTGGAAGAGGCCGTCCTGCACCAGGTGATGGCCGAGAGTCCGGACATCCGCGGTCTCGCGGAAGCCAACCGGCAGTCCGGCGGCGGCAGTTACGACGACAAGATCCGGCTCGGCGAGCTGGTGGCGGCCGCGGTCAAGGCCAAGGAGGCCGACGACGCCGCCGCACTCCAGAGCGTCCTGGAGCCCGCCGCCGAGGACGTGAGCGTGGGCCCCGAGTCCACCGGCTGGCTGGCCAACGTGTCGTTCCTGGTGGACCGGGAGTCGGCCGAGAACTTCCTGGCCGCGGTGGAGCAGGCCCGCAAGGACATGCCGCACCTGGAGGTGCGGATCAACGGCCCGCTGCCGCCGTACAGCTTCGTCGAGTCCGGCCCGGCCGAGCCGGCGGGCACCGCGGCGAGCGGCACGGACACCGGAGCGGGGTGACGACATGGGCCTGATCTCCGAGGTGCTGCTGCTGCCGCTCGCACCGGCGCGCGGCAGCGCCTGGGCCATCAAGCAGGTGCTCCAGGAGGCCGAGCGGATCTACTACGACCCCGCCACGGTCCGGGCGGAGCTGTCCCGTCTGGAGGAGCAGTTGGAGGCCGGGGAGATCACGGAGGAGGAGTTCGACCGCCTCGAGGACGAACTCCTCGACCGGTTGGAGACCGCTACGCGCGGGAGCGCGGGAACAGGCCAACAAGGGAACACACAATGAACCGAACGGGACTGGGCCTCGCGGTGGGGGCCGGATATCTCCTTGGGCGTACCAAAAAGCTGAAGATGGCGGTCGCCGTCGGCGGACTGGTGGCCGGGAAGAAGCTGAACCTGAGCCCGCGCATGGTCGCGGAGCTGGTCCAGCAGCAGCTGAAGAACAACCCGCAGTTCAAGGAGATAGGCGACCAACTGCGCGGGGACCTGCGCGGGGTGGGCAAGGCCGCCTCCGGCGCCATGGTCGAGCGGCAGCTCGGCTCCCTCGCCGACCGGCTGCACGGCCGTACGGCACAGATGCGCGACGAGCTGTCGGGCGCGGCGTCCGGCGGACGCGAGGACGACGCCGAGGAGACCGGGTACGACGAGGACGAGGAGCCCGAGGAGCCAGAGGACTCCGCTCCCGAGGAGGACGAGGAGCCGGAGCCGGCGGCGAAGAAGGCACCCGCCAAGAAGGCGCCTGCGAAGAAGGCCGCGAAGAAGGCACCCGCGAAGAAGGCCCCTGCCAAGAAGGCCCCCGCCAAGAAGACGGCGGGCCGGAAGGCGGCGGCGAAGAAGACCACGGCCGCGAAGAAGGCGACCGCCGGCGGCCGGGGCGGCAGCGCCCGGTCCCGACTGCCGAAGGGAGGCGGTGAGGGATGAGCGACACTCTCGGCTCGGCGAAGTCCACCGCCGACGGAGCGACGAAGAACCCGCTGACGGACCTGGCCCACAGCGAGGCCGCCGACCGGCTCAAGGCCGAGTTGCAGGAGTACCTCGCCGCCCAGGCCACCCGCATGCTGACCGGAGTCGGCCGCAAGCTCGGCGAGACCACCGGCAAGCTGAACGACATCGCCGAGGGCAACAGCCCCGGCTTCGCCAAACTCGCCCTCGACGGGGGCCGCAAGATCGCCGAGGGCAAGGGACCGTTGCGCGCGGCGATGGAGACCGGCGGCTCGCACCTCAAGGACAAGGTCACCGGGGCGGTCAAGAACCTGGGCGGCGGGGGCAAGAAGGGCAAGGGCCGTTCCGGCAACAAGCCCACCGTCATCATCGAGCACATCGACGTCGGTGTGCCGCTGCGCACCGCGTACGACCAGTGGACGCAGTACCAGGACTTCAGCACCTTCGCGAAGGGCGTCAAGAGCGCGAGCCGCGACGACGACACCCACTCCGACTGGCAGGCGAAGATCTGGTGGTCCAGCCGCAGCTGGAAGGCGACCACGACCGAACAGGTTCCCGACGACCGCATCGCCTGGACCTCCGAGGGGGCCAAGGGCACCATGAAGGGCGTCGTCTCCTTCCACCGGATCACCGAGAACCTGACCCGGGTCCTGCTGCTCATCGAGTACTACCCCTCCGGCTTCTTCGAGAAGACCGGCAACATCTGGCGCGCCCAGGGCCGCCGCGCCCGGCTCGACCTGAAGAACTTCGTGCGCTTCATCACGATCAAGGGCGAGGCGGAGGACAGCTGGCGCGGTGAGATCCGCGACGGCGAGGTCGTCCGCAGCCACGAGGACGCGCTCGCCGAGGAGGAGTCCGAGGAGTCCTCCGAGGACGAGGGCACCGAGGAGGAGCCCGAGGGCGAGTACGAGGAGGACGAGGACGAAGAGGAGGGCGAGGAGGAGCCCGAGGGCGAGTACGAGGACGAAGCCGAGGGCGAGTACGACGAGGAGGCCGAAGGCGAGGAGGAGCCGGAGGACGAGCCGGAGGCGGAGTACGAGGACGACGAGTACGAAGACGAGGAAGCTGAGGCAGGGACCCGGCGATGACGACGCCCAGCAGGATGCCCGAGCCCTACGGCCAGGGGGGCGGCGCCAACCTGGCCGACATCCTGGAACGGGTGCTGGACAAGGGCATCGTCATCGCGGGCGACATCAAGATCAACCTGCTCGACATCGAACTCCTCACCATCAAGCTGCGTTTGATCGTCGCCTCCGTGGACAAGGCGAAGGAGATGGGAATCGACTGGTGGGAAAGCGACCCGGCGCTGTCCACGCGAGCCCGCCGTGATGAACTGACCCGTGAGAACGCCGAGTTGCGCGAGAGGCTGGCCCGGCTGGAGGAACTGGAGACCGGCCGCGCGGAGGAGAAGGAGGCACCGTGACCGGTCTGCGGTACGTCTACGCCGTCTGCCGCCCCTTCGGCACACCGCTGCAGTCCCAGCTGAAGGGGGTGGCGGGTGATCCGCCCAGAGGGCTGACCCATCACGGCCTCGTCGCCGTGGTCAGCCATGTGCCGGAGCGGGACTTCGCGGAGGAACCGCTCCACAGCCATCTGGAAGATCTGGACTGGCTCACCGAGACCGCCCGGGCCCACCAGGGTGTGATCGACGCGCTGACGACCGTCACGACGCCGCTGCCGCTCCGGCTGGGCACCGTCTTCCGGGACGACAGCGGCGTACGGACGATGCTGGAAGCCCGCGAAGAGGACTTCCAGCGCACCCTCGACCGGCTGGAGGGCCGGGTCGAGTGGGGCGTCAAGGTGTACGCCGAGTCCGAGCCGAAGGAGACCGCCGAGCCGGCGCGGAAAGCGGCGTCGGGCCGGGACTATCTGCGCCAGCGGCGTGCTCAGACCCGGTCGCACGAGGAAATGTGGCAAAAAGCCGAGAGTTTCTCGACCCAGCTGCACGAACAGCTTTCCGCGTTTGCGGAGGATTCCCGGCTGCATCCGCCGCAGAATCCCGCCCTTTCCAAGGCGACCGGGCGCAACGTATTGAACGCGGCATATCTCGTGCCACGTGCGCATTCCGAGGAATTCGTGGAACTGGTGGACCGCACCAAGGGTGAGCTTCCCGGAATGCGCATCGAACTCACCGGTCCCTGGGCGGCCTATTCGTTCGCCGGGGAGGCCGTGACCGGTGGGGAGAAGCCGTGACCGTAGTGGAACGCCGTGAGGTCGCCCTCGTGGACCTGCTCGACCGGCTGCTCGCCGGCGGCGTCGTGATCACGGGGGACATCACCCTGCGCATCGCCGACGTGGATCTCGTCCGTATCGACCTCAACGCGCTCATCAGCTCGGTGAACGCGCAGGTGCCCTCCCCGTTCGAGGAGCTGCTGTGACGCCGTCCGACGACCCCGGCCAGCGCGATGGGGCGCAGCGCAACAGGCTGAACCTGGAGCCCGACACGGTCGAGCGTGACCTGCTCAAACTCGTGCTGACGGTGGTGGAGCTGCTGCGCCAGCTCATGGAGCGCCAGGCGCTGCGCCGGTTCGACGTGGGGGACCTGAGCGAGGACCAGGAGGAGCGGATCGGGCTCACGCTGATGCTGCTCGAAGAGCGGATGACGGAACTGCGCGAGCGCTACGACCTGCGGCCCGAGGACCTCAATCTGGACCTCGGGCCGCTCGGACCGCTGCTCCCCAGGGACGGGGGCTGACCCCCCGTCCCCCGGGGCTCACTCACCACCTGTACCAGCGGCCCCTGCCTCCGGACGCGGACGTGCCGCGGACGACGAATCCCAGCAGCCACAGCACGATAACCGCCAACGCGATCCACCAGAGCACCTTTACTGCAAATCCGGCGCCGAAAAGGATCAAAGCCAGAAGCAGCACCAGCAGAATGGGAACCATAATTCGAACCTCCTGTTCTAGCGGTTGCCCGGGGAACAGGGATTCAGGCTCCCTTTCTGCAGAGAATTTCTCCGTGCAGCACGCTGAACCAGCCGTCCTCCCGCCGCCCCCATTCCCGCCAGGCGTCGGCCACGGCCCGGAGTTCCTGCTCACTCGCGTGCCCGCCCAGCCGGGCCCGCTCCGCGTACGCCGACGCCGTCGTCCGGTCGGCCCAGAGCCCGCTCCACCAGGCCCGCTCGTCCGGCGTGGCGAAGGTCCACGTCGCGGAGCTCGCCGTGACGTCCGTGAGTCCCGCCCGCAGCGCCCACGCCTTCAGCCGCCGCCCGGCGTCCGGCTCACCGCCGTTGGCACGGGCGACCCGGCGGTAGAGGTCCAGCCAGTCGTCCAGCCCCTCGGACGCCGGGAACCAGGTCATGGCCGCGTAGTCGGCGTCCCGCACGGCGACGAGACCCCCCGGTCTGACGACCCGCTTCATCTCGCGCAGCGCCCGTACGGGGTCGCCCACGTGCTGGAGCACCTGATGGGCGTGCACGACACAGAACGTGTCGTCCGGGTAGTCCAGGGCATGCACGTCGGCGACCGCGAAGTCGACGTTGCCCAGCCCTCGGCCGGCCGCCGTGGCACGCGCCTGCGCCAGGATCTCCGGCGCCCGGTCGACGCCGGTGACGTGCCCGTCGGGCACGAGCCGGGCCAGGTCGGCGGTGATGGTGCCCGGCCCGCAGCCGACGTCCAGGATCCTCATGTGCGGTTCGAGTGAGGGCAGCAGGTACGCGGCCGAGTTGGCCGCGGTCCGCCAGGTGTGCGAGCGCAGCACCGACTCGTGGTGCCCGTGCGTGTAGACCGCGGTCTCCCGTGGTTCCGGCATGGCGGATCCCACCCCTTCCGTTCGGGTCGGCAGGGGATCACGGTACGCCAGGCCCGCCGAATAATGAGACCCGCTTCCCGGTATATGGACTGACAGTACGTCAGTCAGCGTCGCGGCGTCGGCCGGTAGACGGTCAGCGCCTCCGGCAGCTTCTCCAGCGTCACGCGGCCCGCCACCTCGGTGACCTCACCGTCGTAGGCGAGGAGCGTGCCGGGCGCCACATGGTCCAGGTGCAGACGTCCCACCTGCACGGCCGCATGGGCGGGGGAGCGGGTCAGGGGCCCGGCGAGGGCGGCGGCGAGGAGCCGGGCGGCGGGCCGGCGCCCGCCGTGCGCGACCCGCACGTCGAGGTGCCCGTCCGCCAGGTCCGTCCGGCGGCCGGGTGCCAGCCCCATGCGGTGGTAGGTGCCGTTCCCGGCGAACAGCAGCCACAGAGGACGGGTGCGCCCCTGGAAGTCGGCCTCCAGCGGGTGCCGGTCGGCCCGCAGCACGCGCACGGCGGCGAGCAGCCCGGCCGACCAGCCGCCGATCCGGGGCGACCAGCGCTCCCGTTCCCGCACCAGCTCCGGATAGACGCCGACGCTGCACGTGTTGAGGAAGACGCCGTCTTCGTCGCCGCACACGTAACGCCCCACGTCCACGCGCACGGCGTCGCCCGCCCGCAGTGCGCGGGCCAGGTCACGCGCGTCCTCCACCCCGAGGTCGTGGGCGAAGTGGTTGAGGGTGCCGCCGGGCAGGACGGCGAGGGGGAGCCCGGAGCGCAGGGCGATCCGGGCGGCGCTGTTCACCGTGCCGTCCCCGCCGCACACACCGAGGACCCGGGCGCGGGCGGCGGCCTTCTCCAACTCCGCGCGCACGTCCTGCGGCGCGCACTCGACGACCTCGGCGAGCGGGAGGGCGTCCCGCAGGGCACGCGCACGCTCGGCGGTTCCCGCGCCGGCGTTCGCGACGAGGACGAGCCCCTCACCGTCCGGCAGCGCCGGGACCTCGGCGCGGGGGCGGGAGCGGGTGCGGGAGCTGACGGAGGCGGTGCGGGCGACGCGGCGGACGGTGGTGGCCGTGTCGAACGAGCGGGCGGCCAGCACCGGGTGGTC